>CALMGJ010000028.1 GCA_937863565.1 uncultured bacterium | reverse complement strand
GAACCTCAATAAATATCATTACTGCCTGAACAGCCCGGTGAATTATACGGATCCGTTAGGTTTGACTGAAGATGATTATACAATATATGTTACTGATACAGCCTATATCATCAAGGAATAAGGCGGAATATATTGCTACATATGAGGAGGTGAAGATCTGGGGTAAATTAGGGATAAATATTGATAATCCACAGAGAAATGACGATATATATACAGCACAAACTAAAAATGATTTAAAGTAGCTTGAAGAACAAGTAGGGAGGAGCTCTCCATGGATGATAATGTTAATGATCAGAAAAGAAATCATAGAAGAAGTAGTTCATTAATAATACTGCTGGTATTAATGATATTAATGCTGATAGCTAATATTGGCATGATTTATATGATAAATTATCCCGGAATAAGGCGCCAGACATCAATGTGGAATGAGGAGGAGATAATAGAATATCTATATTATTATTTTTATCAATATTACCAAAAAGAGGGACATTATCCACAAAATATGAAAATCTTTCCTGATTCTTTCCCAATTGATAAAGAAATAATTAGTGCACTTCATATTGAAACAAACAAAGATTCTGTATTCATAAAGGGAAAATATTTCCGTACAAGAAAACCAACTGATACAATATCATTAATTACATATGAATTAGAGCCAGGTCAGAAATGGAAAGATATTTATGATAATAACAGATATTATAAAATGTATTTATTAATTATAGCCTCATTACTGATATTGCTTTTTATAGTATTAAAAATAAGAAATACTCTTAAAGAAAATATTATATTCTTTACAATACTTGTACTTCTTATAATTGGAATTTCAAGGGTGTTATTTAAAGTAAATAAATATGATATGATTTATGCTGAAAGACATTTACTTAAAAAATATGCAAAAGAATATATAGAAAGCGGACAATCTGCATCGAACAAATTAAAATACAAAAGTTTTATTACGAAAAAGGATTTTAAAGTATTTCAAATGGACGGGAATATAATATTTATGTCTCCATCCCCGGAATACTATGTGAGATATCAAAGACTGCATAATAGTAAGAAAATTATTATTTTACTACCGCTGAAATTATTTTCTTATGATACGTATACAGACTCATTTATAAAGCAATACGATGAATTCACAAAATATAAATATAAAAACCGTGTTTATATTGAAATAGTATTATCGGGATTATTGAGAACATGCAAGATGATATGTGTAATATTAACAATAATAATTACCCTCATATTATTCACTAAAAAGCGAAAAATGTAAATATTAATAAAAACATTCAGCAAACTAATAAAGGGACCGTATGCGTACGGGAACAGGGAGCGCATTCTGACTAAGCATTATGAATACGCCGAAGACGGAACGAGGATGGTAAAAGAGGAGCTCGGCATCACGGACATACAGGGGAATGTTATTGCGGCATGCGATGTCCTTTTCAAAGAATCAATTAACGAAATATGCAATAAATATAATTCCCAGTTTATTGCTAAGTCAAAAAAAAAACTTGACTTAAAATTAAAAATCCATTATAATCCGTATATGAAAAACAAAGATTTTTTCAGAGCCGGACAATTACTTGAAGTGTACGGGGCTCTGCTTTCCAGAAAGCAGAGGACCTATCTTGCAATGTATTATGTGGATAACTGCACGCTGGAGGAGATAGGCGAGAAATGCTCCGTATCAAGGCAGTGCGTATATGATGTTATAAACAGGGGCTTGGTCCGGCTCGAGAAGATTGAATCGGAACTCGGCGTATCGAAGATGCGCGGCATGCTCGATTTCATGAAAAAGGAAAATGAAATGCTCTACAGAAAAGCGGAGAAGGAAACAAGGAATGCTTGAGAACATCAAGGATAAACTTAACGCGATACTGAGCAAGCTCAAGGGAAAACACCTGACTGCGGATCTGGTGGAGAAAATCCTCCGGGAAGTGCGCATAGCTCTTCTCGAGGCCGATGTGCATTACAAAGCCGCATCTGATCTTATAGCCGCCATCAAGGAGAAAGCTGTAGGGGAGAAGGTCCTTCAATCGCTAACGCCGTACCAGCAGATTATCGATATCGTCTATAAGGAATTCACTTCCGTTCTCGGCGGGAAAGAATTTATCTTGGAACCGCAGCGCGGCCGCCTTAATGTCTGGGAGATCGTAGGACTGCAGGGTTCGGGGAAAACGACCAATACTGCCAAGATCGCATATTTTTTCAAAGCGAAGGGATTCAAGGTCATTGTCGCTTCCTGCGATGTGAACAGACCCGCCGCTATCGAACAGTTGAGGATACTCGCAAAAAGCAACGGGTTGGATTTTTTCGAGAACAGCGAGAAGAAGGCTGCCGCGATTGCGAAAAAAGCAAGAGAGCATGCGGAGAGGACGGGGTGCGAACTTCTCCTTCTCGATACGGCCGGCCGGCTGCACATAGACAAGGACCTGATGGACGAAGCGCTCGACATCAAGAAACTGGCCAAAGCCGATGAGATCGTACTCGTCGTCGATGCTATGATCGGCCAGCAGGCGGCCGTTATGACCAAGGAATTCCATGAGAAACTGTCCGTTACCGGCGCAGTTTTGACTAAACTCGACTCCGATACAAGGGGCGGAGCCGCGCTGAGCGTACGGCATATATCCGGCGCGCCCGTTATCTTCGCAGGGACCGGAGAGAAGATAGGGGATCTGGAATATTTTTATCCGGAAAGAGTGGCAAGCAGGATACTCGGGATGGGTGACCTTCTCACGCTCATAGAAAAATCAAAGGAGAGTTTCGACGAGGAGAAGGCCAAGGAGAGCGTTGAGAAACTTCTAAAAGCGGAATTCAATTTCAATGATTACCTGGAGCAGATGAAGGAACTGAAGAAGATGGGCTCCCTGGAATCGCTAATGGAGATGATTCCCGGTTTTTCCTCAATGAATAAACAGATGCGCGCTCAGATTCCGACCGAGAACGACCTCAAGCATATCGAAGCGATGATACTCTCGATGACGCCTGCCGAAAGGATAGACCCGAGAACGATTGATTTCTCGCGTAGGAAAAGGATAGCAAAAGGCAGCGGGAACTCACTTGACGATGTGAACAGGTTCATCAAGAATTTCGAGATGTCGAAAAAAATGATGAAGAAAAGCAATTTCAAAAAGATGTTCAAGAATATGAACTTTCCTATGTAATATATGGGAACGGAGGTTTTATGGCTATAAAGATACGCCTAAGAAAAGTTGGAAAGAAGCATCAGCCCTATTACCGGCTGATAGTCGCCGATTCGCGCGAACCCCGCGACGGCGTTTTCATCGACAAGCTCGGGTTTTACGATCCCATTCACGGAAAATTGAAACTTGACGTGGATTCCGGCAAGATTGCCGGCTGGATCAAGAAAGGCGCGGTGCCCACCGAGGTCGTGAGGACCCTTCTTCGGAAATACGGTTTCTTCAAATGGTATGAAACCTACAAAAAGGACGAGAAGGTAGAAGTCCTTCAGCCCAAGGAGATACAGCTTCTCGGAAGGCCGAAATCGGAAAGAGTGCCCAAGAAGAAAGAAAGCGAAGCGGCACCCGAGGCGGCCCCGCAGCAGTAAAGATCCCCGGAGAGCGATATGAAGGAAATTCTTGAAGGGATCATCCGCGAATTAGTAGATAATAAGGATGCGGTAAGGGTGGATGAGATCCAGGACCCCTCTGCTTTTATCTTCGAGATAAATGTGGCTCAGGAAGATGTGGGCAAGGTCATCGGGAAATCC
Organism: uncultured bacterium; assembly: GCA_937863565.1. Lineage (GTDB taxonomy): Bacteria > AUK180 > AUK180 > AUK180 > AUK180 > CALMGJ01. Next base: position 113,501 of record CALMGJ010000028.1, on the reverse strand, counting down.
GGCCGCACCGCGAACGCGATCAGGACGCTTGTTAACGCAATGGCGCGCAAACACGGCCGGGGAGCCAAAGTAAGGTTCAATGACGGAAAAGCGTAAAGAACGCTTACTGCTCGGTCAAATAACCGGCGCTTTCGGGAATAAAGGGGAGCTGAAACTCTATTCCGGATGGACGGTGGAACTTGCCGGCCTTGCGGGAAAACGCCTGTATCTCGAAGGAAAGAACGGCGACGAGATCACCGTGGTCCTTGAAGAGGGCAGGAGGCACAAGAACGCGAATATCATCAGGATCGAAGGGTGCGGAACCATGTCCGATGCGGAAAGGTACTGCGGATATTCCGTTTTTATAGATGAATGCGATCTGCCCCGGGGAGATGACGAGATCTACTACTCGGATATCGAAGGCTTCACTTGCTTTAACGCCTCCGGCCGTTATGTGGGAACAGTATGCGGTTTCAGCGAATCTCCGCATTACGATATCCTGAACATAAAAAAAGAGGACGGAACGGTCGTCAATATCCCTGTACTCGATGAGCTGATCGAAGGTTTCGATATTGAAGAGAAAAGGGTGCTCCTCAGCTCCCGGGCTGACGCGATGCTGTGAAGATAGACATCGTAACAATATTCCCTGAACTTCTGGAACCGTTCAAGAACTCGGGAATGCTCCTCAAAGCAGGTAGAGAAGGGCTTGTTGACATCAAGATACATGACCTCAGGGATTTCTCACCGTATAAGCACCGCCAGACGGACGACTATCCCTTCGGCGGCGGCAGGGGTATGATCCTCATGCTGGAGCCCCTGTACAATGCCTATTCGAATTTGAAGAAGAAGGATACAAGAACGGTGCTTTTCAGCGCCGGAGGAAAACTTCTGACTTCGGCCCGGGCAAAGCGCTTCCGCAGATACGGGCATCTGCTCCTTTTTTGCGGCCGCTATGAGGGTGTGGATAACAGATTCCTCAAATTCGTGGACGACGAGATCTCGATAGGGAGATATGTGCTCTTCGGGGGCGAGGTACCCGCAATGGCGTTCATTGAAGCAGTATCGCGTTACGATCCTCTGATACTCGACCCGGAGGTCGTTGAGAACGAAACGTATAATCTCAAAGCGAAGAGGGATTATCCGCAGTATACGCGCCCCAGGGATTTCAAGGGGATGAAGGTCCCGGAGGAACTGCTTTCCGGCAATCACAAGAAGATAGCCGAGTGGCGTGCGGACAATCAGGAGAAGATATGAAAAGACCGAGATCTTCCGTTTACCTCGCTCTTTTAAATTACCCTTCGCTGAACAAGGAGAAAAAGATCGTATCGACATCCATTACGCCCCTTTCAGTGCACGATATCGCAAGGTGCGCAGCGACCTACGGAGTGAAAAGGTATTACGTGGTCAATCCTGTAACAGCTCAAAAGAAGCTTATCGGACGGATCATCGAATACTGGAACGAAGGGTTCGGGAGCATATACAACAGGAATAGGAAGAAAGCCCTTTCCATCCTTTCCGCAGTATCCGATCTCGAGGATGTAATCAGGGATATAAAAAAGAATGAAAAACGGGAGCCGAAGCTCGTTACGACTTCGGCAAAAAGGTTCGCAAACAGCATAAGTTTCGAAACGCTGAGACAGAAGATATTCGGCGAGAACGGAATTTATCTCATACTTCTCGGAACGGGATGGGGCATTCCCGACGAGATAATGATGGAATCGGATTATACGCTCGACGCCGTAAGAGGCACTACGGGCTTTAATCATCTATCGGTTAGAAGCGCAGCATCTATTATATTAGACAGATTATTACAGGAGGAAAAAGATGAAAGACGTGCTTAAGGAAATAAAGGAACACTATTCGCAGGAAGCGAAGAAGGACAAAAGCATTGCCGATTTTTCGGTGGGAGATACCGTGAAAGTGTGGGTCACCGTCGTAGAGACTGGAGGCACCGGCAAGGAAAAAAAGGATAAGAAGAAAGATTCCGGGAAAGAGACCAAGGTGCGCCAGCAGGCCTTCCAGGGCGTCGTGATCAAAAGATCCGGCGAAAGTTGCGAAGGGACCTTCACAGTAAGAAGGGTTTCGATGGACGTAGGGATCGAAAGGACCTTCCCTCTTCACGGCCCGACCGTTAAGAAGGTCGAGATCATTAAAAAGGGAGTGGTTAGAAGATCGAAGCTCTATTACCTCAGAGGAAGAAAGGGCAAAGCGGCCAAAATAAAAGCCGGCACAGAATAAGGATATGAAGCCGGGCATGTTCTCCGGTGATGACCCTTCAAAACTTGAAGAGACGCTCCGGGAGAGCGGATACAAACATATCTGCGGCATCGATGAGGCAGGCAGGGGCGCGCTTGCCGGCCCCGTCGTTGTCGGCGCCGTGATCATCTCGGAAAGGATCCCGGGAGTGAATGATTCGAAGTTGCTCACTCCGAAAAAACGCGAGGAACTGTTCACAATGATCCGTCATCGCGCGGAAGCCTTCTCGGTAGGGATCTCTGTCAATGAAGAGATCGACAGGGAGAATATACTGAACGCTACGAAAAGATCGGTAGTGAAAAGCGTGAAGCTTCTTAAAGTGAAGCCTGACCATCTTATACTCGACGCCTTAAAAGTGAAGGGCCTCGAAATCCCCCAGATCTCGGTCATTAAGGGCGACCGCCTGGTGTACTCGGTTTCTGCGGCCTCGATCGTGGCCAAGGTGATACGGGACAGGATCATGGTATACTATGACGGCCTTTATCCGGGATACGGGTTCGCTCATAATATGGGTTACGGCACCCGGGAGCATTTCGAAGCCCTGAAGAAGTTAGGGCCGTGCCCTGTGCACAGGAAGAGCTTCAGACCCGTTTCGGAATATCTTATGGAGGACCTCTTTGAAAGATAAGAGGGCCACAGGGAATAAAAAAGAGGGGATGGCCGCCGATTATCTCCGGCAGCACGGATGGGAGATTCTGGAAAGGAATTTCACTTTCGGCCGCAATGAGGTCGATATTATCGCAAGAAAAGGCGATGATATCTGCTTCATCGAAGTGAAGTTCAGGCATGGGACCGAATACGGCGAACCGGAGGAATTCGTGACAAGGAACAAGGTTTCAAGGATCAAAAGCGCTGCTAAGTACTATATGGGCACCCACGACACGGGGAATTGCGCCATTATTCTCGGAGTGATAGCGATCACCGATGACAGGCTGACCTTTACAAAGGGGTTCTTCCAATGGTGACAAAACTCTTCTCCTCCTCGATAGAAGGTCTTGATTCAAGATGTGTTGAGATAGAGGTCGATATCTCAGGAGGGCTTACTAGTTTCAATATCGTTGGCCTTCCCGATAATGCGGTAAAAGAAAGCAAGGAAAGAGTGCGTACCGCCATCCAGAGCAGCGGATTCGAATTCCCGATCAAAAGGATCATCGTCAATATGGCACCGGCCGATATCAGAAAGGAAGGCTCCTCATATGACCTGCCGATTTCCCTCGGCATCCTCATCGAACAGGGAGTGCTGAAAGCGCCGGACAGGAAATTCCTTTTTGCCGGAGAACTCTCTTTGAACGGCGAACTGAGAAAGATCTCTGGCGGGATCTCCATTGCGCTTTTAGCGAAAGCGCTCGGTATGGACGGCATCGCGGTTCCTTCCGCCAATGCAAAAGAATGCGCAGTAGTGGAGGGGGTTTCCGTCTTCGGGTTCGATTCGCTTTTTGACGTTGTGAAATTCCTCAAGGGGGACCTCGAAATGGTCCCGGTTAAGGTGGAATACGCTGACTACAACGGGAGATTGAATAGCTACGATATAGATTTTGCCGATGTGAAGGGCCAGTATCTCGTCAAGCGCGCTCTCGAGATAGCCATTTCAGGCGGTCATAATATTCTGATGGCGGGTCCTCCGGGCGCCGGCAAGAGCATGATGGCGAAAAGGATCCTTACGATCATGCCGAGGATGACAATGAGTGAAGCTATTGAAGTCACCCGCATCCATTCCGTTTCCGGGCTTGTCAATAATGAGATCGTTTTCACCCGGCCTTTCCGCAATCCGCACAGCTCGATATCCAAGATCGGTCTTCTTGGCGGCGGCCAATATCCCAAGCCGGGCGAGATATCACTGTCGCACAGAGGGGTATTGTTCCTGGACGAGTTCCCGGAATTTCTTAAAAATTCCATTGAGGGCTTGAGGGAACCTCTTGAGAACGGTACGATAACGATATCCCGCGCAAGAACATCCGTCACATTCCCTGCAGAGTTCATACTCATCGCGGCGATGAACCCCTGCCCTTGCGGATACTATAATGATCCTACGCATGAATGCACATGCTCGGTCAAGGATATCGATCATTACAGAAGAAGGATATCGGGCCCTATCATGGACAGGATAGACATTCATGTAGAGGTCAGGCCGGTACCCGTGGAGGACCTGCAGAACAAGGGAGCAGGCGAATCATCGGCGACGATCCGGGAAAGGATAGAGGAAACGAGGAAGATACAATATGAACGCTATAAGCAAGATAAGTTCTCCTTGAACAGCAAGATAGCGGATAAAAAGATCGAAAGTTACTGCGCCATTGATCAGGGTTCACGCGATATTCTGGCAAAGGCGATGAAGATGTACAGCCTTTCCGCGCGGAGCTATAAAAAGATACTGAAGATCGCCCGGACAATAGCGGATATGGACAGGAACGGGACGATCAAGGCCAATCATCTTACCGAAGCCCTGAACTACAGGATACTGGACAGACGCATATGAAAAAGAAATACAGCTTAGTTCTTGACCTTGGAGGTACAAACACCGTTGCAGCCATGTTCGACCGTGAGGGTTCGATGATCGGGAAAAAGGCCATGGCGACCGTCCCCGTTTCCGGTCCCGATGATTTTCTGAGAAGGGCAGGGTCCCTGATCCTCGGTATGCTTGAGAAGAAAGGTTCAAGCATAAAAGATATCGAAGGTTTCTGCATGGGTTCGCCCGGTCCTCTTGATACGAAGAAGGGGATCATGCTCTATTCGGCAAATTTCAAAGGCTGGAAGAATGTCAACTTTAAAAAGTATTTCACGGGATTGCTTGGCACGGAATGCATCTTTGAGAACGATGTGAACCTTGCCGGGCTCGGTGAATTCGAAAGAGAACTCAAAGGAAAATTCAATAATGCCGTCATCCTTTTCATCGGAACAGGCCTGGGGGGAGTTTATATCGAGGACAGCCGTATCCTTCGCGGGAAGTCGGGTTTTGCCTGCGAGTTCGGCCATATAAATATCGAACCTAACGGTTTGCCTTGCGGCTGCGGCAGCAAGGGCTGCCTGGAAAGTTACGTCTCAGCTTACGGGATAGGAAAACGGCTGAAGAAGCTTCATGAGCATTCTGCAAAATGGAGGTTTTTTGTGGACTCGCTTCCGGAAAGGACGCCCAAGGGCCTTTACGGAAAAGCGGTCAAGGGGGATAAAATGGCCCTGGAATTCTTTCGGGAAACGGGCCTTTATCTCGGCTCAGGTCTAAAAACGCTCATTAATACATTCAATCCCGATGTGATCGCCCTCGGCGGCGGAGTGGGAAAAGCCCTCAGATTCATCCTGCCATCTGCCAAGGAATATCTGAAAAAGAATGTGACCCGTGCTTTTCTGGACGATGTGAAGATAGTAAGAGCAAGGTTTTTAAGCGATGCTGCGCTTTACGGAGGATATCTGCTTTTAAAAAATGGAAATTAAAAGGTTCGCCGTAGGGGATGCGGGTACGAATTGTTATCTGCTGCATTGCGGAGATGGGTTGATCGTGATCGACCCCGGTGAGATCGGGATAAGGAAAAAACTTGCCCGAGAAAAATTCTCGAAGATGTCCGTGCTTCTCACGCATTGCCATATCGACCATTCTGCCGGCGTACCTGAGCTTGAGAAGGACCTCGGAGCGGAAGTGTATCTTTCGAAGGATGAATTTGATTTCTTCAAGATGGGAGGAACATTGGCAACATTTCTGAACACAGATGAGATCGATATCGCCCGTCCGCGTCTTTTGGGCTCACGTTCCGGCGTTTTGGAGTTATACGGAGAGAGGATCGAATACTTCCTTTTTCCGGGACATACGCCGGGTTCGCTTGTGTACAAGGCGGGAGAAGATCTCTTCTGCGGCGACCTTCTTTTTAAAAATTCAATAGGGCGGACCGATCTTTTCGGCGGCGATGAATATGAGATGGCAAAAAGCCTGAGGGGCTTTGCAGCGAAGTTCGGCCCGGAATGCCGGATAAGGCCCGGGCATATGAGTGAAACCGATCTTGAGACCGAACTTAAGAATAATCCCGTTTTAAAGGAGTATCTTCATTATGATGATCTTATATGACCTGAGCGGTGTTGAACAGTTCTATCCTTTGGCGCTTTCAAGGCCTCTTTCCGAACTCTATTACGGAATGATGAATAATCATAAAAGGGCGGAACTTTTCAGCCGGGAGCATCCCGAGATAAAGGATATCCGCGTGAATTCACTTTTTATGGGGTTTAAAGCGCTTGAAACCCTTTCGTGTCTAGAACATAATGCGGCCGTGCACGACAGCAACGGGACCTTGTTCGCTGTCGCCGGTGACGGAAGCAAAAAGATCCGCTCCGGAATTCCTCTCGTGTTCAGAGGCATCTGGGAAATGATGAGTGAGAATCCGCGCATGCTGAAGGAAGATTTCGAACACCTCGGAGTCACCGGATACTTTGCCGCCGAAGGAGCGAAGATAGAAGAGCATGTGTTCATAGATATCAAGAATGGTCCCGTATATATCGATAAAAGTGCCAAAGTCAATGCGTTCTCGAGGATAGAGGGGCCGTCGTATATCGGAGAGAACGCCCAGATACTGGGTGCAAAGATAAGAAGCGGTTCGTCCGTCTTCAACGATTCCAGAGCGGGCGGGGAGATCGAGCAATCGATCCTATACCCGTACTGCAATAAATATCATGAAGGTTTCGTTGGGCATTCGATCTTCGGTTCTTTCACGAATCTCGGTGCCTTGACAACGACATCCGACCTTAAGAATACCTACGGACAGATCAATGTGATCCAACGGGGAAAGACGGCGGGAACGGGCTCGAGCAAGATAGGCACATTCTGCGGCGACCATTCCAAACTGGGGATAGGGACCCTTCTGAACAGCGGAACAGTGATCGGATTCTCGTCTAACTTGTTCGGCGGCGGATTTTTCAGAAAGGAATATCCCTCGTTCTATTGGGGCGGCCCGGAAAAGGGGATCGTGTACGATCTGGAAAAGGCTATGGAAACGGCAATAACCGTTTTAAAAAGACGGAATATCGAATTCAACGGCGAAGATGCGGAGATATTCCGCAATATCTATAACAACAAATAAAGGAGGTCATATGGAAGTAAAAGGTATCGCGGTCGTAACCTTGCCTCAGTATGTCAAGGGGAAGTTCCCTTCCCGTTACAATGAATGGTTCAATGCATTGAGCGAAGAATCGAAATATATAATGAAGAATCCTCTTGCGGCGCAATGGTATCTTATGGACCATGCCCTGATAGAACCCACGAGGAAGATCTGCGATATCTTCCACGGTGGTTCATTGATAGGAGCATATGATTGCGGGGTTTTCAGCGCGGATTATTCGCTTAAAGGCATTTACAAAGTCTTCGTGAAGATCGGTTCGCCTTCCTTTATCATCAAGAAGGCCGGCAGGATACTGCCGACATACTATAATCCTTCAGAGATGGAGCTCGTAAAGCTCGAATCCGATCATGCCGATCTCAGGATATCGGAATTCGAGAACTGGAACCCTTATATCGCCGAGAGGATACGGGGCTGGATCACAAGAGCTATCGAGATAAGCGGCGGTAAATCTGTCGATGTACAGGTAATGGAAAGTAAAGAAAGCGGGAGAACGATCAGAAATATCAAGATAAACTGGAAATAGAAGAAGGACGCGGCGGCATTTCCGGGATCCGCGGGTAGAGTGCCCTGGGCGCTGAAAAAGATCAGCGATCAGCAGGATAGGAGGGTTTCATGTCGGGTAGTTTGGCCATATTTGCAGCTTTTATCGGTTTTTTTGCGGCTTTGTCTCTTCCTCTCGGCTCTCTTTTAGGGCTTACCGTAAAGCCCGGCGTGAAAGTGACCTCCGCCTTCATGGCCTTCGGAGGAGGTGCGCTCCTTTTCGCTCTAACCATAGAGATAATAGCCCATTCCTTCCATGTAGCCGGTTTCTGGCCGGTAGCTTTGGGCGCAGTGGCCGGAGGCCTTCTTTATGAAATCCTGAGCCACGGATTGGACAAGATCGGCGCTTTCTTCAGGAAAACGACCACAGTGAACCGTTTCGTTTCCGCTTTCAAAAGGAAAAGGGCGAAAGAGATCATAGAACATCTCTCAAGATCCGATATCCTTTCTGCTCTTCCTCCTGAGGAGATAGCCAGGATCGTACCCTCCGTATACGAAGTAAGGTTCGCTCCTGCTGAAGTGATCTTCGAAGAGCAGAGCCCGGGAGACTCCCTTTATATGATAGATACAGGAAAAGTGAGCGTGACCAGGGGAGGGGAGCATGTATCCGACCTTTCGGAGGGGAAGGTCTTCGGCGAGATGTCTATGGTCACGGGTGCTCTTCGTTCCGCGACCGTAAGGGCAGTTGAAGAAACGGTGGCTTTCAAGATGTACAAGGCGGATTTCGATAAAGTTCTGGCAATGTCCCCGGATGTGCGTCTGGCAGTTCATAAACTCCTCGATGAAAGGAGCAAAGACCTTGCGAATAAAAAGCTTCTTGCCGAGGATGTAGCCCTGAGATGGAAAAAGGAGACATCCAAATACTTGGAGAATATGGATTTCCGGGCAACGGCACATGATATAGGTGAAGCGGCACGATCCCACGGCGATGCGGCATTGGGAATATGGCTCGGCAACCTTCTGGACGGCATTCCCGAATCGTTAGTGATAGGTATCTCCATTTCGGCTAAAACGGATATTCCATGGCCTTTATTCGCGGGAGTATTTCTGGCAAATCTTCCCGAGGCCATGTCCAGTTCCGTACTTATGAAACAGCAGAAATATTCTTTCAAGAAGATAATGATCATGTGGTCTTCGATCGCAATCATGGCCGGATTCTGCGCCTTTGCCGGCAATATGTTCTTCAGGGACATCCCTCATTACTGGATGGCGGTGATAGAAGGCGTAGCGGCCGGGGCGATGCTGACGATGATTGCCGAAACAATGCTTCCGGAAGCTTTTGAACAGGGAGGAGCGATCGTCGGGCTGTCAACCCTTGCAGGGTTTCTCGCCGCACTTTTTATTAAATCCCTGAGCTGAGAACAGTGATACTTCCGGATACGGATAATGCCAATTATCTCTGATCGGTAATCGATCAAGCTCGGCCTGCAGTAACGCAGCGGCGTGCGTAATCTACATAAATACTATTATATTGGTGAATATCCCCCATTCGGGAAATAATTAAATTCCGTTTGGATTTACAGTTCTATTTTGTTATAATAAACTGGTGAAAAATTCGGCTGATGATTCTTTTACATTCGAAAATGAAAACGGAAAAGGAGTTAGCATATGAGGGAAATCAATGTCTCCGAACTGTCGGATGCCGTCTGCAAACTGTTCATCGATGCCAATTACTACATTCCCGAAGATGTGGCCGGATCATTGAAGAAAGCGCTCGAGCGCGAAACTTCGGAAACGGCCAAAGAGATCCTCAAGATAATCCTGAAAAACCATGATATTTCGGCCTCTGAGAAGATGCCGCTATGTCAGGATACGGGAGTTGCGGTTCTTTTCATGGAGATAGGCCAGGATGTCCATTTTTCGGGAGGGGATTTCGAAAAAGCGATCGCTGAAGGCGTAAGGAAAGGTTATTCGGAGGGCTATCTGAGAAAATCCATGGTCGGCGATCCCGTAATGGAAAGAAAGAACACCGGTGACAATAATCCCCCGGTGCTGCACATAAAGATCGTTCCGGGTGAGAACGTGAAAATGACTGCCGCCCCGAAAGGCGGGGGCTCCGAGAATATGAGCGAAGTGAGGATGATGAAGGCCGCTGACGGAACAAAAGGCATAATAGACTTTGCCGTTGACCGTGTGAAAAGGTCAGGCGGCAATCCCTGCCCGCCGGTGATCGTCGGGATCGGGATAGGAGGGGATTTCGAGCAGAGCGCCATACTGGCCAAGAAGGCGCTGCTGCGAAGATTCGGAGAAAGAAACGCTGATCAGAAATACGCGGAACTCGAAATAGAGATCCTGAAGAAGATCAATGAACTCGGCATCGGCGCGATGGGATTCGGAGGAGAGACCACCGCGCTCGAAGTTTTCATCGAGCATGTGCCGTGTCATATCGCATCCATGCCGGTGGCCATCAATATCAATTGCCATGCCGCCAGACATAAGGAAATAATATTATAGGAGTCAGGAATGAGCAAGATACATAAGATAAAAACACCTCTGACCGATGATATCATTAAAGAACTCAGGATCGGCGATACCGTTTATCTGAGCGGGATCATATATACTGCCCGTGATGCCGCACATAAAAAGCTTGTGGAGCTTCTGGAGAAAGGGGAGAAACTGCCCTTTGATCTTAAAGGCGCCGTGATCTACTATGTGGGACCCTCTCCCGCAAAACCAGGCATGCCGATCGGATCTGCAGGTCCCACGACGAGCTACAGGATGGACCCGTACACTCCCATACTTCTCCGAAACGGCCTCAAGGCCTGCATAGGGAAAGGTAATAGAGGACAGGATGTCGTGAACTCGCTTATCGAGAATAAAGGAGTATATCTCGCAGCAATAGGCGGCGCAGCTGCTTTGATCGCCAAGACGATCAAGAACGCCGAGGTCATAGCATACGAGGAATTGAAGGCTGAAGCGATAAGGAAACTTACCGTTGAGGATTTTCCCTGTACAGTGGCAAATGACATGTACGGTGATGACCTTTATAAAAAAGGCGTTGAAGAATTCCTGAAAACGAAAAAATAGGAGCGAAGATGCAGCCATACGGTAATCCGAAGGTAAAGATCAAACATAAAAAGCTTCCCGGCCGTGTTGTAGTGATCGCTGACCGGTGCAAGGGATGCGATTACTGCATCGATTACTGCCCGCGCGATGTTCTAGTTAGATCGGAAGGGTTCAATACAAAAGGATATCACCCCCCTAAAGTGGCCAATGAGGATGCATGCACTTTCTGCGGCCTCTGCGAGAGGATCTGCCCCGATTTTGCCATATACCTTGAACATGAGAACACACAGAGGATAACGATACAGGAACCCAGGCGGAAACAGAACATCGAATTTTTCCCGAGCCCCTTAAGGGGCGAATTCTTCATGCAGGGAGATATCGCCTGTGCTGAAGGCGCTCTGGCGGCGGGTTGCCGGTTTTTCGGAGCTTACCCGATAACGCCGGCCTCCGAGATCGCCGAACATATGTCTGTCGTCCTGCCTCGGCTGAAAGGGGTTTTCATCCAGTTCGAGGACGAGATCGCATCCATTGCCGGCATTTTGGGCGCTTCCTGGGCGGGAAGAAAATCGATGACGGCCACCTCCGGCCCCGGTATTTCGCTTATGAACGAGAATATCGGCCTCGGCATGATGATGGAGGTCCCGGCGGTAATAGTGAATGTTCAGCGAGGCTCGCCTTCCACAGGTCTTCCCACATCGTGGGGACAATCCGATATGATGCAGGCCAGATGGGGCTCTCACGGCGATTACGGAAGCATCGCTCTGTGCCCGAAATCATGCCAGGAAATGTTCGACCTCACGGTCATGGCGTTCAACTATTCCGAGAAATACAGGCTTCCGGTATTCATAATGAGCGACGGGATCGTAGGGCATATGACCGAAAAAGTAGTGATCCCCCCGGTCGAGAAGCTCAAACTCGTCGAAAGGAAATATACGCGCAAGACCGCGGATAAATACAAACCTTATGAGGCCGGCCCCGACCTTGTACCCGAATTCGCCAAAGCGGGGGACGGATACCGTTATCATACTACCGGGCTGACTCACGATGAAAGGGGATATCCCGATATGAGCGAGGAAGCGCATCAGAAACTCGTAAATCGGCTTGTGAATAAGATAAAGGCCCATGCCGACGATATCATCATCCTCGAGGAGAAAGATACCGAAAAAGCCGATGTCATTGTCATTTCCTATGGCATCACTTCAAGGTTATCCGCACCTGCTATCGCCATTGCGAAAAAGAAAGGGATCAAAGTGGGTTCTCTCAGGCTGGTCACGGTCTGGCCTTTCCCGGAGAAAAGGATTAGAGAACTTTCAAAGCGCGTATCCGGTTTCGTAGTCCCGGAAATGAACCTCGGCCAGATCGTTCTGGAAGTGGAGCGTTGTTCAGGGAAGAATTGCACCGTGGCCGGGATCGGACATGCCGGGGGCGGCATCATCAGGACCGAGGATATCGTAAAAGCGATAACGGAGGCGGCCCATGGCAAGAAAAAATAAGATCGTGAATCCCGAATCCCATCCCATGGGAGATATTCTGAGGATGGACAGAATGCCTCATATCTGGTGCTCGGGCTGCGGCCTGGGGACCGCTATGACCGCATTTGTGGAGGGGCTGAAATTGGCCGGAGCCGACTATAACAGCACCGTTGTTGTGTCCGGTATAGGCTGTACGGCAAGGATCGCAGGATATATCAAACTCGATTCGTACCATACAACTCACGGCCGCGCCATTCCTTTCGCGACAGGCATTAAACTTGCCAATCAGGATCTCAAAGTGGTCGTTTTTTCCGGCGATGGTGACCTCTTCGCGATCGGCGGTAATCACTTGATACATGCGGCTAGGAGGAATGTGGACCTGACCGTGATCTGCGTGAATAATTTCATCTACGGGATGACGGGCGGCCAGAATGCGCCGACCACTCCGATCTCCGCCTATAGTTCCACTGCACCTTACGGCAACTGCGAGGAGCCTTTCAATCTTGTGGGCATAGCCGCATCTGCCGGCGCTTCCTATGTGGCCAGATGGACAGCGCTTCATACAAGGCGCCTGTCGGAGTCGGTATCCACTGCCTTTAAAAGAAAGGGATTCTCCTTTATCGAGGTCGTCTCCCCATGCCCTACTGTCTATGCAAGGAAGAACAGGGGCGGCACAGGTCTTGACCTTCTCAAGGAATTTGCGGGAAGGTCAGTAATAGACCATACGGCGGACCCGACCAAGATACCATTGGATATGGACGGAAAGATCGTCTGCGGGGAATTCGTGAACATCGAGAAACCCACTTTCTGGGATACTGTCCAGGCCGGTCTCAAGAAAAGATTCCCGAATATATATCTCGAAAAAAAGCATATGGAGGAATAGGAACCTTATGGAAGAACAGAGGGTCAAGATAGCCGGATTCGGCGGACAGGGGATAATACTGATGGCATATATCCTGGGTAAGGCCGTCTCTATCTACGACGGTAAGTTCTCGGCCATGACCGAAGCCTACGGCCCGGAATCGAGAGGCGGAGCCTGCAGCTCCCAGCTCGTGATAAGCGGGACAGAAGTTAATTATCCGCTAGTAGATAAAGCGGATGTGCTCATCGCTCTTTCGCAGGAAGGGTACGATACTTTCAAGGGCATCGTAGACGAGGGAGGGACGGTCTTCTATGAAACCGACCTTGTTAAAAACGTAAGACATCATGCAAAAACGAAGGTTTTCGATATTCCCTGTACAAGACTTGCCGAAGAGATGGGAAAGAAGATCGTAGCCAATATCGTAATGCTCGGGTTCATAACGGCAAAGGCGAAGATCGCATCGAAGGAAGCAATGTTAAGGGCCATTAAAGAATCAGTTCCGGAAAAATTCATCGCTTTGAATGTTTCCGCTTTTGAAAAGGGATACGCTCATGCCCTCGAACGGACCGCCGGGAAAAAGCCGAAAGGGGTTGTTAAATGAGAATAGGTGTATATATTTGCCATTGCGGGGGAAATATTTCCGATATTGTCAATATCGGAGAAGCGGTCGAATTCGCAAAAAAACAGAAAGATGTGGTACTTGTACGCGACAACGGCCATATCTGTTCTAATGAAGGCCAGATGCTCGTTTTAAGCGATATCAGGGAATTCAAGCTGGACAAGATCGTCATAGCAGCCTGCTCGCCTTCATTCCAGGGCCAGACTTTCATGAAAATGATGGAGCGCGCGGGTCTCAATCCTTATGTTCTTGAAATGGCCAATATCCGGGAACAGTGTTCATGGGCTCACATCAATTATCCCGAGGAAGCAACGGAAAAAGCTAAGGACCTCACTAATATAGCCATTTCGAAGGTCAGGTTGGATACTCCGCTTAGTAAAGCAAAAATGCCCATCGGGAAAAGAGTTCTCGTGATCGGCGGCGGCATTGCCGGTATTCAGGCCGCGCTTGACCTCGGCGATGCGGGGTTCAAAGTATATCTTGTAGAGGAGAAGCCTACGATCGGTGGGCATATGGCCCAACTTTCAAAAACATTCCCGACAGAGGATTGTTCCGCCTGCATCCTCTCTCCAAAGATGTCCGATGTCGCTGCGCATCCGAACATCGAACTTCTGACATATTCCGAGGTTATTGCAATTTCCGGATATCTCGGCAATTACAATGCGAAGATAAAGATCAAACCTACTTATGTAGACCCTTCGAAATGCACATGCTGCGGGGATTGCTCCGAGGTCTGTCCGGTGGATGTCCCCAATGAGTTCAATGAAGGTCTCTCGTTCAGAAAAGCGATCTATATTCCCACTGATATCGCCGTACCTCATTCATTTACGCTTGATATAGAGAATTGTCTCGGCCTACTTCCTCTTGCCTGCGCCAAATGCAGGGACGCCTGCGATGCGAAGGCCATAAATTACGATCAGTACGAGAAAACGATGGATATCACCGTAGACACGATAATCGTGGCGACGGGTTTCGATATCTTCAATCCGGCAGAAAAACCGGTATTCGGATTCGGGAAATACGAAAATGTTCTTACTGCGCTTCAATTGGAAAGGCTTGTGGAACATGAGGAATCCGGGAAAAACCTTGTCGATATCGGCAATAAGATCGCTTTCATCCAATGCGTAGGATCGCGGGATGAGCAGATAAAAAAGGAGTACTGTTCGAGAGTGTGCTGCATGTATGCTACAAAACTCGCGCAGCTTCTGAAAAGGAACAGGCCCGAACGGGATATCTACATCTTCTATACGGATCTACGAGCCTACGGGAAAGGCTTCGAGGAGTATTATAAAAGGGCCCAGAAGAATGGCGTGAAATATATAAGAGGCCGGACGGCGGAAATACAGGAAAATCCCAAGAATAAAAAACTTATATTGAAAGTTGAAGATACGCTTACTAGAAGTCTCATCGAAGGGGAGTTCGATACGGTGATACTTTCTACCGGCATGGTCCCAAGCGAAGGGACGAAGAAGATACGCGATATCCTAAGGATAGGAAGGACCACGGACGGTTTTCTTGCCGAAGCACATCCGAAATTTAAACCGGTCGATACCCTTACAGAGGGCATCTTTCTCGCGGGTACTGTCCAGGGTCCTAAGGATATACCCGATACGGTTGCCCAGGCCTCTGCCGCTGCCGCCCGTGCGATCAGGCTCATGAACAAGGGCGAATACGAGGCGGAGCCGATAACCGCCTCAATAGACGAGGAGCTGTGCGCCGGCTGCGGGGTCTGTATCAGCGTTTGTCCGTATGATGCCATCGCCTTCGAGGCAGAGGGGGCAAGGAAATTCGCCAAGGTCAATGAAATGCTCTGTAAGGGCTGCGGTTCATGCGCCGGAAGCTGTCCGTCCGGCGCCGCCCAGCAGAAATGGTTCAATACCGAACAGATCAAAGAGATGCTCAGGGCGATATTATGAAGAAGGGAACAATAGAAAGACCGAAACTTGTGGTTTTCTGCTGCAACTGGTGCTCGTATGCCGGCGCGGATAATGCCGGTGTATCGAAAATGGACATAAAACCGTATTTCAGGATCATAAGGACAATGTGTTCAAGCAGAGTAGAACCGGATACCGTATTGGAAGCTTTCAAGAAAGGTGCGTGGGGCGTCCTCATCCTCGGCTGCCATCCCGGAGACTGCCACTATAAAAACGGGAATTATAAAGCTCTCAGAAGAACGCTTCTTCTTAAAAGAGTGCTTGAGGATATGGGTTATGAGAAGGAGAGGCTGACCATAGACTGGGTGTCGGCAAGCGAGGGAGAAAGATTCGCATCCGTTGTAAATTCTACCATTGAAAAGATGATCGAACTTGGCCCTCCGAAGAATGCATGATATAAAAATGATTTTGAGATATATAATGCTAAATATAATCCATTTCGTTTATTAACAGGTGAATACTATGAGTAAACCGAAAGTGGCTTTCTACTGGTGCGCTTCCTGCGGCGGTTGCGAAGAAGCCGTTGTGGATCTCAATGAAGACCTGCTCCAGGTAGCCGAAAAAGTGGACATCGTTTTCTGGCCGGTCGCCCTTGATTTTAAAAGGAGCGATGTCGAAAAATTGTCCGACCGGAGCATTGCGGTAAGTTTCATTAACGGTGCGATCAGGACAAGGGAACAGGAAGAGATGGTGAGATTATTGAGAAAGAAGTCCGCGTATGTGGCAGCTTTCGGTTCCTGCGCGCATATCGGGGGTATACCGGGACTCGGCAATCAATTCGCAAAAGAAAAACTTCTGAAACTTATTTATGAAGACCTTGAAACGAATGACGATAGAACGGTGCCGAAACCGCTCTCAAAAGCGGATGGGAACGAACTGGAGATTCCGGAAATATGCGAATATGTAAGGACTTTGGACCAAACCATCGATGTGGACTACTATATCCCTGGCTGCGCGCCGCCGGCCGACATCATACTTAAAGGGTTAACTGCTTTTCTGAAGGGCGAATTACCTCCAAAGGGCACAGTGTTCGCTTCGGATAAATCACTTTGCGACACATGCCCTCTACGGGATAAAAAACCGGATAAATTCAGTATAAAAGAGTTGAAAAGGCCTCATGAGGTCATACATGATCCCGAGAAATGCTTCCTTTCCGAAGGTATAATTTGTTTGGGACCGGCCACCCGCTCCGGCTGCGGCGAGCGTTGCATCAATGCCAATATGCCCTGCCGGGGATGCTTCGGACCTTCCCCTCGGGTTTATGACCAGGGGGCGAAGATACTCTCCGCCATTGCGTCGCTTCTTGGAATAGATGAAGAAGAGATCGCAAGCGAGGAGGATGTGTCCCGGCTGATCGATTCGATACCTGACCCTGTCGGCCTCTTCTATATGTACAGCCTTCCGGCCTCAAATCTCGGTGATAAAAGGAGAAATGATGAGCAAAAAGATAATTCTTGACAAAGAAAGTGCCGAGTTCACGAAAAAGATCATCGAACTTTCAGGCGAGATCGTAACATTATGCGAACAGTGTGGGACTTGCTCTGGCGGATGCCCCATGTGCGATAAAGCGGAGACCTCCCCGAGCCTGATGATGAGGATGGCCGCCCTCGGGCAGAAGGAGATCCTCGGTTCGGACATCATCTGGTACTGCGCTTCCTGTTATACATGCACGGTACGGTGTCCGAGGGGCATAGATATCTCAAAAGTGGCTGAAGCCCTGAGGCAGATCATCCTGAGGGATTCCGTGAACAGGATCGACCTTTCAAAACTGACTCCGGCCGAACTGGAAAAACTTCCCCAGATCGCGCTTGTTGCGGCTTTGCGGAAAATGACGGGTTAGGGGAAGAATATGAAGAAGATAGGATACTATCCGGGTTGCACTCTGAAGACAAAGGCGAAGATATTCGAAAAAACGGCGCTTTACACAGCGGAAAAGCTCGGTTATGAATTTATTGAGCTTCCCAACTGGAATTGTTGCGGCGCTGTCTTCTCCCTTTCGTCCGATGATCTGATCCATCACCTCGCCCCGATCAGGAATCTTGTCAGGGTTCAGGATATGAAAGAAGGGGCGTTTCTAAGCGAGGAAACACTCGTCACGCTTTGTTCGATGTGCTTTAATACGCTGAAAAGGGCTAATATACGCTATAAGAATTCAGCTGAAGACAGAAGTAAAATAAAGAACATCATGGATACTGAGAGCGCTTATCAGGGCAATGTCTCCGTTCTTCATTTCCTCGAGTTGTTCAAGAGCATTGAACCGGGTTCGGTCAAACTGAAAAGAAAGCTCAAGGGCCTGAAGGTTTTCGTTTATTACGGCTGTACGCTTTTAAGACCGAAGGAGGCATCCCTCGATGACGCCGAAGCACCGGTGATATTGGAAAGATATGTGGAGACTTTCGGTGCAGAGGCCCTGAGTACGCCCTTCTCCCGCTTGTGTTGCGGCTCATATCAGACGGTTAACGCCAGGGAGAAGGTAGTCGAACTGGCATATAAGATACTTACATCCGCAATAGAATCGGGTGCGGATGCCGTCATTACCGCTTGTCCTCTTTGTTTTTTCAATCTGAAAGATATCCAAAATGAAATATGCGCTGCATATCCGGATTTCAAAGGGATCCCTGTGGCATACTTCACCGAATTGTCGGCCTATGCTCTTGGAATGGACCCGGGAGAATGGGATGAGGAACCGGGGTTCATAAAGACGGCCCTCGCGCAGACCGGCGAAAAGAAAATAAAAAGATAAGGGAGGCTTCATATGTCGAAAAAAGACATCATGGGTGAGATCGCGAAAGCGAACAGTTCCGTGATCAAGGGGGTCGATAAAAGCGAGATCAAACACTGGGCCAATATCTATATCATGGGGCAAAGATACGAGGTCCCGGCCGATCTTACGATAATGCAGGCGATGGAATATGCCGGTTTCCGCTTCATCCATTCATGCGGGTGCCGCGCGGGTTTCTGCGGCGCCTGTTCGACCATATACCGTTTAAAAGGCGATTACAGGCTTAAAACGGCGATGGCATGCCAGACCAGGGTTGAAGAGGGCATGTTCCTCGTTCAGCTTCCATTCTCGCCGGCAGTTAAACCGAGATGGAATATCGAGAAGACCGGATACGAAGACGGGGCTTTTCTGGCGTATTTTCCCGAGATCGCCCGCTGCGTTTCATGTAATACCTGCACAAAGGCCTGTCCGCAGGACCTTCAGGTCATGGATTATATCCAAGCCGCCTTGAGAGGGGATTTCAAAAAGGTTTCCGAGCTCTCTTTTGACTGCATCCAATGCGGGATGTGCGCTGTCAGATGCCCAGCTGAGATCGTACATTACCATGTTGCCCAATTCGGGCGGGAGATGTACGGAAGGTACGGGTATCCGAGGAATGCAGTCCTTGATAAAAGGGTCAGCGATATAAAAAAGGGTGTTTACGACAAGGAGTTCAAGGATCTTGTCAAGAAGAACAAGGATGAACTTGTAAAGATCTACAAGGATCAGCTGGCCAACAAGGACAAATTCATTAAAGGAGGATAGGATGGGCGAAGAATACAAACTCATTGGCGGTTATCCCAAGAGTATGAGGGAATCGATAAAAAAGGTGGAAGCGACCAGATCGAAAAGACTTAAGACATCCGTTCCCGCGATGAGCCTGGCGGCCCGGGACGATGTCCTGAACCTCTGCCATCCGGATTATCACAAGGAGGGCAAAAGAGCTCTCAAGATCGGCGTGAACAAAGGCGATCTGGCCCCAAGCGAAGTTGCCGACCTTATTGAAGCCCATCCTCTGATAGATACCCGCTCCGTTGATCTTAAAAAGATCGATATCGATACCGATATCCTGATCATCGGCGGCGGACTTGCCGGCACTTCGGCCGCGCTACTTGCAAATGACAACGGCATTCCCGTTGAAAGGATACTCCTTGTGAACAAGCTGCGCCATGGGGATTCAAATTCGATCATGGCCCAGGGCGGAACTCAAGTTGCCGATTCGAAGGAGGATTCTCCTCCGATACATTTCATCGATGCTTTGGGCGGAGGGCATTTTACCAATAAACCGGACGTGTTAAAGGCTCTTGTCAGCGAAGCGCCCGTTGCGCTCCAATGGATGACGGGGCTCGGTGTTCTGTTCGACCGCATGGAGGACGGGGATTTCGTAAGACTTCCGGGCGGCGGCACTTCAAGGAAAAGAATGCATGCTTGCAAGGACTATACGGGGATGGAAGAACTCCGCGTGCTCAGGGATGAATTCCGCAACAGGAAAATACCATGCCTCGAATTCAATCCTGTCGTAGAGCTTCTCACCGACCCTGGAACAGGCAAGGTCACCGGCGCAGTGCTCTGGGAAATGGAGACCGGAGAGTACAAGATAGTCCGCTCCAGGATAACTATCCTTGCCACAGGCGGTTTCGGGCGGCTCCATATACGTGGTTTCCCCACGACCAATCATTACGGCGCAACGAATGACGGCGTCGTGCTCGCTTACAGGACCGGGGCAAAGCTCAGGGATACGGATACCGTTCAATACCACCCGACAGGCGCCGCATATCCCCAGCAGATCGTCGGTCTTCTTCTTACGGAAAAATTGAGGTCAATGGGCGGCCAGCCCGTCAATGTGAACGGCGACGCTTTTGTTTATCCTCTTGAACCGAGGGATGTGGAAGCCTCAGCTTTTATCAAGGAATGCTATGTGAACGGTCTCGGCGTTGATACGCCTACCGGGATGAAAGGCGTCTGGCTCGATACGCCGCTCATCGATCTGATCAAGGGCAAAGGCGCGATAGAGAATTCATTCCCCGGCATGGTGAGGATGTTCAAGCGTTTCGGCATAGATATGATAAAGGATCCTGTTCTCGTCTTCCCTACGCTCCATTACCAGAACGGCGGGGTCGAGACCGACCCGGAGGGGAGGACCAATATCGAGGGATTGCTCGTTGCGGGCGAGGTTTCCGGCGGCGTTCACGGCAAGAACCGCCTGATGGGGAATTCGACACTGGACTGCATTGTTTTCGGCAGGATCTCCGGCGCAACTGCGGCGGAATATATAAAAAAGCACAAGGAGAACGGCGACCTTTCCTTCAAGCATCTCGAACGCTACGGTAAAGAGCTGAAGGAAGCAGGGATAAAAACGGAACGAAGAGCCCCGATACTGCTGCCCGAATACCGCGGGAAGGCCGTACTGCAGAGAATACTTGATATATTTTAAGGAGGAGGTAACTATGGATAAAAAGGTGAATGTCGAGGAATTGCTTGCTAAGGCCAAAAAACCGGCCGCCGATGCGCTGAAACTGCACCCTTTCTATAAAGGCAAGATTGAGATCACGCTCAAAGCATGCGTGAGGGATTTCCGGGATTTTGCCATATGGTATACGCCCGGTGTCGCCGCTCCCTGCAAGGAGATCAAGGAATATCCCGAAAAGGTATGGGAGCACACCAATAAAAGCAATTTCGTAGCGGTCATATCCGACGGGACAAGGGTCCTTGGTCTCGGGGATATCGGGCCGGAAGCAGGTCTTCCCGTAATGGAAGGCAAAGGGCTTCTTTTTAAATATCTCGGAGGCGTTGATGCCTTCCCTCTTTGCATCAAAGAGAAGGACCCCGATAAATTCATCGAGATCGTTAAGGCGCTCGAACCCACGTTCGGAGGCATTAACCTTGAGGACATTTCTCAGCCTAAATGCTTCTATATCCTTGAAAGACTAAGAAACGAGATGAACATACCGGTATGGCACGACGACCAGCAGGGAACAGCCACCGTGACCCTCGCCGGCCTGATCAATGCGCTCAAGGTCGTGGGGAAGGATATAAAAACGGCAAAGATAACGATGATCGGCGCCGGAGCTGCCAATATTGCCATTTCAAGGATCATAATGCTGGCGGGCGTGGATCCGGGAAATCTCGTCATGGTAGATACCAAGGGTATATTGAACAAGGAAAGGACGGATCTCAATGACCCGAAAACGAAGGAGAAATGGCATATCTGCGAAGTGAGCAATGCCGAAGGCAAGAAAGGCGGGATCAAAGAGGCCATGGCCGGGGCCGATGTATGCATCGCGCTTTCTAAACCTGGCCCGAATACGATCGAAAAGGATTGGATAAAAGGGATGAACAAGGATGCGATCATATTCGCCTGCGCCAATCCCGTACCGGAAATATGGCCATGGGAGGCAAAAGAGGCCGGTGCGAGGATCGTATCGACCGGAAGGAGCGATTTTCCGAATCAGGTGAACAATTCACTCGGGTTCCCTGCCATATTCAGAGGGGTACTTGATGTCTGGGCGAAAACGGTGACAGACGAGATGTGCGTTGCCGCGGCTGAATCGCTGGCCAAGACAGCTCAGAAACGCGGTCTCAGAGAAGACTATATCATCCCCGATATGGACGATACGGAAGCGTTCATCGACGAAGCAGTGGCTTGCGGCCTTAAAGCGGTGAAGGACGGTACTGCAAGAAGACCGCTTTCAGAAGAGGAACTCAGGAAAAGCGCGGCCGAAAAGATCAAAAGAGCTCAGAAACTCGTTCATCTGGCAATGAAGAACAAGATCATCGCCGCGCCGCCGAAGGAGTAGACCCGGGAATGAGCGGCACACTTTTCGTCGGCCTGGGGAACATGATATTATGCGATGATTCCATTGGAATAAGGATCGTGGAAGCGCTGAAAAGGGATATCCCGGGCTTGAAAAGCAGGATCGTCGAAATATGCAATCTTGATCTTATTTACGAGATAGAGGGAGAACCGAGCGTTTGTTTTATAGATTCGATGCTGACAGGAAAATACCCTCCGGGACATATTCTGGAAATGGACAGAAGCAGGATCGGCGAATTCAGGTCGAACCCTTCCAGGTATCACGGGCTCAATCTCTTCGACCTTCTGGATCTCGGCCGGAAATACGGGATCGGCATTGCGGACGATATCAGGTTCTTCGGGATCGAGGTCATTGACAATGTCACATTTTCGGAAGAACTTACTCCCGGGATGCAGTCCCTTTTCCCCGGGATCGTTGGCCGGATGAGGGAGTTGACGTTTTGCACGAACTGAGCATCGTCATGAATATATTCGATATCATCACGGAAAAAGTGCCGGATAAAAAGATCAGGGCGCTTAAGATGGCTGTCGGGGATATATCAGGCGTTTCAGTTGAGGCGTTGCGTTTCTCTTTCGATATAGCAAAGAAAGGGACCGCCCTGGAAGATGCGGAACTCAAGATCAAAAGAGTGAAGGTGTCCGTAAGATGCAGAAAATGCGGTGCCGGTGCGGTACTTAAGGACAGGTTCGTCCTTCAATGCCCCGAATGTCCTTCCCGGGACGTTGAAATAGTAAAAGGAAGGGAATTGAACATCGAATATGTGGAGGTTAATGATTGAATAAGATCAAGATCCTGACAAGTGTTTTGAAAGCGAACGATCAGCTTGCCGGAAGTACGAGGGAATGGTTCAACGGAAAAGGCATCACAGCCTTCAATATGATGAGCTCCCCCGGTTCAGGGAAAACGACGATCATCGAAAGCATTGTCGGAACAATGAAGGATAGGAGTTCCGTCGCAGTACTGGAAGGGGATATCGAGACGACTCTCGATTCGGAACGCATCTCAAAGAAAAAGGTCAAAGTGGTTTCGATCAATACGGGGCCGTTCGGCGGCGACTGCCATCTCGAGGCTTCCTGGATAAGGACGGCTCTCGGGGAACTCGATCTGAAAAAAGTGAAAACCGTCATTATCGAGAATATCGGCAATCTTGTCTGCCCTGCAGAATTCGATACCGGCTCCCATCGGAACATTGTCGTTCTTTCCGTACCGGAAGGCGATGATAAACCTGCTAAATACCCGCTGGCATTCAATAAAGCGGATCTTGTCATCCTGAACAAGATAGACCTTCTGCCATATGTCGATTTCGATAAAAAGACCTTTCTTAAGAATCTCAGATCGGTCAATCCGAAAGCGAAAGTGATCGAAACGTCCGGAAAGACAGGGTCCGGAATACATAAAGTCTCGGAATGGATGGATGCTCAGAGGATGACCCGGAGGAAGAAGTGAAGAAGATCACGATCGATCCCATAACAAGGCTTGAAGGCCACGGCAAGATAGAGATATTCCTTGACGATAAAGGCAATGTGAAGAACGCCTATCTGCAGATCCCCGAATTAAGAGGATTTGAAGTGTTCTCGCTCGGCCGTGCCGCCGAAGAGATGCCGAGGATCACGCCTAAGATCTGCGGTGTATGCCCGACAGCGCATCATATGGCCTCTACTAAGGCCCTGGACGACCTTTACAAGATAGAACCTACGGAAACCGCCAGGAAGATAAGAGAGATCATATACTGCGCCTTCATGGTCGAGGACCATGCCCTGCATTTCTATTTTCTGGGAAGTCCCGATTTCATCGTAGGCCCGGGCGCTCCCGCGGGAAGCAGGAATATACTGGGCGTGATCGAGAAGGTCGGCCTTGAAACGGGTAAAAGGGTCATTGAAATGCGGAAGCGTTTGCGCAGCATCATCACATTCTTCGGCGGTCGCGTGATACATCCCGTATGCGGACTTCCCGGCGGTGTTTCGAAAGGGCTTGATGAAAATGAAAGAAAGAATATTGAAGGTATCGCGCGAGATGCGATCGATTTTGCGAAATTCTCGCTTGATGCCTTCCGAAATATCGTTCTCAAGAATGAAGAATATGTCAAGCTCATCACCGGCGACATCTACAGGCATCGCACATATTATATGGGTCTTGTAGACAAGAACAATAAGGTCAATTTCTATGACGGGAAGATCCGCGTAGTAAATCCGGACGGCCGGGAGTTCGCCAAGTTCGATGTGAAAGATTTCGGGGACCATATCGCAGAACACAAGGAGGAATGGAGCTATGTGAAATTCCCTTATCTGAAAAAGATAGGCTGGAAAGGGTTCACGGACGGTGAAAAGAGCGGTGTTTACAGAGTGGCCCCTCTTGCGAGACTCAATGCCTCTGACGGCATGGCTACCGAATACGCGGATAAGGAGCATGACGCGATGTTCAAGACACTGGGGGGCAAACCTTCACATCACACCTTGGCATTCCATTGGGCAAGGCTCGTCGAGATGCTCTATGCCGCAGAAAGACTGCTTGAACTCTCGTCAGATAAAAGCATTACATCTAAGGACCTCAGGAATTTGCCTGAAAGAAAACCCGAGGAAGGCATCGGCGTTGTCGAAGCTCCAAGGGGGACCCTCATCCATCATTACCGGACGGATGAACGCGGTGTTTTAAACTACGTGAACCTGCTTGTGGCCACATACGGCAATGCCGCGGCGATATCAATGTCCATAACGAAGGCGGCTGAGAACCTTATTAAAAAAGGCCAGGTTTCCGACGAGATCCTCAATAAAGTCGAAATGGCTTTCAGGGCATATGACCCGTGCATGGCTTGCGCAACGCATTCTCTTCCAGGTCAGATGCCGCTTACGCTGAACATATATGACCATGAAAGGCATCTTATAAAGAAGCTCTCAAGATAGGGCGTTTGGAAAAGATCTGTAAGAAGTTCCTCATCCGCGGGATTGTCCAAGGGGTTGGTTTCAGGCCTTTCATCAAAAGAAAGGCAGATGAACTTTCGGTACGGGGATCCGTAAGGAACACGAAAAAGGGGGTCGAGGTCATTTTTTTCTCGGAACCCGGAAACATCGATGCGCTCATCGTCCGGATAAAGAAAGAATCCCCGCCGGGTGCCAGGATCGACAGCATTATACAGTTGCCGGGCGGAAAGGTCTCCGGAAAGCAGTTCTTCATTGAAAAAAGCTCTTCAGAAGATAATGCCAATCCGCAGATTCCGCCGGATCTTGCATACTGCCGGGAATGCGAGGAGGATTTCAACGAAAAGGGGAATAAACGCTTCAAGTATCCGTTTACTTCCTGTTTATCATGCGGCCCGCGATTCAGCGTACTTAATGCCTTTCCTTATGACAGGAAAAACCTTGCCTATGGCGAATTCTCAATATGCCCTTCATGCGGGATCGAATACGGGGACCCCGGAAATCGCAGATTCCATGCTCAGACGATAACCTGTCCCTCCTGCGGTCCCTCTTACAGGCTCGGAAATTTCAAGGGAGAAAATGCTTTCAAAAAGGCGGCCGAACACATAAAGGCCGGAAATATCATTGCCGTAAAAGGGATCGGAGGCTTTCATCTTGTGGGAGACCCGAAGAACCCGCAAGCGATTAAAAAGCTAAGATCATTGAAATCAAGGGGAACAAAACCGCTTGCACTCATGGCATCTTCGATTGATAAGGCATCACAGTATGCTTTCATTGATGCGGCCGCGGAATCTATTTTACTTTCCCCGGCGCGCCCGATCGTCCTTCTTAGGAAAAATCCTTCGAAGTCTTTCCTTAATTCAGTCTCTCCCGATAATGACCGAGTAGGGATAATGCTCCCATACTCTTTTGCGCATAAACTCCTTTTCGGCTCTTCACACTTGGATCTTCTTGTATACACGAGCCTCAATCCGGCCTCTGCGCCTACTGTAACGGCCGATGAAAAAGCAAAAGAGCATTTCAAGGGCCCTGTTCTGACCCACGGCCTTTCGATCCTGGCAAGATGTGACGACAGCGTGATCAAAAAGACCGGGGACGGAGCGGTATTTCTCAGAAGAAGCAGGGGATATGTCCCTTCCACCTTCGATCTTCGCAGCGGGAAGAACATACTTGCCTCCGGCGCTTCGGAGAATTGCTCGTTCTGCATTGTCAAGGAAGGAAGAGCGTATCCTTCCCAATACTTGGGGGATATAGAGGACAAGGAGAACCTGGAGGCCTATCATTCAGAACTGAAGCGGTTCATGAAGCTTTTCTCCTTCACTCCCGATATCCTCGTTTGCGACAAGCACCCGGGTTATCTCACGACGGGACTGTTCGAGAAAATGGCGGCAAAAGAGAAAGTGCCTTTGCTCAAGATCCAGCATCACTATGCTCATCTGGCCTCCTGCGCGTACGAGAATAAAGTAACGGGAAAAGCAATCGGGATAGCCTGGGACGGCAGCGGTTACGGAGAGGACGGCAATATGTGGGGAGGGGAGTTCATGGTGTATTCCCATCAGGGCTTCCAGAGAATCGGGCACCTTAAATATATCGAGCTTCCCGGAGGTGATGCCGCATCTTCCGATATATCGAGGATTGCCGCTTCTTATGCTCTCAGAGCGCGCCTTGATATGAAGAAATTGAAAAGAGTGCCGCTTTCTTATGACCTTACGGAAAAGATCTCGAAGATGATCCTCAACGGAATGAACTGCCCCCTTACATCTTCAGTAGGACGTTTGATCGATGCAGTGGCTTTCTTGACGGGTTTGAAGGATTGGAACACATTCTCCGGCGAGGCGGCGATAGCGCTTGAAAGCGCTGTGAAAAAGGATTTTTTAAAAGACCCGTACTCAATAAGGATAATACAGAAAGACGGAAAATACATCATCGATCCCGATATCATGATCGCCGAGATAGCGGATTCTATGGAAAGAAAACGCGATATAAGCGAGATCTCTTCCCGGTTCATTTTCACATTGTCCGATATCGCCGTGAACATGATAAAGGTAATGAGAGAAGAGTACGGCCTGTCGGAAGTCCTGCTGTCCGGAGGTGTTTTCCTAAATGCTTATATCCCCGCTCTGATCAGGGAAAGGCTTGAATGCGCTGATCTCAAAGTGCATACGCACAGGCAGCTTTCTCCTTCTGATAACGGTATTTCAGCAGGTCAGGCCTATCTTGCCTCAAGGAGGATCTGAACATATGTGTCTTGCAATTCCGGTAAAGATAAAAAAGATCATTGATGCGCAGCACGCGGAAGCGCTCATCCACGGTGCCAGGATATTGATAAACACCGCTTTCACGCCGGGCGTGAAAAAGAACGATCATGTACTGGTTCACGCCGGTTTTTCGATAGAGATGATAGGTGAAAAGGAGGCCGAAGAGGTCCTGGATCTTTTAAAAAGCTTGCTGGATGATGAGAAAAGAAAGTAACACCTCAAATTCTCTTAACGCCATAGAAATACTTGCTTCTTCCATCAGAAGGAAGATCAGGATAATGGAAGTTTGCGGTACGCATACGATGAATCTGGCCCGAACGGGGCTCAAAGAGGCCCTTCCCGCTAATATCGAACTGGTATCCGGGCCCGGCTGCCCTGTTTGTGTTACCGAAAGCGGATATATCGCCGCTCTTCTTGAACTGGCAGGCAAGGGGATTAAAGTGATCACATTCGGAGATCTTATCAAAGTGCCTGATGAGAACGGGAGGAGACTTGGCGATCTTCCGGCCGGGGATATATTCACTGTCTACAGTCCCGACCGCGCATTTGATATATGCGACAGGCAGGGAAATGAGTTTGTTTTTGCGGGAATAGGTTTTGAGACTACGGCCCCCCTTATCGCATTCCTGATCAAGGAGGCGAAGAGAAGGAAACTCCGGAACTTCAGCGTTCTCTCGGCCCATAAACGCTTGTATCCCGCGCTAAAGCTTCTTTCCTCGGACAGAGAACTGAACATAGACGCTTTTCTTCTGCCCGGTCACGTTACAGTGATCACGGGAACGGATTACTACGAAGGTCTCAAGATACGGGGGACCGTTACCGGTTTCGAATACGGCGAAATGGCAGACGGGATAACCGTTTGCCTCGGAATGATCTCAACGGGCTTTTTAGGGATCAAGAACGCTTATACGAAAGCTGCCGGGAAAAAGGGGAATCCCGCGATGCTGAGGACCATGAATGAAATCTTCTCTGTCTGCGATTCGGAATGGCGGGGTTTCGGCATGATACCGGGAAGCGGTTACGGGATAAGGCCCGGTTATTCGGAATACGATGCGGCTTTGAAGTTCGGTGTGACCGTAAAAAAACAAAAAAAGAAGAGCGCATGCATTTGCGGTGATATATTACGGGGCAGAAAAACGCCGTTCGACTGTCCTTCATTTGCTTTGAAATGCAATCCGCGGTATCCGATCGGACCTTGCATGGTGTCATCGGAAGGAGCATGCAGTGCCTGGTATAAATATAAAAAAAGAAAGAATTAGCCTTGCTCACGGCGCGGGAGGTGCCCTTACTTCCGAGTTGATAGGAAGATGCATATTAAAATACTTCAAAGGCGCTGTTCTCGGAGCGCTTGACGACAGCGCCGTTATCGATCTGCCCTCAACCGCCTTGATCTTCACGTCGGACAGTTTTACAGTGAACCCGCTTTTCTTCCCGGGCGGGAATATTGGGAAGCTTGCAGTTTGCGGAACCGTGAACGATATCCTTGCGCAGGGCGGGGATCCGCTTTATATGTCGATGAACCTGATCATTGAAGAGGGTTTTTCCTTCTCCGACCTGGAACGGATCATGGCATCAATGGCCCGTGAAGCCGAAAAATGCGGTATTGAACTGGCCTGCGGCGACACGAAAGTAGTTGAGAAAGGGAAATGCGACGGACTTTTCATCTCGTGTTCCGGGATCGGAAGAAAGGTGCTTAATATATCCCCGGAAAGGATTAAAACAGGTGATCCTGTTATCATCAACGGTACTGCAGGAGAGCATGAGGCAGCGATCTTCAATGAAAAGTCCGGAATGTTCTCGACAAAGATGCGTTCTGACTGCGAGGGACTGACAGGCCTTTTCAATGCCGTTAAACGGTTCGGTGATAAAATACATTTTATGAGGGACCCTACAAGGGGCGGCATCGCTCACAACCTTCATGAGATCGCCGTTAAATCAGGTAAAAGCATATCATTGAAAGGAAAGGATATTCCGGTCGGCAGGAATGTTCTTGCCCTCGCGGAACTGACAGGGATGGACCATCTTTACTTCGCCTGCGAAGGAAGGATGCTGATCATCTGCTCCCCGGATATCTCGCGTTCAGTTGTCTCCGCATTGAAAAAAACGGGGTACACAAGGGCGTCTGTCATTGGGATAGTAGAGAGGCCCTCGGGTTCTGAGCTTACAGTCGAAATGAAGAACGGCAAAGAAAGGATACTGAAAGAACTGGATTTCTCCCTGACGCCCAGGATCTGCTGACGGATTTCCGAATATATTACCTGTTTTTTTTAAAAGAAAATGCGGAATGTTGTGCCGGACCCTTTCTCCGAATTGACATCTATTGTCCCGCCGTGTTGCTTAACGATCTGCATCACGACAGACAGACCGAGCCCCGTCCCTCTGCCTCTTTCTTTTGTAGTATAGAAAGGCAGAAAGATCTTTTTAATATCTTCTTTATCCAACCCGCATCCGTTGTCGGATATCCTTATGCACTTTCTCGCTCCTTCTACGGATGTGGCTATCTCGATCCTGCCTTTATCCGATACCGCGTCCCTGGCGTTCATTACAAGATTGACGATGATATTCTCTATACTGCCGGGAATGCAATTGATGCTGCCGACATTGTCTCCGGGAATGAACTCAAGGGATGCTTTTTTCTTAACGAGCAGTTCAAGGACGCTTAGGTATTCGGAAATAATGCCGTTGAGATCGATATCCTCCTTTTTCCTGTCCTCGTTCCTCGAGAAAGTGAGGACTTCTCCCAGTATCCCGAGAGCTTTTTCGGACACATCTCGGATATCCTTCAGGCATCTTTGTGTCTCACTGTCCTTCTCGGTCCTTTGGGCCATTATCTGTGAATTACCCAGAATGACCGTCATGATATTGCGCATCTCATGCACCACAGAAGAGGTCATCTGACCGATCATGGCGAGTTTCTCGCTCCAGATGAACTGGTGTCTCAGTTCTTCCCGTTCCTTTTCCAGCGCTTTCAAGTGCGAAATATCGGATACGGTCATAATAACATGATCTTTTCCATCCTCCGCGACCCTTTTCATCCTGATCAAACAGGGGAATTCGGTCCCGTCCTTCCTCCGCATGATCCCGTCGAATGACTGCTCCGGGCCGTTAATGGACTTGGAAACATAAAAAAGAGGTTTTTCCTCGCTGTACGTGTCATTCATGATGAAGTACCTTCGTTCGGCAATGAACTCTTCTTTGGTGTATCCGTACATCTCTTCGGCGGTCAGGTTCGCATCGAGTATAGCCCCGTCCTTGTCAAGAATGAAAACACCGAGAGGCATTGTATTGTTAAGCGTTCTGTACTTCCTTTCTGAATCCCTGAGGCTCCCGTCCCTTCTTAATATCTCTCTTTTCATATGGGCGATATTCCTCAAGATAAGGTCCGGCTCTGCATATCTTGAAGACGGGACTTCTATGTCATAGCATCCTTCCGTAATGCTCTTTATAACTTCCGTGATGGCATTATTAGGCCCCTTCACATAAAGCTTCACGATCAGTCTTATGCCTGCGAGCACAAGAAGAACGAGAAGAAAGAAGAAAACGATCACAAAAGCAAGCGTATTCCAAAAATCGCTCCGGTCCGGCGTCCTGTCGAAGTAAACGGTAAGCTCTCCCAGGGGATATCCTTCATGGTCTAAGGCGCGTTTTTCGATGTGAACGCGTTTCATTACGGAGGCGTCCTTCATTTCATTCCGTATGCTCAACTCTACATCGCTCTTAAGGTCGATACCGGCGATATCCGGATTCTGCAAGTAAAGATGGAGGCTCTTTTCAACGCCTTTCTTATCGAGGTTCCAAAGAGGTATCTCTACGGCGTTCACTATGCTCTCTGTAATATCATTGGCGCTCTTCTCGATATTACTGCGGCGAAGCTGTGAGAGGTAGGAATAATAGGTCAAGCTTCCCAGAAGGAGTATTATCACGGATGTTATGGCTAGATTTATTGTAAGCGCCTTGTAAAGAGATCTTTTATTCATCGTTACAGCCGTATTGCTTGAAAAGCCGGTCTATTACGCCCTCCGTCATCAGTTCCCGAAGCGTTTTTTCTATTTCCCCGCTTCTTGCGTTCAAAACGGATCTCTTTGACAAGGTCACGTGACAAGGTGTCCCTTTTATCATGAAAGGAGCAGTATCAAGATAGACGCCCATTCGGGTTAAAAGCGTTCTTCCTTCGCATTCGGGCATGATGACGAGATCGCTCCTTCCGGCAAGCACTTTGTCAACGGCGATCTCATAACTGCTCACGGGGTCTTTTTTTAAGCCTTGATCGCTGTCAAAAGGCTCGAAGTAGGTTTTCCCTATATGAACGGATATGGTAAAACCTTTAAGATCGTCATAGGAACGGATCTTCTCCACTGTCTCTTTTTTTCCGTAAAAGTTCTTTGCTTCGGCCCTGAAATACGGTTCGAGATATACCATGTAATCTTTCCTGTTTTCCTTAACAACCGCTCCGATCATGATATCGGCCCCGCCTGTGCGCATGAGCTCCAATGCCCTTTCGAAAGTGCAGTTCACGAATTTGAACTTAATCCCGCATCTTTGCCCTATTTCCTTGATTATATCGAAATAGATGCCGCATACCTCTTCTCCGTTGAATATCCTGAATGGCAGATCATGGCTTCCCGCGACGGTGAAAATATTTTCTGTCCGGGGTTCATTTATTTCTGAAGGAGGTGCAATACCTTCCTTTTTAGCGCATGCCGAAAAAAGCAAAAAGACACTAAGTACCGCGATATTAACAAGTATTTTATTCACTCCCCACCTCTTGCATATTATAATAAAATCCAGGGCAAAAAGCAAACGATCCGCAAATGGTATTGAATTTGCATTAATATGCTCAATGGAGGCAGATATGAAAAAGGCAATGTTCTCGCTTTTGATGTTATTATCCTTGCTGACGATTGCCGATGTGGATTTCTTAAAAACATCAGGCTGCGGATACGATTTTTTAAGCAGTGTCCTTAATATAAGGACGGTATCCGGAAAAGAGGTCATCGCAAAGGTCGTAGAGACAGGCAGAGGCGATCCCGCCTTCAACGGATGCCGGATAACCATCGGAATTACGCAGATAGGGGATATACCGGCGGACAGCCTGCCGGTATGGTATAAGACAGGGATCAATGTGTTCGAGGTCAAAGAGATCGCGATGAAAAACGGGGTTCTAAGCATATTCTGTCTTGAACATACGGGGAATTACATCGAAAATGAGGATGGCCCGCCAAATGCGGAGATAGCCGAGGTCCGTTATAATCTCTCCATCGATAAAGGCTCCGAACCATTGAAAAAGATAATCAGAAGAGTGCTAAAATAGGTGCGCTGTTGCACTTTAATATATCGCGGTCAGATGAATGCTGCGTCTGCCGGCAGTATCGAATAACAGCACAGTATATGTCACCATCCCTGCGTCTTTTATTCAGTTAAGTTGAATCTTAAAAAATACTTGAAAAATCATAAAAAATCATGTAAAATAAAACAATGAAAAAAATATTGGTTTTCATTATTGCCGCATTGATCCTTTTCTCCTGCTCGGACAAGGTCTTCGATCCGGAATTGCAGGACATCTATATATCAAATCTTGTATCGGGCCAGACGGTAAGCGGAACGGTCAGCGTTAAGATATCCGTCAACGATTCTTCTATTAAGATAGTCTCTCTTTTCATCCAATCGGGCAAGGTCACAACGAAGAACACTGCACCCTATGTTTTCTCGCTCGATTCAACGAAATACGAGGGTACGATATCGGTCTTCTGCGAGGGGTATAACGAGAGCGGCGGATTCCTGGCAAGAAGCGACATCGTTCAACTGGTGATCGATAATACCGGTTATGTCGATCCCGATCCGGGGCAGTGAACTGTTCGTGGATAAATTCTATATAACTACTCCTTTGTATTACGTGAATGCAAAACTTCATGTGGGACATACTTATACAACCGTTTTCAGCGATGCACTCGCCCGATATTACAAGGCCTGCGGTAAAAAGGTCTTCTTTCTCACGGGCAGCGACGAGCACGGGCAAAAGATATTCGATGCCGCTCAGAAACAGGGAAAAACTCCCAAAGCCCTTGCAGACGAGAACGTAAGCTACTTCGTGGAGCTGTGGAAACGGATGGAGATCGGATACGATAAATTCATTAGAACAACGGATACCGATCATGAGGAAAGGGTCAAGAAGATCCTCGGCATATTATGGGAAAAAGGAGATATATACAAAGGGCGCTACGAGGCCTTCCAGTGCGTTCCGTGCGAATCGTTCTGGAACGAGGGCGAATTGAAAGACGGCAAATGTCCTCAATGCGGTGGGCCGGTCAAGCATGTGAGCGAGGAGAACTACTTCTTCAGGATGTCGAAATACAAAGATATCATTAAAGAGAAACTTATTAAAAACCCGCTTCTTATCAAACCGGAGATAAGATACAATGAAATAATGGGGAAAATAGACGGTGCGATGGATGATAAAAGCATTTCCCGATCGGATTTTGACTGGGGCATACCTCTGCCGTTCGACGAGAAGCAAGTGACATATGTTTGGTTCGATGCGATCCTGAACTACATCACCGCCTTGGGATATCCCGATGATATGGATATGTTCAACCGTTTCTGGCCGGCCGATGCCCATGTGATCGCCAAGGATATCCTCTGGTTCCATACGCTCTTCTGGTATTCGATTCTGGAAGCGCTGGGAGTAGAGCTCCCCGCCGTTTATGCGCACGGATACTGGCTTTTTAAAGGCGGAAAAATGTCGAAAAGGACCGGCTCGGTCATAGACCCTTTCGAACTTTCCGATAAATACGGAGTGGAACCGCTGAAATACTTCCTGCTTTCCGAACTCCCCGAAGGCGCTGACACGGATTACAGCGAAGACCGTCTTGTTGAAAAATTCAACAATGATCTCGTGAACACATTCTCGAATTCGCTGCACAGAACGATGACGATGTTCGAGAAATACCTCGGCGGAAAATTCGCGGCTGTCGCCCCCGGAGAGCATGAGGAAAAACTTAAAAACTCTTTTGCACAGGCTTCTGCGGCATACAGAAAACATTTCAGGGAATTCAGGATCAATATGGCATTGAAGGATATCATGGATTTTGTGCGCGCAATTAACGGCTACATTCAGGATACCGAACCTTTCAAATCCGCCGATAATGATAAGGCCAGGACCTCAACGATAATCTATCACGTGCTCGAATCGCTGCGCAATGCCGCCGTGATGTTATACCCGGTCATGCCCGGCACGGCGGGAATTGTATTAAAGAACCTGAACCGCCCGCCGGAAGGTATTGAATTCGAACAGGAACTCAAGTGGGGCTTGCTGGATACGGCGGCCGCATATAAAAAAAATGAACCGATCTTCATGCGGTTGAAATAATAATAAGGAGATAGAAAATGGAACATGATGTAAAGAACATTGCTTTAGCTAAAGCCGGTAAGGATAAGATCGAATGGGCCGAGAGGAATATGCCCGTTCTGAGAACGGTGAAAGAACGCTTCCTGAAGGAAAAACCTCTAAAGAACGTGCGCATCGGTGCCTGCCTGCACGTTACTTCCGAAACGGCCAATCTGATGATAGCTCTCAAAGCAGGCGGAGCGAATGTGAGACTTGCGGCCTCCAATCCTCTTTCGACTCAGGATGAAGTGGCTGCTTCATTGGTCAAGGACCATGGCATTCCCGTTTTCGCCGTGAAAGGCGAGAACAATACCACGTATTATAAGCATCTTGAAGCGATACTTGCGCTGAAACCCCAGATAACGATGGATGACGGCGCGGATCTTGTCGCTCTTTACCATGCTCCGAAGAGAAAGTGGAGTTTCAATGTGCTCGGCGGCACGGAGGAAACAACAACGGGCGTGATAAGATTAAAAGCCATGGCAAAGGAGAAAAAACTGAAATACCCGATCATTGCGGTGAACGATGCTATGACAAAACACCTTTTTGACAACAGGTACGGCACGGGACAGTCCACCCTGGACGGCGTTCTAAGGGCCACGAATATCCTTCTTGCCGGTCAGACCGTTGTTATAGCCGGTTACGGATGGTGTTCGAGAGGCATCGCCAACAAAGCAAGAGGAATGGGCGCCAATGTCATCATCACCGAAGTGGATTATATAAAAGCGCTCGAGGCCGTTATGGACGGGTTCAAGGTAATGAAGATGGTGCAGGCCGCACCTCTCGGGGATGTGTTCATTACGGCCACAGGCGATATCAATGTCATCGACAAGGTCCATTTCATGAAGATGAAGGATAATGCTATCGTCTGCAATTCAGGCCATTTCGATGCCGAGATCAATAAAAAGGTCCTGAAGCAGATATCCGTGAAATCCTACATTTCAAGGCCTTTCGTTGAGACTTTCGTGATGAAGAAAGGAATAAGGATCAATCTTCTGGCCGACGGACGTCTGGTCAATCTTTCCGCCGCGGAAGGACATCCTTCAATGGTCATGGATATGAGTTTTGCCAACCAGTCGCTTTCGGCGGAATATATTTGGAAAAACCACAAGAAATTCAAAAAAGAGGTTTATGTCATTCCCGAATCGATCGATATCAATATCGCAAAATTGAAACTTAAAACGATGGGAGTGGACATAGATGTTCTCACCGCGGAACAGAAGAAATATCTGAATTCCTGGACCCTTGGCACATAGAAGGATTCGTTTCCCCGACATAGTCCTTATTGCCGTTATCTCATTCTCTTCGCTATGGCTGATAGCACGAAATAGCGGCAGGGGAGGTTATGCCGAGATCTACTATAAAGGCAAACTTATGGAAAAACTCGATCTTTCGGAGAACAGGCTCATCGCCTATCCTGCCTCAGGAAGCGCGATCATAGTGGAGGTGAAGGACGGTGCCGTGAGAGTGAACGATTCCCCCTGTCCCGATAAATTATGCGTAAAAAGGGGGTTCATCTCCGGAAAAGGAGAGGAGATAATCTGCGTACCGTCAAGATTTCAGATCGTAATAGGCAGAGGTGTCGTAGATGCGGTTTCCAGATGATTACAATATAGACCGGGAAGACCTCCGGACCCTGTATTTCATCATATTGGCCTCTTTGATCAACATCATCGAAGGAGTGCTGCCGAAAGTTTTCCCTTTCCTCCGTCTCGGAGTGTCCAATATTGTCGTCATCTATGCCCTGTTCGCGCTCGGAAGCAGAAAGGCATTCCTTATTTCAATTTTTAAAACGGTTTTTGGCTCCTTTGTCCTCGGAAGGCTTTTCACTCCGATGTTCCTTATGGGACTTTGCGGATCCCTTCTTAGCGTATCCGTCATGATCGCGCTTCACCGAACGGGTTTTTTCTCGGTATACGGCATCAGCGCGGCAGGCGGTACGGTCCATAATACAGGTCAGCTCATCGTGCTGGGGACTGTATACGGGATCAGATACAACGGAAAACTCCTAGGCCTTGCCTTGCTTCTCGGTCTTCTTACAGGTATTGTAAATGCTTTCATATTCAATAAAACTTATGAGCATTTCAGCAGAAGAGATCGGGAATACCCGTCCGACCGGGATCGGATCGGCAAGGATATTTGCAAAAATAACTTGATTTAATATGAAAATCAGGGTAAAATAATTTTTATTTACAAGGTGGTGATAAAAGATGGTTAGAGTTACGGTTAACGACTCGAACATTGAAAAAGCTCTTCTGATCCTCAAGAAAAAGATCGCCAAGGAAGGCATTCTGTCCGTTCTCAAGAACAAGAGATACTACGACAAGCCCTCGATCGCTATCAGAAAGAAGATAGCCAAGGCCGAACGAAGAAGACGCAGAAGAATGAAGAGAATGCAGAAATACATCATCTCGTAATCTTTTCATAAAGCATAACTCACTCCTTTTTTCCGGGCGGCCATTCCTGCCGCGATTTGATTTTTTATCTTTTCAGGGATAAAATACATCATGAAGGAAAAAAGTCTCTCCCCGTCATTGAAGAGGAATGATCCGCAAAAGCTCTTCTTTGAAGCATTATGGGAGAGAATGGAACTTTATACTGCTATCAGCGCTTATAACCGCGCTTTGGACGATATCAGTTCATATCACAAGAAAGCGGCAGAATACGGCGATGATTCCAAGGTGGCCTGGGGATTGCTTGGTCTTGGAAATACGAATTTCCGTGCCGGCAATGTAAAAAAAGCGGAGGAGTATACGTTGAAAGCGCTTTCGCTGGCTTCCAGGAAAGAATACCGTAAAGTGATACTCACATGCTGGAACGGCCTGGGGAATATCTGCGGGTTCCGCGGCGATCATTCGAAGGCTTTCCAATACTTCAAGAAGATACTCGATTCCCGGGAAGGCCCGGGGCCTGATGCAGCCACACTCTATAATAATATTGCCGTTCTCCATCTTCATATGAACGATATCAGTTGTGCGGAAGAATATATTCAGAAAGCCATCCAAGCATCTTTAAAGATCAAAGACCTCTTTTCTGAGACAAGGAGCAGGATACATCTTGCCATTATCAGAATAAAACAGGGCAATATGAAGGAAGCCGAGGAGCAGGCCCTGAGATCGTTGAAACTCGCGGAAAAGGCCATGTACTTGCAGAAAATACCAATGTGTCTCAATACATTAGGGTTCATCTTAAAAACAAGGGGAAAATACCGGAAAGCGCTTCATAATTTTAAAAGATCATATGCTTTGAACCTTGATAACCAAAATCTTTACGGCCAGAGTACGAATCTTCTCAATATAGCCGAAGTATATCTGCTTCTGGGCGAGAGCGGACCCGCTTTTGAATATTTCAAGAAAGCCGGCGCAATAACTGATGTTACAGGCGACCCGGCGGGAAAGGTCCAGGCATTATACGGCATGGGAGAGGCTTGCCGCGCGATGAAGGACCGTAAAAAAGCGGCCGCATATTACCGGCAGGCGCTTAAGGTATCGAATCTTCATAAAAGCCTGCCTTATCCCGGCAAGGCAAAAGAAAGGCTTGCGGAGATGAAAATTGAAAAGAACAAAAAGAACATTTGATCTTTTGGGAAAAGAAGCCGGGCATTCAGGAAGAAATGAATTTCACAGGATGTTCTACGATGCATTGTGGGAAAGAAGCGAACTTTACAGAAAGACCGGTCAAAGAGAACTTGCCGAAAGAGACCTTGATCTCTGTTATGAAAAAGCCCTCAAGACAGGCGATCGGACTTATATGGCCTGGGGCTATATCATCCTAAGCAACCGAATGTACATGGATATGGAACACTGCGGCGCATACGAAAAATATATTCACAAAGCGCTTGATATCCTGCGTAGAGGAGGAGACCGGGCGCTTCTCAGGCATTGTTACAATAATCTGGCAAATATAATGGGATATACGGGACGGTTCAGAGAAGCTATGCCTTTTTATCTCAAAGCGCTCAAAGTGTGCAGGAAATGCGGGCTTGATGAAGAGATACCCATGTTATACAATAATATGGGCATACTGTGTCTTCAGATGGATGATGCGGACAAAGCGGAGGAATACCTGGAAAAGGCCATTGCCCTTTCGAGAACGAAGAAGGACCTCTATATTGAAGCCTTTGCCCTGATCTATTTAAGCATCGCCGGCTTGAAAACGGGCAGGTACGGACGGGCCCTTGCATATGCGCAGAGATCCCTCGAGATCAACGAGAAGATCCTGCACGCCGGCAAGATCGCCCAGTGCCTAAATATAATAGGGCATATCTATCAATTAAAGAACGAGCATGAAAAAGCGCTTCCATATTTTATGCGGGCATACCGCATCAATTCCGGAATACTGAATTACTACGATCAGGCAACAAATTTGATAAATGCCGGGAATTCATTTATTGAACTTGATCGCGCGTTAAGTGCGTTAAAGATAGAAGAGGAAATCATTAGGGCATGCAGTAAAGCAGCAAGCATACCATTGTTGATCGACGGTTATTGCCTTCTGGGGAACGCCTACTGGACGATGAGAAATAAATCCCGAAAAGGCCAGAATCCTTCGTCTGCCGAGGAACGCGGGAAAAAAGCAATGGCACTCTTTAATAAAGCATCGGCCCTCGCCCGCAAGAAAGGCCTACCGCTTCCTGAGATTGCAACCGCGCGCATCAGGGAGATAAAAGAGAATGAGAAAGCAGGAAAAAAGTAAGAATAGGGGACTTTCTATAAGGACTTATCTTGAAAATATGGATCTTCGCAGGCTCTTTTTCAGCGTACTATGGGAAAGGATGGAGATGTACAGAAGAGTAGGGATGAAAGATAGGGCTGAGGAGGACATGCGGTATTTTCATGAATGCGCAGTAGAATCGAAGGAAAGCGATCTTGTCTCCTGGGGCAGTATCGTCTTGAGCAATATCATGTATCTTGATATGGGCAGGATGGCGGAAGCGGAGAAGCATTTAAGAAAAGCCGGGAAAACGCTTTTAAAGAACCCCAGCCCGAACCTCCTTTTCCTGTTTTTCAACAATATGGCGAATCTTATGTCATTTACGGGCAGGACCAGAGGCGCTCTCTACTATAATAAAAAAGCCATTGAGGTTTGCGCAGAAAAAGCGCTGAAAAAAGAGGTGCCGATGTTGTACAGCAACAGAGGGCTCACGTATATTCACATGAAAAAACCCGAAAAAGCAAAAGAGCCGCTTAAAAGATCCATTTTGCTCGCCCGGAAAAGCAATGACTTGTATACGGAGGCCTTTGCACTTCTCCACCTGGGCATCGCCCAATTATATCTCGGCGAATACGAAAATGCTTTGGAATTGCTGCACGGTTCCCTGGAAATAAACGACAAGATAGGCCACAGAACAAAAAGCGCCATGTGTCTGAACGCGATCGGTTTTGCCCACCGTCTCATGAAAGAATACCAAAACGCCCTACCCTTTTTCGACAGAGCGAGCCGCATAAATGCGGAGATAGGCGATAAAAGAAGCCAGGTAACGAACCTTACGAACATGGGTCTCACATACAACGAGATGAACGCTTGGGGGAAAGCGGAAAGCATATTGAAGAAAGGGCTTGTCTTGAGCATAGAGATCGGTTATCACCTGGGAGAATACGAATGTTCGGCGGGTCTTGGTGATGCATATAAGGCTTTGAAAAGGATCCCCGAGGCTCTGAGAGCATATGAACATACTGCTGCAACGGCAAAGAAAATGAACCTGCACAGCGAATACGCGGAGGTCGCGGCACATATCGAACAATTGAAGAATGCCGTTCGAAAGACTCGAGAAAAAGTCTAGAAGGACAGAATAAGGCACAGCGCTCCACTGAAGACCGCCCCGTTATAATCTTGACTGAGTACTCGAAAATTGCTATAATTATTCAAGGAGGCCTTATGAAGAAAATCATTCTCATCCTTTTAATATTCACGGTATCGGCATTATCTTTCCCGGATTCCAGGCAGATACCGTTCGATGCAGAAGGAAGGATACAAATATACGGCCCAGAACTTGAGAGAGAACTGGGCCTTTTCCACGATACCGGGGAGTTCATCTCAGGTGAGATATTCGAAACGGAGAATGTTTATACGCTCGAATTGAGGTACAGGATAGGCCCGGACATTATCCGGAAAATAAAGATCCTATCCGAATACGAATTAGGGGAACTGAGAGATAAAATATCGGTCCTCAAGAACATCCGTCACGGGGATACTGATATCTCCTCCCGTCGAGCTCTTATATACGGTTCATCCACGCTCGCGCTTGCCTTCTGGGGCTGGAGCCTCCCTGTCGCTCTCGAGGTAGACGATTTCAAGCTCGGTATGGGGATTTATCTTCTCACTTCAGGAACAGGGTTCTTTCTGCCTTTCTACCTTTCAAGGAATAAGGATATCGATATGGCCGACGCAAAACTCTTCACTTACGGTGGAACAAGAGGCATAGCCTGGGGATGGACGCTCGGGAGCGCTCTTACGGACGCGGAGGTCGAGGAGAGCGATTGGAGCGAATTGAATTTTTACATGTTGATGACGAGCATCGTTTCTGCAGGCGGCCTTTATGCACTTTCACGCTCCCGCGAAATTAGCTCAGGTACAGCCGAATCCATGGGCGTTTGGGGTGATTTCGGTCTTGGCTGGGGGATATTAATAGGTTTATCGGCGATGTATGAACTTGAAGAAAAGGACCCGGTGAACGATTACGGCAAAACGAAGGGTTATTTGGCGCTTGCGCCAATTATCTCCGCGGGCAACCTGATAACAGGATATTTCTGGGGAAGAGCGCGTAACTATGAGACCGGAGATGCTTATATAATCCGCACATCAGGCACTCTCGCGATACAACTCTCTTTATGCCTCATCGATATGTTCGACTGGTGGGAAAAACCTACTGAATGCGCGGTGCTCTCGATCCCCCTGACACTCGGCGGCCTTGTACTAGGCGATAAATTCCTCAGGGGACAGGATCATTATAAGGGCAATGAGGGTTTTCTAATAATGCTGGCAGGTACGACAGGCTCTCTCATCGGGGCCGGAATGACATATGTGCTCGGTTCGGATTCCACGGAGGGATATATCTATTTCGCTGCCTCTCTTGTTACCGGCGCTGTAAGTACGATTCTTGTACGGAATACGTTCATAAACCACAGAGCGAAGGATACGGGTTCGATCGAGTCGTTCCCGGCATTGTCCATGATGCCTTTGAAGGACGGTTTTCGTATAGCGGTCTGCACTGCATTCTGATTTAATTAAAGTCGGAACGCTGGGAAGTTTTGAACGGAGGTGATCATGAAGAAGGTCGCAGTTGGAATGTTCGGTTTCGGAAGAACCGGAAAACTCGTAGTAAATGAATTCATAAAGGACCCGATATTCGACGTAAAATGGGTCGTGAGGAGAACCAAGAACGAACACCATAAATATGCAAGCAGGCTTTTAGGCCATGAAAAGGATGAAGGGGAGATTTTTTCGCGCAATGATATAGGTGAAGATTTCTATAAGAAGAATCCTGTGGACATCATAGTGGATTTTGCCGGTACTCACGCGGTGAGGTCTTATAAGGCAGCTGCTGATGAAGGAATTAAACTGATCTCGGCAGTATCAAAATACGATACGGACGATTATGAGATGCTGATGGCGCTAAAGAGGAAGACCGCCGTGCTCTATTCTCCCAATATCACTCTCGGGATCAATTTCCTGCTCATAGCTTCGCAGCTATTGAGGAAGATCGCGCCCCACGCTGATATCGAGATAATCGAAGAGCACTTCCGCGAGAAGGAGGAGATATCCGGGACAGCCAAGAAGATCGCGAAAGCTCTCAGCCTCGACGAAACAAAAAAGATAAACTCGATACGCGTCGGCGGCGTGGTGGGAAGACATGAAATAGTGTTCGGCCTTCCAAACCAGACAATACGCCTTGTTCACGAGAGCATTAACCGTTCGGCCTTCGGCCAGGGCGCTATATTTGCGGCCAAATGGCTTATCGGAAAACCAAAAGGACTCTATTCGATGGAGCAGATTATAAGCAGGATCTTTGCCGAGGCCAATTATGTGTACTGAGGCCGCAAAATCCGCTTAAGAAAGCGGATATATATGAAGGAAGCATCCTTGAAAAACCTCAAATCATACGAAAATCTTTACCTGACCGCCCTGTATAAAAGGCATGAACTGCATAATTTCATCGGGAAGAATATGGAAGCCCTCTCAGATCTTGATGAATATTACAAGACCGTAACCGGCCTCGAGGACGATC
The DNA here is from genome assembly GCA_937863565.1 of uncultured bacterium. Taxonomy (GTDB): domain Bacteria; phylum AUK180; class AUK180; order AUK180; family AUK180; genus CALMGJ01. The sequence continues at coordinate 70,374 of CALMGJ010000028.1, read as the reverse complement.
TCCGCATAATCAGGGCGCATCTTCTCTATTGCAGTATATTCATTATCATGGGCCGGCATGAGGAGGCAGAGAAAAACGCACGGGATGCAGCCGTTCTTTCTGAGAAAACAGGGAATCGAAGCTGGTTAGGCAACGCTTGCTTCTATCTCGGGAAAGTATATTTCAATGCGGGGAGATACGACGATTCCCTGGATCATTTCATGCGGGCCCTTGAGATAAAGGAAGCACTCAATGAACCGATCTCCGAACTCTGTGCCGAGATCTCGTATCTCTACTACAGAAAGAATGAACCCGAGAGCCAGTTCAAATTTATAAAAAAAGCCTATGACAGCGCTTCCGGAGGGAACGATCTGGCCGTTAAAACGCATACCATTGTTGGATTGGGCATGTATTATCTTCAGCAGAAGAACTATGATGAAGCATTGAACTATTTCAAAAGATCTCTTGAAATGTCGGAGCGGCTCATGTACACGATCGGAATAGCGAATAGCCTCTATAATATCGGGGTTATCTATAAAAATACACAACGCCATGATGATGCGGTAAGATTTCTTATAAAGGCCTACAAGCTCATAGAGCCTACACGTAACCTGTTCGGGACTTTTTCATGTCTTCAGAATCTCGGTTCCTGCTGTATTCGTACGGGACAGCCCGCCCGAGCTTTGAAATATTTCTGTAAAGCCCTGGAATTGAGTATGAAATTGAATTATCCGCCCGGCGTGTATAATTGCCTTGTAGGTTCGGGTGAGGCTAATTTTTGCCTGGGAAGAAGAATGGCCGCGTTTGATGATTATAAGAAAGCTCTGCATTATGCGAAGGAAAAAGGGCTTCCTCAGGACGCGGAACTGGAAAAAAGGATCGCGGAACTGCGTAATGCCTTGGGCGTGAATGAGAGTATTTAAAAACAGCGGCTTCAGACCGGGATTGTTGAATTGAAGCGTTTATGTTATAATAAAAAAAAAGGGAGGGTTGTATGCCGTTTCTGAATGAACAGCAAAAGGAAGTGTTTTTAAAAGTGAAACACATGCTCGTGCTTCTTTACGGTGAACGCAATGTCGGGATTCTGAAGGACGCGGAGGGGAATGATTTCACTTTAGCCATGTACAGGGGCTCAACCGATGTGCAGACCAATGTTTACATGTACAAGAATACCCAATCCGTCGTTACTGTGTCTGCGGTGCTGACGTATCAAACCCCTAAAAAGCCCGAGGTGCTGAGCTGGATAGCAACGAAGAATGTCCAGATAATGTTCGGCGGCCTCTGCTACAACGAATACAAGGAGAAACCCGGATACGGCAATGTTGTCTTTTTCTATGATATCTTCGGTCCTACAGTAACTAAGGAGGAGCTCGAGAACGCGATCGAGAATGCTGCGCTTATCGCGGACAGCAATGATGATTATATTGTTCAGAATTTCGGCGGCCTTACTACTCAGCAATCGCTGGAAGGACAGAAAAAGAAAACTGATTTCACCGATCTCGACAAAAAGGAGAAATGGGAATAAATGGGTGAACTCCGCAAAAAAGAAGCTATCTTAAGCGCTCTTTCGAATGAAGTCCTCTTCATTTTCGAACAGGCGAAATCAATGGCTTGCCGCTACTGCGGAGTGCTCAATGCTTCCGTCCTGCTTCTGACGCTTCTGGAAAAACTCAAAGACGGCGATCCCGCCATGGAAGTCCATTATCAGGAGAAAAAGAGAAGAATGGAGCCTCTGAAAGGTGCGGGAGAATCTCTTACGGTCTCCAAAGACGTTCAAGCGATCCTGAACAATGCCGTCGATATAGCCATCAGTAAGCAAAAGGAGAAGGCCGATCTCTCCGATCTGGCCGAAGCCTTTTATAAGGGCGATCCGGGTCTTTCATTCCTCGAAAACATAAAACAGGACAAGAGTGCGCAGGCAAAAGTATCTTATGCGCTTCCTCCGGATGTAAAAAGTGTTCTGGACGCATTCGGAAGGAACCTCAACGAGGATGTCAAAAGAGGGGATTATCTTCCCGTGATAGGTAGAGATGCGGAAATAGAATGCATTCTCGAGACGCTGTGCAGGTTCCTCAAGAATAACCCCCTGATCCTCGGCCGTGCGGGAGTAGGGAAAACCGCGGTCATTCGTGCTGTAGCGGAAAGAATAGAACAGGAAGATGTACCGTTGCGTCTAAAGGATGTCATCATATATGAAGTGGACCGCAACCTCCTTTTGGCCAATGTCAAATATATCGGGGATACGGAAAGAAGGATCAAGGAACTCATAGGCGCCGTAAAGAACGCAGGCAAGCATGTCATACTTTTCTTTGACGAGATACACACTCTCTTTGCCGCCGGCGGGCCTGAGGGACAAGGTGATGTGGCCAATCTCCTTAAAGCTGCTCTGGGCAATAATGAGATCACAGTGATCGGAGCAACGACCTCGGACGAGTATTATAAATATTTTGTCAATGACGAAGCTCTTTCCAGACGGTTCAATCCGATTCTTCTCAATGAACCTGATGCGGATACTCTTGAAGTGATACTGAAGAGGATCAAGGATAAATTCGAAAAGCATCACAAGCTTAAAATCGAGGATAAACTCCTTCCCGAGATAATCACGCTTTCTCGCTTATACATTCCGCAGAGGGCTTTTCCGGATAAAGCGATCGATCTTCTGGACCGTTCATGTGCGAAAGCCGCATCAAGAATGATGGATGCTCTGGACCTTGAAACGGTAAGGATGACCGTATCCGAGATAACCGGCCTGCCGCCAGGTGCCTTTAAGAGGGATGCGAAAGTTTACTATTCTACGCTGCCTCTATATCTGAAACATAAAGTGTTCGGGCAGGAACAGGCGATCAATAAACTATGCAGGATACTCAGGATCACCAAGCTCGAGCTTGATCCGAATCCGGCCCGTCCGGACGGCGTTTTTATTTTTACCGGTCCGTCCGGAACGGGAAAAAGTGAAATGGTATTTTCCCTTGCGGAATTTCTCTTCGGAAGGCAGGACAAGGTCTGCGAGATCGACCTGTCCGGATACAATGAGCCGCATTATATCGCTAAGATGATCGGTTCGCCGCCCGGTTATGTCGGTTACGGCGAGAGAGGGTTTTTAGTGAAAACGGTGGATGACAATCCCCATTCGATCATCGTTTTCACAGGCCTTGAAAGTGCGCATCCTTTCATTGTCAATTTCATTTCAGAGGCCTTGCAAAGAGGGAATTTCTCAGATGCCATAGGAAGACAGCATTACCTTTCTTCGATTACCGTGGTCTTCATGGCGGCGTCGGGGAAGAGTGCAAGGCCATCTATGGGATTTCTGCAGGGAAAGAGCGACGAAGGCGGAACATCCCTCTCTGCCGCTTTTGAAGCCGTATTACCGGCCGTGGACGAGATCATTGAATTCACTGCCTTGGACAAGGATTCCATGAAGTCCGTTACGGAGGCGAAACTTGCCAAGGTTTCGGACCGGATAAAAAACGAATTTAAAAGAACACTTGAGTATTTGCCGGGAATAGTTGAGTATATCGCCGGAGAATCCCTGACGAAGGATTTCGGCGTGTTTGTGGACATTTTTATTAAAAACGAACTCATGCCGGCGCTTGTTGACTATATCGTGGAGACGAAGGATGACAGGATAACCGTTACTATCGAGGAAGGAAAGGTCGTTCTTAAATGACCATTACAGAGAGCCGGATACATTCTCTTGCCGCTTCGGCTTTCCGCAATAAAACCCAGCTTCTTTCCCGGATCGGCAGAACTGCCGAGGCGAAAGAAGTGATCAATGCCGGCATATCCGTTCTTGAAGATTCCCGCAACAAGGCATTAAAACTGTCTCTTCTTCTCGTTTTGGCCGAAGTTCATTCTTCCTGCGGCGAATGGGAGGAATTCCTTTCCATTTCGGAAAAAACTCTAAAGAATTACACCGCGCTCAAGGATGCGGAAGGTATGGGAGCGAGCCTTAATGCCCTGGGACGTTATTATTACTACAAAGCCAGAACGGAGGAAGCGCTGAAATATCTTTTGAAGGCCTACGATATATTTAAAAGCAGGAGGAAGTACGCGGCAAAGACTGCCGGCATACTTAAAAATATCGGGAATATCTATTTCGTAAGGGGAGAGCTGAACAAAGCGCTTGAATACTTCGGCCGCTCGCTCGTTAAAAGCAGAATGCTCGGCGATGCGTACCAGGAAGGGGTCACGCTTTTTGCAATCGGATACGTCCGTTTTCAGATGAACGAAAGGCAAGATGCGCTCGAACACTACAAAAAGGCGCTTTTGATCCAGGAACGGATACAGGATGCTCTCGGCCGGGCGAACAGCCTCTCCGGTATTGGAGGCGTACATTTCGCAAAGGGGGAGTACGGTCCAGCTTTGAAGTATTATCTGCAATCCTTGAAGATAATGAGAATCATAGGAGACAGGCAGGGAATAGCCCACATGCTCAACAATCTTGGCGGAACATATTTCTATCTGGGCCGCAGCGAAAAGACAGTGGAGTGTTATGAGGAATCGGTCCGGATAAAAGAAGCGATGGGGGACAGATTCGGAGTGATGATAACAAGCGGCAACATTGCACTCATATTATCGGAAAAAAAGGATTTTAAAAATGCCAGATTGCATTGTACAAAGGCTATCGGTCTTGCGGAGTCGATAGGCTCGAAAGAGTACCTGTTGAAAGGGTATCTGACCGCTGCAGAGATCGAGATCGAGACATACTGCGGCCTCAAGGTCCCCGACCCGGCATATCTTGCTGCCGCTTCAGCTTTTCTGGAGAAGTGCTCCCCGCTCGAAGTGTCTTTCGCCCAGGGAGAACAGATAGGACTGGCGGAGGCCTTCCGGGGAAGGATACTGTCAAAAAAAGGGGATATGGAAAAAGCCGCTCTCCATTTCAGAAAAGCCTGCGATACGCTGGAAAAGGTGAATGCTCCGCAGGAACTTGCGCGATGCTATTATTATTTTGCGGAAGAACTGAAAAGAAGCGGAAAAACGGATGAGATGATTGAATTCAAGAAAAAAGCGATCGAACTATTCAACCGTTTGGGTAATATGAGATGGAGAAAACAGGCTCAATCACTATGAAGTCCCTGTCCGGACAGAAAAAGAACGGGAAGATGGAAACTGTTATAAAAGCCCTTCACGGAAGGGCCGATGTGTACGGGCTTATCGGGCGCAATCACGATGCTTTAACGGATCTGAACAACGCTGAAAAATTGTCCAAAACCGTCCGCAACAGGGAATACGCCGCACTTACCTGTCTTCTTCAAAGCAATGTATACGGCTCGCTGAGCATGTACGGCGATATGGAAAACAGAGCATTAAAAGCGCTGAAGATCTCGCAAAAGACAGGGAACAGAAAGATCTCAGCAGAATCGTACAACAATCTCGGTGCGGTTCAAAGCGGATTCGGAGATCACCGGAAAGCCCTTGGTTATTTTCTTAAGGCAGCGTGCACTTTTCGGGAGAAGGACCTTACAGGAAAGGGACAGAGCCTCAATAATGCCGCAACGGCTTATCTGAGCATCGGGGATCCGGGGCGTGCGATGGCTTTTTTCATGCGTGCGCTGAAATTGTCGAAAAAAAGCGCCGATCTGAAAACGGAAGCGATGTGCTTGAACAATATCGGCAATGCAAATGAATATATCGGGAAAAATGAAGAAGCGTACAAATACTATTTGAAAGCGCTTGAGATAAGGACCGCTATAGGGGACAGACACGGGCAGGGGATGTGCCATACCCGCCTGGGAGGATTCTACCAGCGTGCGGGGAATTATTCAAAAGCCCTTGAATGTCACAATAAAGCAAGGGATATCTTCATCGAGATCGGCGACAGAAGTTCCCTTTCTGTTTCATACAATAATATCGGCGTCATCTGCTATGCTCTGGGAAAGTACAGAACGACACTGGAATGTTTTTCTGCTTCACTGGAAATGAAAGAAAGGATCGGCGATAGAAAGGGGGAAGCGGCTACGCTCGAGAACATGGGCCACCTCAATAACAGGCTCGGCGATCTTGAGGAGGCGATGGAGTGTTTTAAGCGTTCGATGAACATATCTGAGGAGCTTCGCTCCGAAAGGGAAAAGTGCAGTTGCGCGATAAGTCTTTGTTCCGTGTTGATCGAAATGAACAGACTTAAAGAGGCGGGAGAATATCTGGATATGGCGGGGAATCTTATGAGCGGAAGCCCGTCCGCGGATTCCGCAAGGAAATACGAACTGTGCAAAGCTTCTTTGTCGATCGCGCTCGGCAGGTACGACGAAGCGCTTGAAAGCGCAGAGAAAGCATACGATATCTCCGCCGGTATAAAATCCAAAATAGGTATGGCGGACGCCCTTCTTATAAAAGCCCGGTCATTGTCCAAGTTGCCTTCAGAGGATGCCGGGGCGGCCGATCGGTGCTTCCGCAAAGCGTTCGAAATCTATTCCGACATCAAACGTTCTTTCGAACTTGCAAAGGCCTTCTATCATTATGCGGAATATGCTTTCTTTAAGGGCAGAAAGAATGACACGCTCGCCTTTCTTAGAAAAGCAAGCGGAGCGTTCCGCAAGACAGGGAACAGGCGTTATTTGAAAAAAGTCGAGGATCTGCGGACCCGATGTCTTTAAACATAAGAAACAATATAAGGAGTTCATATGCAAAAGATAATTGAGAACCCCGTCGGGGAGGAGATAAAACAGGCGATTCTTCCGGACCATCATGCAAAAGAGTTCAGACTCACGGAACATAAAGGGGGCTTTGTCCTTTTCTCTTTCCATCCTTTGGCCTGGACCAAAGTATGCACGGACCAGATGCTGTCGCTGGAAGAGAATTATGATGAGTTTTTAAAACTCGATTGCCTGCCTTTGGGCGTTTCCGTGGACCCCGTACCGTGCAAACATGCATGGGCAGAACATCTTAAATTGAAAAAACTTCTTCTTCTTTCCGATTTCTGGCCTCACGGGAAATTCAGCAAAAAACTCCGTCTTTTTGATGATGAAAAGGGATTCTCGCAGAGAGCGAATGTTATCGTAGGTGAAAAAAGGAGGATACTATTCTACAAGATATATCCGATCAAAGAAGTTCCGGATGTCAAGGAACTTCTCGGCGTTCTCAAAGAACTTAACAGGTAATAATAGGAGTGACCATGAACAGGATCTTCGGCCTTGCGGGTATTCTTACTTTAGTATTCATCATTCTAACCGGTTTGAGCGGACTAATGAAGTGGAAACTGAAACTCCATAAGATATCCGGTGCGCTTGCGCTTCTATTTGCGCTTTTGCATGCTGTTATTCATTTCATCTCTGAGTAGTATTTAATTGATACTAAGCGGGCATGGTCTTTAAGCCGGCGCCGGCTGTCCGGTAAGATGATTTGAAAAACACCGGAAAATATGATAACTTACTGATATGAGAGTATTTTCCGTTCTATTTCTCATTCTTTTTTCCTCGATCACTTTCGGATACTCTTATCAAGGCGGAGATACGCCTGCGATAACGATCAGTGCTGTCGGCGATATCATGATCGGAACATGGTATCCGAACAGATCCTATCTCCCGCCTGATAGCGGCAAGGATATTTTTAACGGTGTAAAAGATTATCTTGAAGCGGATATAGTGTTCGGGAACCTTGAGGGCACGCTCTGCGACAAAAGGATCGAATCGAAAAAATGCCGGGGAAGGGAGAAGAGCGCCTGCTATGTGTTCAAAATGCCGGAGAGCTTCGGGAAGATCATTTCGGATGCGGGTTTCAGTCTTCTCAGCATCGCCAATAACCATATATGGGATTTCGGCGAAGAAGGCATGCGGACAACCGTAAAAACTCTTGAAGCTAACGGGTTCAATTATGCCGGCACGGAGGATATACCTTTCTGTGAATTCGAAGCGAATGGATTGAAAATAGGCTTTATCGCATTCTCGCCGAACAGAAGAACCAATAATATGAACGATTATCCCTGCGCCGCAAAGATGATCTCTGCACTGAAACAGGAGAACGATATCGTAATCGTATCGTTCCACGGCGGCGGGGAAGGCAGCAAATACAGGCATGTCACCGGAAAGAAGGAATACTATTTCTCCGAATACAGAGGGAATGTAAACGAATTCGCGCATCTCGCGGTAGATGCCGGCGCGGACCTTGTACTCGGCCACGGCCCTCATGTCTCAAGAGCAGTGGAGGTCTATAAAGGCCGCCTGATCGCATACAGTCTGGGCAATTTCTGCACATACGGAAGGTTCAATCTGCAGGGCTCTAATGGCGTGGCCCCGATACTCAAAGCGAAATTAAATGCCCGGGGAGAGTTCATAGAGGGCAATATCATATCCATAAAACAGATCGGCCGGGGCATTCCGGTCGCCGATGATGGGAATACCGCGCTTAAGGAGATCATCAAACTTACAGATGAGGACATCCCGGAAAACGGAATAATCATCGATGAAACCGGAGTATTGATGCCAGCCGGTAGGGCAACGAACGTTCAATAGATCGTTTGAGAAAATGAGGCAGGATATCCGCATCGGGATACCGATGAAAGCAGCGGAAAAAGGGAGGGATTAAATATGATGTCTAATACAATTAACCCAAATACGTTTAATACAGCAAACCCTAAATATTTGGCTGTAATAATAACATATCTCCTCATACCGCCGGTTCTCTTGATATGCGGACGGGATCCCGGTTGGTGGCAGGGGTGGTTTTATTCGGCCCTGATAATCGCAGCAGGCATAGGTCCGCGTATCCGGGCAGAAAAAAGGCATCCCGGATTGATGGCAGAACGAAGTAAATTCGGAAAAGCTCAGGATGTGAAATCGTGGGATAAAGTGCTTTCTCCATTAATGGCGGTAAGTATATCTTTTCCATTATTTATTGTGGCAGGATTAGATCACCGCTTCGGTTGGTCACCCGTATTCCCGATATGGCTCAATATCCCGGGCTTCATCCTGATCGTATTCGGATACTCTTTCGCCGGATGGGCTTTAATAGAGAACCGCTTCTTCTCAAGCGTAGTGCGCATACAGACTGACCGGGGACATATGGTATGTGATACTGGCCCGTATCGGATCGTAAGACATCCGGGCTATGCCGGAAATCTCCTGGCACTGCCGGGCATTGTGCTGGCTTTAAGCTCAGTTTGGACGATCATTCCGGTGATAGCAGCTCTGATCATTGCCGTGATAAGGACCGCTCTGGAAGATAAGACTTTACAGGAAGAATTGCCGGGGTATCGGGATTATGTTCGCCGTGTGCGTTACCGGTTGCTCCCCGGTGTCTTCTGAGGGTATTATTCCGTTGTACATTCTGGCGGGGCTGAAGGAGGAAAAGATGGAAAAACCGGAAGAGATGAAGGATTTTTTTAATTCTCGGGCTCAGACATATGATCTGCATATGCTGGAAGAATTAAATCTTCGGGAATTTTATGATGCTATCGCCGAGTACTTCCCCAAAGGACCGCCAAACGCTCAAATATTAGATATCGGCTGCGGCACGGGCCTGGAAATTTCAAATATTTTTCTTTCGGCCCCAAATGCTCAAATTACCTGCATCGACATTTCAGATAAAATGCTGGAAAAACTATTGGAAAAATTCAAGGAAAAGAAAGATCAACTCCATATAATGTGTGCCTCATACTTCGATGTTGAATACGGCTTCTCGAAATATGACTGGGCAATTTCAACATACTCGCTTCATCATTTCAGTCCGGACTCTAAATTATCGCTCTATAAGAAGATATATAATTCCCTAAAACCGAATGCCGTATATATTGAAGGCGATTATACCGTTCGGACTAAAGATAAAGAAGTTTATTTTCAAAAAGAAAGTGAGAGAATAAGAAAAGCGAATAATATTTCTACAGGTTTATATCATTATGATACGCCATTGTCAAATGATACGCAGATCCGGTTATTCTTGGAGGCAGGATTTAAAATTGCAGAAATAAGGAAACAATGGGATAATACGGCCGTTTTTACATGCGTGAAAATCTAACGGGCTTTTCTCTCAAATATATATCGGTTTCGGCTGATCTATGCCTTGTCGTCCGCTGGTCCCGTTGAAAAATAAATATAAGATAAAAGACCTTAAAACATACTGCCGTGCTCTCAGAATGCGGGCCAACTTGTATAAACTGACGGGAAGACCTTTCCGGGCTCTTGAAGACTTGAAAAAAGCGTTGAGGATATCGCGCAGGATCGATGATCCTATAAACGAGTCCGTATGTATGATGGAGATAGGTCATATAAAAGGGGTTCTTGGTAAAGATTCTGAAATGCTGAGAATAGAAGAAGCAGCCCTATCACTTATGAAGAAAGCGGGATTGAAAAAGAGTGCTGTGAATTGCTTGAATTCTTTGGGTGTCGCTTATAAAAAACTGGGTGCTCATCAAAAGGCTCTTCAATGTTATTCGGAAGCATATGCCGCCGCGAAGAAAAGTCATGATCCGGAAACAGCGGCTTTAATACTGAATAATAAGGGCGTTATTTACAATATTCTCAGGGATTATTCATCTGCACATGAGTGTTTTAGCGATTCCCTTACGATATGTGTGAAATATAGGGATTTGAAGGGTGAAGCAAGCAACTGTAATAATGTCGGTTATCTGTGTTATTTAAAAAAGGATTATAAAGGGGCTATCGGTTGTTTTAAAAGATCGCTTGAAATCAGAATCAGGATAGGGGACAAGTACGGACAGGCTGTGAATCTCAATAATCTCGGGCGATTGCTTGCCCTTTCCGGGAACTCGTCCGATGCTGTTTCTTTTCTTGAGAAAGCGGTTCATATCAGGCACGAGATAAACGACCGCAGCGGCGAGGAAGAGAGTTTTATTAACTTAATTCAGACAATCATCGAATCCGATAAAATAAAGAAAGCGGAAAAATATGCGGAAAAACTTTTCCGGATGACGGGCAAGATGACCGGAAAAGACAATCTGGCTAAAGCGGCGGAGATCTTTAATAAACTTGGCTGGAAGGACCGCGCAGAACTGGTAAGCCGCCTTTCAAAGGAGACGGAGAATGGGAAATAAAAAATCAGCATCGTTCAAGGACGCCGTGAAATTTCACGGGCATTCCTGCCCCGGACTTGCCGTCGGGTACAGAGTGGCAACGATAGCGCTAAGAGAACTTTCATCCGGTCGGGCGGATGATGAAGAATTCGTAGCTGTCGTGGAGAACGGCGCCTGCGGCATAGACGCCATACAGATCATATGCGGCTGCACGGCGGGGAAGGGGAACCTTATCATCAGGGACCGCGGTAAGAATGTTTACACGTTCTACAACCGCAAGACGGGTAAAGGCGTGAGGATATATGCGGAACCGTACTATAAAGACGACGATGACGACAAACGCTTTATCGAACTTGCGAAAAAAGACGTACTTACGGATTCCGAAAGGAAAGAGAAGAGTGAGATCAAGGAAAGAAGGATCAAAAGGATATTGACGGATCCGGAAGAGAAATATATAAAGCTCGGCCGTCCTGTGGGAAAAATGCCCGGAACAGCGAGGATATTCGTTTCCGGAAGATGCGATATCTGCGGTGAGAAAACGGCGGAACCTTATCTTAAAAAAAAGGACGGGAAAACGGTCTGCCCGGCCTGCAGTAATGAACTGCCGGGCGGAGAAGAATGAACTTTAACCGCAGAAGTACGGCTAAGGCCCCGGGAATGCTCTATGCGCGTGCTCTGAGCCTCCGCGGCCTTGTGTACGACATCATTGGGAATACGGACAAAGCTATAAGCGACCTTGAACTTTCACTTCAAATATGTAGAAAACAGAACATCAGAGACCGGTCACTGACTGCCAAAATAAGCTTCGATCTTGCCAATATTTTCGACCGGGGGAAAAGAAACCATGTTGAAGCCCTGAAACTGCTCGGCAGAGGTTTCCGTTATATCGGTTCGCGGAAGGATCCCAAACTTTTCGCGTACGGCCTCCATGTCCTTTCCACTATCGAGTGGGAAAGAGGCGAGTACGACAAAGCTTTGGAACACAGCAGGAAAGCACGGGATATATTCATCAGAACGGGCGATAAAATCAATCTCGGGATCGCCTACAATATAACGGGACTTATTTATTGGAACAAAAGAAAATACGGCCTCGCGCTGAAGTATCTGGAAAAGAGGCTTAAAAACTCGGAAGAACTGAAGGACAGGATGGGAACCGCGATCGCAAATACCAATATCGGAATAATCTGCCGGACTGTCGGCGAACTGCCCGAAGCGTTGAAATATTACATGAAAGCAAAGGATACGTTCAAGGCAGTGAATTACAGAATGGGGCTGGCAAGCATCGAAGGCAACATCGGGCAGACATATTTCAATCTGGGAAAACTGAAGACCGCCGAGGAGAGTTTCAAACGATGCCTTTCGATATCCGAACAGGTAGGTTACAGGATCGGCGCCGGATTCGCACATTTCAGTATGGGCATGATATATCTTCACAGAGACATGCCGGGGAAAGCCGCCGGCCTGCTGATAATGGCGGAGGAAAGCTTTTCTTCATGCGGGGCTGAGGCACATCTCCCTGTAGTCTATGCGGCTCTCTCGGAAGCGTTTCATGCCGCGGACGATAAAATGAAAGCGGAAGAGTATCTTAAGAAGGCGGGGATACTTCTTGCGAAATACGGAAACGAGGAAGCGGAGATCGTTTATCTCAGGTGCAAAGCGAAATTGCGCAGAAACGCTCCGGAAAAAATCGCAGTCGGCTGTCTGAAAAAGGCCGTATCCGTTGCCGGAAAAATGAGAAACCGCTTTGAATTCGGCATCACGCTTTACGAACTGGCTTCGGCTTTGAGAGTCTTCCGTCCCGCTGAGGCGAAGAGATATGCCGGAAAGGCGGAAGATGCTTTCTTGGCCATGGATTCAAGGTTCTGGCTTAAAAAGACGAGAGAGCTTCTTAAAACTATGAAATAATATCTGCCCATTACAGGGTCTTCAGGAATTCGTCGAGTTTATCCTTCTGTTTCTTTGTGAGTTTCTTCGGAAGCGTGAGAGAGATCTTAAGGTGAAGGTTGCCCGCATCGCGCCCGCGTTTCATTCCCATGCCCCGCAATGAAAGCACATCCCCGTTATTGGTCCCCGGGGGGATCGTGACGGTCAGTTCCTTTCCGAAATGCCTTATCTTCACTTTATCTCCTGCAAGCGCCTGCTTCAGATCTATTTTAAGGTTCAGCACGAGATTATTGCCTTCGCGGGAATAAACGGGAGAGCTCATAACGGCAATATGGATCACCAAAGGCCCGGCCATGCCGTTCTCGGAATTTCCCAGACCTTTTATCGTAAGTTTGTCTCCCGTCCTTGCTCCGGAAGGTATTTTAACCGCTTTCTTTTCAGTGATATGCTTCTTTCCGGTACCCTGGCAAACATTGCATTTGGTCTTGGCAATGCTTCCCGTGCCTTTGCAGTAAGGGCAAGTTCTCTGCATTGAGAAAAAACCGGAGTTGCTGGCGATGCTGCCTCTCCCTTTGCAGTGAGGGCAGGCTGTTTTTTCCGTCGCGCCGCTTCCCCCGCAGAATGCGCAAGGAGAGGCCCGGTTGAAGGATATATATTTTTCCGTACCGGAATAGGATTCTTCGAAAGTGAGCGTGATCTGGATATGGATGGCAAGGTCCTCGTATGAATTCCTCCTCTCTCCGCCTCCGAAGAAACCCGAGAAAAGGTCTGAAATATCCTCAACTCCTCCCGATCTGAACCCTCCTCCGAAAAGATCGGCAAAAATATCCTGCGCGCTGCCCCCGCCTCCTCCTCCGCCCGCAAAAGGATTACCGCCGTACTTTTTGTATTCGTCGTATTTTATCTTCTTGTCGGGATCGGAGAGGATCTGATAGGCTTCGTTTACTTCCTTGAATTTTGCTTCGGCATCGGGTGCCTTGTTAATATCAGGATGGTATTTTTTTGCAAGTTCGCGAAATGACCTTTTGATCTCATCGAGCGTGGCGCTTTCGGGGACATTGAGAACTTTATAATAATCTTTTATTTCCATCGCTTAAACAAAACAGGGAGGCCTCCGCGCGAAGGCCTCCCGTATATGTGAACTATTTCTCGTCGAAATCTGCGTCTATGACGTCGTCTTTCTTGGCTTCTGGACCTTCAGGGCCCGCGCCGCTCTCAGGCTGAGTGCCGGCTTCAGGACCGGGACCCGCATTGCCTCCGGGTTGTCCAGCTGTCTGACCGTATTTCTGATATATGCCCGCGAAGAATTTCGAAAGATCGTCTATAGATTTTTCTATGGCCTCTTTGCTTTCGCCTTTAGCCACCTCTTTCAATTTCTCGATCTTTTCGCTCAATTCCTGGCCTTCCTTCGCATCAAGCTTATTGTTCTCTTTCATCTCCTTGAGAAGGTTCTCCGTCTGGTATATAAGCGATTCGGCCTTATTGCGTGCTTCGATGAGCTCGCGCCTTTTCTTGTCCTCTTCCTCGTGTTCCTTGGCTTCATTGACCATTTTGTCTATCTCGGCATCTGAAAGACCGCTTGAGACTTGTATCTTGATCGTCTGTTCCTTTCCGGTGGCCTTATCTTTTGCTGTGACATGGAGAATGCCGTTTGCGTCGATATCGAAAGTTACTTCGATCTGCGGTATGCCTCTCGGCGCAGGGGGTATGCCTGCAAGCTGGAATTGCCCGATGAGCTTATTATCCGCAGACATGGGTCTCTCGCCCTGAAGCACTCTGATATCGACCGCCGGCTGATTATTGTCCGCCGTTGTGAAGATTTCGGATTTCTTTGTAGGAATAGGCGTATTGCGCGTTATGAGGGGAGTTGATACTCCGCCCAGCGTTTCAATGCCGAGGGTCAGGGGAGTAACATCAACGAGCAGAATGTCGCCCGACGTCTTGTCCCCGGCAAGGATCGAACCCTGGATCGCCGCGCCGACCGCAACCGCTTCGTCGGGGTTGATGCCTTTGTTCGGTTTTTTACCGAAGAATTCCTCCACTTTCTTCTGCACCATCGGCACTCTGGTCATTCCGCCGACGAGAAGTACTTCATCAATGTCTTTGGCGGAGGTCTTCGCATCCTTGAGCGCTTTCTTGCACGGTTCTATGGATTTCTCGATGAGATCCGTTACGAGATTCTCGAATTTTGCCCTGGAAAGCGTCATCTGCAGGTGCTGCGGGCCGTTGGCATCCGCTGTAACGAAAGGCAGATTTATCTCCGTTTCGAGCTTCGAAGAAAGTTCGATCTTGGCCTTCTCCGCCGCATCCCTCAATCTCTGTAGCGGTATCGGGTCCTTAGTAAGGTCGATGCCTTTCTCTTTCTTGAACGAATCGGCTATCCAGTTCAAAATCGCAAGGTCGAAGTTGTCGCCGCCGAGATGGGTATCGCCGTTGGTGGATTTCACTTCGAAAACGCCTTCATTGATCTCAAGAATGGAGATATCGAAGGTGCCGCCGCCGAGGTCGTATACGGCTATTTTAACATCCTTCTTCTTGTCGGCGCCGAAAGCAAGCGCCGCTGCAGTGGGCTCATTTATAATACGAAGCACATTAAGCCCGGCGATCTTGCCTGCGTCCTTCGTCGCCTGCCTTTGGGAATCGTTGAAATATGCCGGCACTGTTATGACCGCGTCCTCGACTTTTTCTCCGAGATAATCCTCGGCGATCTTCTTCATTTCTTTGAGTACCATCGAGGATATCTCCTGAGGCGTATATTTCTTATTGCCGATCTCGAGGAGGACATTCTGGGATTTGCCCTTGGATACCTTGTACGAGATCAGTTTCAGTTCTTCGTTTATTTCCTCATAAGAACGGCCTATGAGCCTTTTTACCGAGAATACCGTATTCAAAGGGTTGGTTATTGCCTGTCTCTTCGCGGCCGCGCCGACTATGATCTCGTCGTTATCCTTGAAAGCGACGACGGACGGCGTTGTTCTGGATCCTTCAGTATTGTAAAGTACTTTGGGCTGTCCGTTCTCCATTACCGCTACGCATGAGTTCGTGGTACCGAGGTCGATACCGATCACTTTTTTCTGTGCCATATCATTCTCCTAAATAGAAAGAGCGGAGGGCGTTTTTAATCCGCCCTCCGAAGATTGCCGTTACTCGCCTTTGATCTCGATCTTCTTGCCCTTGCTTTCGGGCTTTTTCTTAAGAACGAGATGCAGAACGCCGTTTTTAAATGAAGCATCGACTTTTTCCGTATCGATCGCTTCGGGGAGTTTGAAAGAGCGGTAGAAATTACCGTAGGACCTTTCTATGTGGAGGTAGTTATCCTCCTCCTTTTTCTCCTCGAATTTCTTCTCTCCCTTGAAAACAAGGATATTGTCCTCGAGCGAGATTTCTATGTCTTCCTTGTTCATTCCCGGGAATTCCGCCGTCACTTCGTAGGAATCCTTTTTCTCCTTGATGTCGATCTTCGGCGCCCAGTTCGTCTGAACCAGAGGTGAAGATTTGAAATCCCCGTCCTCGAAGACATCACTGAAGAAATTCTCAAGCCTGGCGAGCTTCTTGAACACTCCGTCGTCATCGTAAAATTTTCTGATCTTCATATCACACCTCCCTGATGTTTATTATTTTCTTTTCTTCCCTGGTAAGCGGAAGAGTGATTCTGAGAATGCCGTCGCCTTTTAATTCGGCGCTTATCTTGCCGGTATCTACGGGCTGATCGAGCCTGAACTCGCGCTCCACCGTTCCGTTCCTTCTTATCTCCTTCAGAAGGAAGCGGTCGTTATCCGTGAACTCGGGATATTTAGCCACTATACGGAAAAGATTACCGAAGACCATGATATCGATATCGTCGCGGTTGAGTCCGGGGACTTCCACGCTGATCTCGATCCGGTCCTTGATCATTTTTACATTAAGGTCGAGTTCATTGTATGCTCTCATTCATACCTCCGCATTACTTTTTATATTAAGCAATGCCTGTGCCAAGTTAGTAAATAATGACATATTGGGAATATTGTCCTTGTCCCGCATAGGGGATCGTCAAATAATTTTACACCTTGACAAGTTTTGTATGTGAATTTTTAACAGTTCTTAATATCGTTTTCCGTTTTTATCGATCAATGGAACGAATCTCACCGGCAGCACATTCTCCCTTATCATCTGCCCATTTAATTTAGTGATGAGAAGGAGTTCCTGATACCCTTCGCCTACCGGTATTATCATCTTTCCGCCTTCGCGGAGTTGCTCGAAGAGTTTCGGCGGTACTTCGCTCGATGCGGCGGTGACTATTATCTTGTCGAATGGCGCGGCTTCAGGATAACCCGCAAATCCGTCGCCGCAGATCGTATGGATATTCTTATATCCCATTCCGGAAAGGAGGGCTTTTGTTCTTCTGTAAAGCGCTTCATTGATCTCGATAGTGAATACTTCCGCCACGATCTCCGCAAGTATAGCCGCCTGGTATCCGGATCCCGTTCCGATCTCGAGCACCTTGTCTTCGGGTCCGGGCGCGATCATCTCCGTCATGAAGGCTACGATATACGGCTGGGAGATCGTCTGACCCTCCCCGATAGGAAGGGGATAGTCTTCGTAGGAGTACTCCTTAACATCTTCCGGAACGAATCTGTGCCTCTCCACTTTGAGCATCGCTTCGATGACCTTTTTATTTGTAATGTCGCGCGCCCGGATCTGGTACTGCACCATCTCACTCCTTCTCTGTGCGAATTGACCGCTCTCTTCCATAGTATTTTCCCCCTTTTGCGAGATGCTCTGCTTACCGCAGGAAGCGGCAAGCAATAAGCACATCAGGACCGTTGCCGTTATTCGGAGTTTCATTTTAAAACATTTCCCTGTTCCGTAATATTATAACGAAATCCGCGCTGAAATCAAGATTGCATGAAACAATATGGAAATTTCACCTTTTTCAACCAACGTCCCTCTTTTTCATTAAGAAAAGATTTGAAATATACGGGGGAAAGTATTATAATAATATTATGGCGAATAGCAATTTATCAAATGCTAAAAATGCGAAAAACGATGAGTTCTATACTCAATACAATGATATAGAAAAAGAGATCAATGCGTATATAGAGTATGATCACAATGTATTCCGCGGTAAGACGCTTTTATTACCCTGCGATGATCCCGAATGGAGCAATTTTACCAAGTACTTTGCTCAGAACTTCCACAGGTTCGGGCTGAAAAAACTCATAAGCACGAGTTATGCTGCGGAAAGTAAAAAATGTAAATCCAATTATCAACCCACTTTATTTGAAACAAGCGACCCTAAATTCGACAAGAATAAAACCGCCAAGAACGGAAAGATATTTATATTAAATCACGATAGAACAGGGAACGGCAAAATAGATGTGGATGACCTGGAATGGCATTATATGGAAGGGGACGGCGACTTTCGAAGCAAAGAAGTTACGAAATTACGCGATGAGGCAGATATCATTATTACCAATCCGCCTTTTTCATTGTTCAGGGAATTTCTGGCATGGATTACGGAATGGGAAAAGCAATTTTTAATTATTGGGAATATGAATTCAATTACATACAAAGAAGTATTTCCTTTGATAAAAAGTGATAGAATGTGGCTCGGCCCAAGTATTAGAAGCGGAGATAGAGAATTTCAAGTGCCGGATGATTATCCAATAACTGCCGCCGGGTGGAGAATTGACAAAGACGGGAATAAATTCTTGCGGATTAAAGGCGTTCGTTGGTTCACCAATCTTGATCATGGAAGGCGTCACCAACCATTGCCCCTGATGACAATGGAAGACAATATAAAATACAGCAAACATAAAGAGATCAAGGGAAAGGAATATCAAAAATATGACAATTATGATGCCATAGAGGTCCCGTTTACGGATGCCATACCGAGCGATTATGACGGAGTGATGGGAGTTCCGATCAGTTTTCTGGACAAATATTCACCGGAGCAGTTTGAGATTATAAAATTCAGGCATGGAAATGATGAAAAGGATTTGCGATTAAAAAACGGTGCCTGCCCATATTTTCGAATTCTAATTAAACACAGGAAATAAAAATGAGAACAAATTTAAAGATCGACATCACCGTAAAAGACATCTGCGATGGTTTTGTTTATAATGAACTGGAAGGCAAGGGTCTTTTCGGTCTATCGGGGCGATTGACGATACAGCCGGAGTATCAGCGTAATTATATTTATGCGGACGGCAAAAAGGATGTTGCCGTTATCGAATCGCTGCTCAAGGGTTATCCTCTCGGATTGATCTATTTCAATAAAGTAAGCGAGGATAAGCTCGAAGTATTGGACGGCCAACAGCGCATCACGAGTTTCGGCCGTTTCGTTACCAATAAGTTCGCCGTCAAAGACGAGAACGGGATGGAGCAGTATTTCAGCGGGATAGCAGAGGACAAACAGGATAAGATCTTGAATACCAATCTTCTCATCTATGAATGCGAAGGCACGGAAAGCGAAATAAAAGAATGGTTTAGAACTATCAATATCGCGGGCGTTCCGCTTAATGACCAGGAACTGCTCAATGCCGTTTATTCGGGCCCATTTGTTACTTTGGGGAAGGAAGAGTTCAGCAATAGTCAAAATTCCAATATCCAGAAATGGAGCGCCTATATATCGGGAAGCGTGAACCGCCAGCAATTTATGGAATGCGCGCTGGATTGGGTAAGCAAAGGCAATATCGGTGAATATATGAGCAAGCACCGTTATGACGATAATATTAAAGAACTGAAAGTTTATTTCAATAGCGTCATAGATTGGGTATCGGGCGTATTCATTGATGTGGAAAGCGAGATGAAAGGATTGGAGTGGGGCAGGCTTTATGAAAAATATCATAAGAATTCATATGATCCCAAAGCCGTATCCGATCAGGTGAAAGAACTCTACGGGGATCCGTATATCAAAAACCGGAAGGGGATATTTGAATATATTCTCGGAGGGTCCAAAGAGACAAAACTACTCAATGTAAGGGTATTTGACGATGCCACAAAGAAGACCGTTTATGCAAAGCAAACGGAAGAAGCCGAAAGGAACGGCCATTCAAATTGCCCGCTATGCGCACTGGGCCACGATGCCAATAAAGGCAAGGTCTGGAAATTAAATGAAATGGACGCGGATCATGTTACAGCATGGAGCAAAGGAGGCGCTACGGATGCCGCTAATTGCCAAATGCTGTGCAAAACGCATAATCAGGCAAAAGGGAATAGATAGTTCCGCGTGAAAATACATGTCTGGAAAAATATGTTTTTGGGCGCGATAGATGAAAGTAACACAATCTATTATGAAGAGTGGGATTAAATGGACTTTACGTTTTATTTTTGGGATAATCTAATAGCATTAATCGCGATAATTGTCGGTGTGTTCGTAGGGTATCATCTATACGCGTTAACACAGCAAATATCAGCAAGAGAAAAATATGAACATGAGATGAAAATAACTAAGCAAATTCGAGAGATTGTATTGTATAAAAAAATAATTCTTGCAGATGTCAAAAAGTATAATGCTGAACGAAAAGATGAAACAAACAATACCTACTATAAACAGGGCGCAGAACTCTACACGATTATTCAAGAATATGGAGTTCAATTTATTCTCGACAAAAAAGGTGGAAATATTCCTGTTGGTATAGTTCCATTTGAGTGGATTGAATATATAAGAGACTGTGATAGTGAAGATTCGAAACCAATTATTGTATGTAAATTTAAAGGTAAGAGATATTATCAGAAATTTAAATCACCATTTAAAGAAATAGTTCCATATTATGAAAATACAAATTATAAGAATGGCGATCCTGAATTTAGAAAATATACGTCGATAAAACCTAAATAAGTAAATGTGAAGGTACCTGGTCTTTATATTTTACATAACGTCACAATCTAAGAATAATGAATAATGAACGATAAAAGAGAAGATAGAGAAAGAGTTGACAGTTGAAAGTCGGCCGAAACGAAGTGAATAGTGAACTGTCTAAATAAGTTGAGAGTTATGCGAAGCGCAGTGAATAATGAAAATGCAGATGATACGAACAGAATAAAGCAAAAAGGCCACGGATAGGCGGTTTTCACGGATAAAATCCCTATTTTTAAGGATTTCCATTAATGTCCAATATTAAAATAAATGTGAGATATTTCACCTTATCGGAGTGTAAAATATTTTTACATTTTCTATTTTTTTGCTATAATACGCAGTATGGACGAAAAAGATACTCTGAAATACCTCATCCACGAGATCAAGAACGCGGCGCAGCCGATCATCTTCAATCTCCAATTTTTGAAAAAGGCCTATGATAAGAGCCCCGAGAAGAACGAGATAGAAAAACGCCTGCTTTCAAAACTTCTCGTCCAGGCCGACAAGCTCTATGAGATGGCGCGCAATGTTAACCTTTTCCAGAAAACGGAGAACGATGTGAAGAGGTTCGATCTGCACCTGATGATCAAGGAGATCGTGGACGACCTTCAGGGCTATATAAACGAGAAAGGCGCGAGAGTGAAACTCGCTTTCGATCTTCAGATAGGCGCGGTGAACCAGGACGGTTTCAAGGTTCAGACCGTGATAATGAACCTTGTAAAAAACGCCATAGAGGCCTGCAATGAGGGTTCCGAGATACTCATCTCCACGGTAAAGACAGGCGAGAGCATCATGTTCAGCGTTGAGAATGCCGGGCCGAAGATAGAGGAGGGCCTGAGGGATCGCGTATTCGAGCCGATGTTCACGACGAAGGAGCAGGGGAGCGGTATGGGGCTTGCCATCTCCAAGCGCTTCGCGGAGCATCTGAAAGGAAATATAGATTTTATTTCGAACGATATGAAAACGGTATTCAAATTCGATTTTCCGGAGGACCTTGAGGTTTATGAGAAAACTTCTGATCGTAGAGGATAATGCCGGGATAAGGCAGTCCGTCATCGATTACTTCAGGTTCAAGAAGGACTTTGTGGAGGGAGCGGATTCCGTCGAGGACGCGCTGGAACTTCTCAAGAAGAACGATTTCGACGTGGTCGTGACCGATCTCAATCTGAGGGATAAAAGCGGTATGGAACTTATCAAGATACTGAAAGGTTCGGGGAAGAACGGGGAGATCATAGTCATCACCGGGGTGTCGTCGATAGATGTGGCCATCGAGGCCATTAAAAGCGGGGCCTACCAGTACCTGATGAAGCCGTTCAAATTAGAGGAACTGGAGATCTTCGTAGAGAAGGCCTATGAGAAGCTCGGACTTCAGAAGGAGGTAAAAAACCTCAAGGAGAAACTTCTCGACAGGTACAATTTCGAGAATATCATTTTCGCCTCTTCCGAAATGGAAACGATCATAAGCAAGATAAAGCAGATCGCGCCGACGGACGCCAATGTGCTTCTTACCGGGGAATCGGGCACGGGCAAAGAGGTGATAGCCCGGACCATTCATTACAATTCGCAGCGGCGCGACGGACCCCTTATCCCGATAAACTGCTCGGCGCTCCCCGAGACGCTTCTGGAATCGGAACTGTTCGGTCACGAGAAAGGCGCTTTTACGGGCGCCGTATCGTCTAAAAAGGGCAAATTCGAGCTGGCCGCCGGCGGCACGCTCTTTCTGGACGAGATAGGCGAGCTCTCCCTTTTTACCCAGGTGAAGCTTCTGAGGTTCTTGGAGTCGAAGGAGATAACGCCTGTCGGGAGCACCGAAGTTAAAAAGATCGATACGCGCATCGTTTTCGCGACGAACAAAGATCTTATAAAACTCATCGAGGAAGGGAAGTTCCGGGAGGATTTTTATTACAGGATCAAGGTGGTGCAGATAGACATTCCCGCATTGAGGGACAGGCCTGCGGACATATATCCTCTTGCCAATTTCTTCATGATCGACTATTCCCGCAAGTACCAGAAACCGCTCTTCACTTTCTCCAAAGAGACGGTGAAACTTATGAATGAATATGCGTGGCCGGGGAATATCAGGGAACTCAAGAACCTCATCGAGCATATCGTGGTCTTCAATAACGGCGGCGCCATAGAACCCGGGATGCTTCCCGATTATATCGCGGGCATCGCCAAGCCAAGGAGGGGGAACGGTAACGGAAAAGGGATAAGCGCAGATGTGCCGCTGTCCGAGATAGAGAGGCAGGCGGTGATCGCGAATTTGAAAAAATACAATAACAACCATACGAAGGCCGCGCAGGCGCTCGGCATATCGAGGGCGACCCTGATAAACAAGATAAAGTCTTACAATATAGAAGAGGAGAAGATATGAATTTCATTCCTAAGGAAATGGGATGGATAGAAGTCATCGCGGGCTGCATGTTCTCCGGAAAATCCGAAGAGCTCATAAGAAGGCTTAGAAGGGCGGAGATCGCGAAGAAGAAAGTTGTGATCTTCAAACCGGAGATCGACAAAAGGTATGATGAGGCCTATGTGGTATCCCATTCGTACCAGAAGATGAAAGCCATAAATATTGCGAATTCGGGCGAGATAATGAAATACGTTGAACCCGGCACCGAGGTCGTAGGCATAGACGAAGCCCAGTTCTTCGATAAGGGGATCATCGAAACGGTCAAAGAGCTTGCGAAAAGGAATATCCGGGTGATCGTTGCGGGCCTGGACCAGGATTACAGGGGAGAACCGTTCGGACCCATACCCGAACTGATGGCCGTTGCTGACCAGGTGAGCAAGACGCAGGCGATCTGTGTGAAATGCGGGAATCCCGCCACGAAAACGAAAAGGATCGTGAAAAGCGACGAGCAGATCCTCGTCGGCGCGGGCGATATCTACGAAGCGCGCTGCCGCGGATGCATCGATAAAGACTAATAGGAGAATGTATGCAGGTTAAGGGCGTATCGATCAAAAACTGTCAGGACTACATTGAGAGCAAGTACGGCAAGGAGAAATGGGGCGAGATCATAAAGGACCTGCCGCAATCATCGAAAGAGCATCTGCCGGACGGAGTGGTTTTCCCGAGCAACTGGTATCCGGTCCGGGTATTCGTTGACGTGAACGAAGTAATGCTGAAAAAGTACGGTTCAGGCAATGGCCGCATCATTCGCGATGCCGCCAAATACGGCGCGATGAACAATCTCAAGACGGTCTACAGGATCTTCATGAAAGTGGCCACCGTAGATTACGTCGTGAAAAAAGCGGCCGTGATGTTCAGTCAATTCTACGATTTCGGACACATGAAACACATTAAAAGCGACGGCTCGAACATCGTTCTTCATCTCGAAAATGTGCCGGAATTGCCGATGATATTCGAGCGCGTTGCGGGATATATGGAAGGCGTCATCGCATCTACTTCTGCAAGATCCTGCGATGTAAAATACGATTATTTGCAGCACGACAGAAGAGCTGTTTTCGATGTGCGATATTCGAAATAAAAAAAGGGTGAACCGGATATGAACATCAAGGGTGTATCGATAAAAAACTGCCAGGAGTACATCGAGGATAATTTCGGCAAGGAGAAATGGTCGGAGATCTTCAATGAACTGGGCGAAGGATCGAAAAAGCATCTTCCGGACGGAGATATTTTTCCGGGGAACTGGTATCCTATCGAACTGTTCATCGAAATAAATGAGATCATCCAGCGCAAGTACGGAGAAAAGAACAGGCGGATACTGCGCGACGCTGCGAAATACGGAGCAATGAACAATATGAAGGGAATATACAGGATATTTTTGAAGATCGCAACCCCAGAGTACGCTTTAAAAAGGGCATCGATGATCTTCAGCCAGTATTTCGACGAAGGAACGCTTAAACATACGGAAACAGGGAAGGATTATCTGCAGTTCCAGCTTGACAATGTGGATGAGAATCATGTTTTCTTCGAGCGCTTTGCCGGTTTTGTGGAAGGGATCCTTGCTTCGACCTCGGCAAAGGCTTCAAGCATCGAATATAAACATTTCAAGGGCGAAAAAAGAACCGTTTTCGATGTTTACTACAAAAGGTAAGAAATGAAAATTGCAATCTATTTCTCTCATTCCGGTCATACGAAGAAGGTTGCGGAATACATTGCCGGGAAGTTGAACTGCGAGACCATTCGCCTCGAAGAAGAGAAAAAAAGGAGAGGCCTGGTGCATTTCTTCGTAGGCGGGTTCAAGGCCGTCCGGGGTCTTGAGGAAAAGCTTCTTCCGTTCAAGGATATTGGTCCGTATGCAGAGATATTCCTCGGACTTCCCGTGTGGGCGGGAAAAACCTGCCCCGCCGTCAACTTCTTCATCAATCACGCTCCTCTTGAAGGGAAGAAAGTGCATGTGTTCTTCACACTCGGCGGCGATGATTGGCAGAAGGCCGGCGAGCAGATCAGGAGCATGTTGTCGGCCAAAGGCGCTTTGCCGGGCGCGGTTTCGGCTTTCCCGAATTTCAGGGAATTCAACGAGACATGCGTGAGAACGGCGGACGATTTCATTAATACCGTTTCGAAAGGGTAGAAAAAAATGCCCAAGAAGGAATTAAATGTCCTTATTTATCCCGATAAAAAACTCAGAAAGAGGAGCATCGAGATTAAAGAGATAACCGGCGATCTGCTTAAATTCCTCACAGTGGATTTTTATGAATTCATGAAACTCCGCGACGGAGTGGGCCTTGCGGCTCCTCAGACAGGCATTTTCGAGGATTTCTTCGTAATGGACACATCCATCACTGAAGGAGGAGTTAAACGCATCGTGATAAACCCGAAGATCAACTCGCGCTCACCGGATAAGATCGTTTATCAGGAAGGTTGTCTGTCAGTTCCGGACATATTCGCTGACGTAGAGCGTCCAAAAGAGATCGAAGTGGAATATATCAACGGAAACGGTGAAAAGATCAGGGAAACTCTGAGGGGGATGAATGCGGTCGTGTTCCAGCACGAATACGATCATCTTATGGGTATACTTTTTATCGACCGGCTTTCGGAAACGGAATACATGAAGATCAAGCCGCTTTTGAAGGAACTCGCCGGGAAAAATGGGAAAAAACATTAGTCTCGTCTTCTTCGGCACTCCAGAGGTCTCAAGGACCATACTGGAAAAACTTAATGAACATTTTATTGTCAAGGCCGCGGTAACCAGGCCCGATAAACCGGCCGGCAGGAAAAGGGAAATGAAAGCCTCCCCGGTGAAAGAGTTCTGCTTGAAGAACGGGATAACAGTGCTGACCCCGGAAAAACCGGATGATTCGCTCGTCCAGGCTCTTAAACCCTTGAATGCGGATGTATTTTTCGTTTTTGCTTACGGGATGATCCTGCCCGGGAAGGTTCTCGCTCTGCCCAAGACCGCTTCCGTGAACCTTCACTATTCGCTCCTTCCCCAACTCCGGGGTTCCTCGCCAATAACATATGCACTTTTGAACGGTTATAAAAAGACGGGTATTTCGTTTATCCGGATGAATGAAAAGATGGATGCGGGAGATGTTATATTCGAAAAAACGGCCGTCATCACTGAAGATGACGATTATTTCTCTTTAGAGAAAAAATTGACCGATCTTTCCGGGGATTGTATCGCAGATGTTTTAAGGGATCTTGAAGAACTTCTGGAGAGCGCAAGACCCCAAGACGAGACCGCAACCGATTATACGCCGTATTTAAGCCCCGACATGGCCAATGTGAACTGGTATCTCGATGCCGGAAAAGTGAAAAGGACGATCGCCGCATTTTGCGAATGGCCGCAGGCGTTCACGTATCTGAACGGCCGGCCTATTAAACTCCTCAAAGCCCGGATATCCGGATGCTCTTCCGGAAAGGCCCTTCCGGGAATGGTGACAGCGGTAGGAAAGGATTCTTTTACCGTGCGTTGCGGCGAGGGCAGTATAGATATACTCAGCGTGAAGCCTTACGGTAAGAATGAAATGACGAGTAAGGATTTCATAAACGGCCGTTTCATCTTCGAAGGGAAGAATTTTACTTTATACCGCGAGAAGGATATAAAATCCCCCGCGGTCGAGAACATGGACATCTCCGGTTATAAGATGATCACTCTGCATCACACCAATTCGTTCAATTTCGGAAAAGCTGACGATAAAGAAATATTCGGGAAGATAAAGGATTATCATATCCGGATAAGGGAATTTGACGATATCGGATATCATTTCGTGATAGGAAGGAAAGGAGAGATATTCAAAGGAAGGGATACCCGGTCGGCCGGCGCACATGTGCGGGGAAAGAACGAAGGCAATCTCGGTATCGCCCTTATCGGGGATTTCAATCTGACCGAGCCCGGCGCCGCCCAGACGGCATCTCTTCTTTATATCCTTGAAAAAGCGGGAAGGAAGGAAAGATTACCTGTTTACGGGCATCGTGACCTGTCAGAGAAATTCACTACCTGTCCGGGCGACAAATTGTACGGGATGATAAGGTATTTCAATGAACTTTAAAGAGAATATCGACATAGAACGCTGTGTTTTCTGCGGGAAATGCCTCTACAACTGCCCGCTTTACGAAAGGATGCGCGACCAGGTATTCTCGCCTAGAGGGAAGATCCTGATCTTGAAAGAAGGCATCGTCCGGAACGAATCCCTTGCGTGCAGTTTTTGCGGGAACTGTCTTGCAGAATGTCCTTTAAGGATAGATCTGCCGTCATATATGCTCCTTTCGGCCTGGCCTAAACGGTTTTACGGGATCACGGGAAGAAACGGTCTTCCCGGTGCGGAACTTTTAACCGGGAAAACGCTTAAAACGAAAATGATGACGAACGCTCAATTCAAGAACGATCTGGAATATTTGAGATTGAAAAGTTCGGTTAGGACGGATTCTCCCATTTATTTCCGGATGCTCGAAGGCGCGAAAAAGTATCTCGGGCTTCCCGCAGCGATAACTTTCATAAAGGGAAGGGGTACGCTTCCTTCCTTTATGAAAAAAGTAAAGGATAAAAATGCCGTAAAGGAGATGTTCTACTATGCCGGGGGCATCAAAGGTCTGGAGAATGAGAAGGCCGGCGAAAGTATTTAATTTCTTCTTTTTTCTTATCCTTCTTCTTGTCTCGGGCTGCACCCGCGGTGAAAAGGATCCCGAAAATGTCCTCCGCTCCAATCTGGAGATGCTCTACAAGAAGGATATCCGGGCCTCGGTGAACGCTGAATTCGAGGGAAAGAGGATAAATCTTTCCGCCAGGATCTCACTTGCCGAAAGATCCGCCGTCCTGTTTCATCCGTTCACAGGCAAAGCCTATAAATTCGGAGGTAAGGAAGGCGAACCTTTACCTTCCGGAATGCTACCTTTCTCAAAAATCCTGCTGCGGCTCCTGGACGATCCTTTTACCTACATAAAGAGGGAACACGGGAAATTCACTTTCTTCTCCTATTTATACGACAATGAAGAACGCGCCCGTATCACTTTTTACGGCAACAGGCTTTACGATGCGGCATTTTTTGACGGGGATGACGCCTATGTCTGCAGTATAACGTATAAATACGGGAAGATATCCATTATCGCCTCAAAGGCCTTTTCCCTTAAAATACTTGAAAAAGAATAAATATTTTAATATAATAAACTTATGAAGAAAAATCTGCTGTTCACTATTTGCTGCGCTCTTCTTATGGGTCTTCTCGCCACGTTTGTAAGTTTTTCCGGCGAGAATCTGGCCAAGATCGCCATATTCGTTCTCTTTGCATTACCTTTTTCTTTCTTCAGGCTTAAATTCGACGGCGAGAACATCACCATTTCCCTCGAACTCATACCAATATACGCATCTTTCTTCATTTTCAATAATCCCTATCTCGGCACGGCGATAACGATAGTGCTTTTCCTTTTGATAGACATTATTATCCGCACCAGGTATCAGGATATATTAAGAAGGATCTTCCTTCTCACTTCGACAATGCTTCTGTCCGGCATCATATTCAAAAAATTCAGCGATGCCTTCCTTTTTCTTACGCTGCAATTCAATGTAAAAAGATTCCTGCTGTTCGGTTTTCTGGTAGTTTTCTGCTACCAGGTGCTTAATTTCCTTTACCTGACCTTCCTTAAGAAACTGAACAGGATAGTCGTTTTCAGAAGCCTTGCCGCTATGATATCGGTTACGCTGATCCTCTATGTGTTCCAGATAGGTTATATCCTTTTCTGGGACAAGATGCAGATCCCGGGCGTTCTTCTGTTCTGCTTCATTTTCATCTCTATAATCGCCCTCGTGCAGACGATCACTAATTATTACGAGACTAAAAGAAAATACAGGCTGCTTCTTTCCATGATGGGCAAGGTGATCGAGAAGAACACTCTTGACGAGCAGTTGCACGCGATCATAGATTCGATCCTTTCCCTCTACAGGATACATTTCATATCCATTTGGCTCACCGATCATGAGAAAAAGACGAATATACTTAAGATCTGCAAACCGGCTGAACTCCTTCTGGACCGCCTTGAGTCGTTGCCCCTCGGAGAGGGCCTTGTGGGAAAATCGGTCGAATCCAAGCAGATAATCTATATACCTGACGTGTATAAGGACCCGAATTACTATGAAGGAGTGAGAGGCATACACTCCGAACTCACCATCCCGCTCATCTATAAGGAAACGGTCATCGGGCTCATCGACTTGGAATCCAACGAGAAATATTATTTCAACCAATTCCTTATCGACCTTTTTTCCGAACTTTCCAAGCAGCTTTCTCTTATCATATTCAACAGTGTGATCAGGGACCGTCTTGCCAAGCAGAGCAGCCAGGTGGGCGATCTTGCCAAAAACGTTCAGGAGATCGCACTCGAAGTGAAGGATTCCTCCTCCAAGATCGAACTCGAACTGAATATGGCGAATGAAAGCCTTTCAAGGTCGCTTATGAAGAACGAGGAGATACGCAACCGGCTCAATGCAGTTTCGAAAAAAGAAAAAGAGATCGATACCAATATCGAGAAGATAGACGGGAATATCAGCCAGAACGTAGGGATCTCAAAACGCACCAATGAAAGGTTCATCGAGACGATGGGGACCCTTGAGAACATTTTCAATATGATCAAGGAATCGCATACTAAGGTCAATGCTCTTTTCGAAAACCTCGAGAATATCAATGTCATAATGAAAAAACTCACCGAGATATCGGAGCGCACGAATATCCTGTCCTTCAATGCGGCCATCGAAGCGGCCCGCGCCGGGGAACTGGGGAAAGGATTCGCTGTGGTCGCCAATAATATCAAGGAACTCGTGAATAAATCCGAAGGCAATATCCGGGATACTTCCGGGATCATCAACGGCATCAAGAACATCATCCTGGAGCTTGACAATATTTTCAAAAGCCAGATCGATGTATCGGCAAATGCGAATCAGATGGTCAACAATCTGAAATCGAACATTGAAAAGCTTATTGATGATTCAAGCAAAGAAAGTTCCAACTTCCAAAGACAGCTCGGGGATATTAAGAATACCATAGGGGAATTCACTGCTATAATAGGGGAGATATCCCAGATCGACAATGAACTCGAGGAACTGAAATCAAAGAACAATGAAGTCGTCAACAAATCTACATTCCTTACCCAGAAGATCGAGCATTTGGAAAACACGGCCGAGAACCTGATGAAGATGATGAACAATGGTAACTGAAGATAAGAACTATAACGACTTGCTTTTCATCAATCTCATAAAAATGCTTGAAATGGCCGCAGGAGCGGCACTCGGAAAGGTAGATGATCCTGTAACCAAAACGAAGAAGACTGATCTGGATATAGCCCGGATCAATATTGATATGCTCGCGATGCTGAAAGAAAAAACCGTGAACAACGTCCCTCCCGAAGTCGGTGAATACCTGAAGAACCTTGTTGCGGGTCTTCAGATGGAATTCATCTCGGCAAAAAATAAGATCGATAAAACCGGCCCGGCCGGAGACGTTCAGAGTTCCTGAACCCATCCTTTAGAGAATTTTAAACTTTCAAAATGCTTTAACACTTTCCCGTATTCTTCCCTTGATACTTTTCTTGCTATATCCGGCATTTCTGCGGCTTTATTGGCAGGAAAATACTGGAACATCAATGACAGATAGATCTGTTTTTTAAATCCGGACAGATAATTCAGTACGTCGATTGTATTATCGATGCAGGACGGCAATACAAGATGGCGCACAATGATGCCTTCGCGCAAGATCCCTCCCGCGAAACGGTTCTTCTTTCCGCTTTTAAGGATCCTCTCAAGCGAGGCCCTGTTGTTCTCCACATAATCTTCCGCCCCGCTGAAGCGTGACGATAGGGTGTTGTCGGCGTATTTCACGTCGAAAAGGAATATATCGGTGACCGGGAGAATGTGCCCGATGATCTCTTCCCGCTCGTATCCGGAAGTATTATAAACGAGCGGTATCCGGAGGCCTCTGGCGCGCGCTTCACGGACAGCTTCGAAAGCAAGGAAGGAAATATGCGTGGGCGTGACAAGATTGATATTGTGCGCGCCTTTTTCCTGAAGGGAAATAAATTCATTCGCGAGTTCACCGGCGCTTTTATCTTTGCCGTAAAGAAAGTGAGAAATGGGATAGTTCTGGCAGAAAGCGCATTTTAACGAACAACCGGAGAAGAAGACCGTTCCGGACCCTCCGGAACCGGAGACCGGGGGTTCCTCGCCGAAGTGAAGATTGGCCGCGGAGATCCTCATGCTGTTGATGCCGCAGTAACCCGTATTATTACCATAGCGGTCCACACCGCATTCGCGGGGGCAGAGACGGCATTCTCCCGCACAGGTCGAAAGCGCATCAAGTGTTCTTTTGAAAATGTCAGACAACGAATTTTGTAGAGTATGTGCCGAATGTAACAACATCGCCGTTCACGATCTCGGCGAAAGAGATCTTGTTCTTATTGAGGAAGGTGCCGTTTCGAGAATCGAGGTCCTTAAGGTAGAATTTACCGTTCTGCATGATGATCTTGGCATGCATCCGGGAAATGGTTATATCCTCTATTATAATATCCGCACCGAGACCGCGCCCTATTATTGTCTGCGTTTTCACGATGAGATATTCAAGGTTCTTGCCCTCCTGGTCCCGGGCAAGCAGTTTTGGCACCTTGTTAGTATCGGATTTCTGTTTTTGCTGGGATTCTTCGTACACGACCTTTGTTTCGGTCTCTTCCTCCGAAAGGAAACCCGAATCGTAATACAGGACGAAATTCGCTATCTGGATCTCATCCCCGTTCTCGAGGACATGTTCCTGGATACGCATACCGTCCTTGAAGGAACCGTCATCGCTTCCGGTATCTTTGAAGATCCAGGCATCGTCCCTTTTAACTATCTCTGCATGATGAGGTGAAACGAGAATATTGTCAAGTACGATATCGCGGTCATTGTCCGCACCTATCGTTATCTTTGTTTTATCCTTGAGATGAACGGTTTGAATTATACTTTCGCCTTCTTTTACAATTATCGTCTGCACTATTTTATCCCTCTTTTTTTATTTTATAACATTTTTAACCGGATTTCAAGAAAAATTCAATATTTATTCAAAGATAAAGTGATTTTTCTTACAATACTGGGATCTTACAGTACCAATTGCAATTGTACGGCGAAAACATCATTGTCCGTGTCTGCGCTCTCTCCGTTAACAAGATAATTGGCCATGAGAACGGCCCTTTCCGCCATCTTAAAGTTAAGGCCGAATGTCAGCCGCGAACTGAGTTCGCCCTTGATGTTCGCGTTCTTATCCATGAACTCATATCTCAATATACCTTCGAAAGGTCCTATGAAAGCGGATAAATGCAGGAAATAGGAATAGCTGTATTCGGTCGTGATCTCAGTTGAATAGGAGTCCTTTTCTGAATAACTCAGCTGTGAGATGAAAAAGAAAAGATCATTTCTATACCAGGCATATACATTGGCCCTGCCGCTTCCAAGATAAGTTGAAATATCTTCGGCCGCGCTATTCTCGCTGTAGCCGCTGAACCCGACCGCTGCACCTTTCACAGGGGAGATGTCGAGTCTCAGCATATAGGCTTTCTCTGTATCGGTATCCTCGAATGTATTCGCTCCGCCGTTCGTTATCGAGGCAAAGACATTGAAAAGAGCGATCTTCGCATTAGCCAGAACGCCTATCTGTCTCCAGGGCGCGAATGTTTCTGCAAGAGGATATTCGATGAGATCGAGCTTTGCCGTGGATGAAGGGGAATAGTGATCCACAGGAAGAATGAAACGGCCCGCCGTGATCGTGATGAACGGCAATTTAAAAGTGGCTTTAAGGTCAAGGAGATTGATCTCGTTGATCTTCTTGATGCCGGAAGGACCTATGTCCGTGATCTCGGATTCGCTGATCGAGATACCGGCGGTCCTGAACTCGAGCTGCATATCAAGCGATATCCTGCCGGGAAGTATTTCGGAGCCCGTAAGCACTCTCAAACGTTTCAGGTCGAAGGTGTTCACGCTGTGGGGCGGTTTCACGGCATACTGGAACTGGCCTATGGCGGTGAAATAACCCCAATCGAATTTTACGGCTCCGGGCAGAAGCATGACGGTAAAAAGGAGAATGATAACGAACACTTTTTTCATAGCAAGCACCTCTATCTTTAAAAATAATATTGATGTTAACAGAAATCAGTTTAAAAGTCAAGCGGATATAAGTCGTACTTCGGCTCTCAGTACAGGATTATCTTCCCGTTGCCGTGATCGAGATATAAACGGCCGTCCGCCGTGAGAAAAGTAAAACTGAATAGTTGGATCCCGTTGGTTTTCAGAACATCCCCGTTCATTATCCTGCCCTCGGGAATGTTCATAAGAAGGTACTCCGTCTCTACCCGCCCTTCTCCGGCCGCCGCGGGCATCTTGATCATACTTGCCCATACTTTATCCGCCGAGATCTCCGCAATCTGGAAAACAGCCGAACGGTCTTCCATCACCACAATGCCTTTTTTATCTTTCGTATCGATAAGCACCGTCCCGTCATCCCCGCTTTTGACATAGACGGTTTCAATGCCGCTGTAGAGGGTCTTGTTAACGGCAGTGAAAGCGCCGTTAAAAAATATTTCGCTTATGCATGTATCGTCGAATTTCTCGCCTTTATATACTTCGAGTATCTCTATCTTTGCAACGGTCCCGGCATAACTGACCGCTTTCCCGTGCTCCGCCTCCGACCTTAACACAGCTTCTCTGCTTCGTGCTGCGACATCTTCTTCCGAAAAGGGCAGAACGACTGTCTGTAATGCGAATTCATCGCGGAGGTCTATCTCAGCGGAGATGCCGAGGGGATACATGATATAAACATGATCGATCTCCGTTATGTATCCTTCGGGACTGATCCCGGAGAAGAGCGATATGCGGATCTTCTTGATCCTGTTGTTCTTCTTCCAGACGGATCCGGTCTTACCGTACCCGGGAAAGATGTTGAATATTCTGATATCATCGGGAACGGCGATAAAAACGGCTTCTCCGAACCCCGGTCCTTCCGACCCTTCCACCCAAGCTGTGGCGAGATCTCCGTCAAACAGGTTCTGTCCGCCGTATTTCCTTACGATATTCACCTCATAATCATCCTCGCTCTCCTTTGAATCTTCTTTGGACGGGAGCACGGAAGTTACGTGATAACGGTAAATGCCTCCATCGGCAAGCATGACCTCATCGACTCTATTCGCCGACGCGCCGCATGAGAACATTATAAGAGCGATGATAAAGAAGATGATCATTTTTTCTCCTTTTGAATGCTTCGGAGCTTTTCAAGAAGGGGAGGTACGCCGGTAAAGTTCTTGATCGCGTCCTTTGCCGATCTTTCCGCTCGCCCCGCCCAGAGTTTCTCCGTTCTTTCAATGAGATGTTCGATCTCCGCCGCGGTGAGTTCAGGGGCGAGCAGCTCCGTCAGAGCATCCCTGTACTCAATATTGCCGTAAAGACCTGATATTTGGTTCATCCTCTTCTTTTTACTCCCGGGGCAATATTTACCGATATCTATGCCTCGGTCTTTCCAGCAGATGCGGGAAAAATGTTCTTTGAATTCTGCGGGCGTGAGACTGTTCTCATTGGAAGAAGGAAGAGACTCCGCATCCGCCTGCTTCAATGAATCCTCTCCGATCCGGTAGATGAACCCATGTTCCAGCGCTTTCACTTGCCCGGCATCTATTCTCTTCCATTTCAGCTCTGCCTCCCAACCTCCGGGAGGGTTAAATATGAAAACAAGCAAGTCACCTGAAAAATAGAATTCCTTTATCCAAGACCGGTTGCATCTCAGGTCTCCGAGATCGAAGATCCGCGTCAATTCGCCGGAACGGAGATCGAGGATGTTCAAACAGGCGTTCCTGTAAAGCGTTTCCGGTATCCCACCATCCGGGAATGCGGCGATACCTTTCGCCGGTCTGCAGATATGGACGAATGTAAAACATGCCGCCTTTGTGCCGTCGGCGCTGACCGTTGCCGCAGGGACGGTCTCGTAAAGAAGCTCTATGTCGCCGTAACAGCCGAACATGAGAAAGGGGAGAAATATATAAGCCGCTTTCGGAATTTTCAAGGAATATCTTTATTCAAAAGGTTTCCAGCCGCATTTTTCCTTCCATCCGCTCTCTTTCAGTATATATGAAACGAAAACGGATTCTGCCGCGGTGGCATCGAGCAGGGAAGAGGATGTGAACTGCCCTCCGGCGTCCTTGTACTGCACTTCAAGACCCTTTTCGGAATATGATGCCTGAATGAAGCCTTCGGGACCATTCAATGTCAGAAAGAAATTATCGTCGCTCAAGGCCTTCAATTCCTTTTTAAGGGTGTTCACGCTTATATCTTTCCCGGTCCGGCCTTCGGCATTCTCGAATGAGAATCCTTTATTGGATGCATCAGGATCGCCCTTCACCGTTTTCCCTGCGCTGTCCTCCGTTTTACCGTAAGTCAGGAATTCTTCTTTAGCTATGATCTTCGGTCCGCCGAGCGCCTGTTTCCAAACATCCTTGTATTTATTAAGATATATGACGCGGATCTTTTCCTTTTCCCCGGTCTCATCATAGTAAACGGCTGCAAAGAGGCCGATCTTCTCGGAGAAATAGCGGACCTCTCTTATCTTTCCGTCCCATGTCTTCAAACTTTCGACGAACTCTTTCACGTCCTTTTCTTCGAAGAACTTCGCGTCGACGGCCGAGGCAAGCATCGCCGCCATATGTTCTTTAACGCCGGCGATGTTCCTGTTCCTGTAAGCGGTAAGCAATTCCTTAGCAACTTCCTCGATGTTTTTCGATAAAACAGGGCTAAGAAGAAGCCCCAGTACGACCGTCAGAAGGAATTTTTTCATTTTGCCCTCCATAAATTAAATATACCATAAATTATTGAAAAAAACAAAAAAAATGCTAAAATACTATGATGAATCTCATAAAGACGGCAACCCTGATACTTACTCCTTTTATCCCTCTTTATTTCGCAGCCATGGGAGGGGTTCTTTCGGAAAAGGCAGGCATCATAAATCTTGCCCTTGAGTCCTTTCTTCTCATAAGCGCTTTCATTTGCGGCATCGTGTTCCATTTTACCCGCTCGCCGCTTTTAGCGGTGCTTACCGCATGCAGCGCGTCGGCTCTGTGGGGTTTCCTGCACTTTCTTTTTACAACGGAACTCAGGATCAATCATATCATAAGCGGTCTCGGCCTGAATATATTCACTTCGGGACTCACGGTCTATCTTACATCTGTCCTTTTTAATGAAGAACGTTCTTTCCATATCCCGTATTCCGGACATCCCGTGTATCTGTTCTTTGTCCTTTTCATCATGACACTTGTTCTCGTTTCTGTTTTCCTTCACGGAACGGGCATCGGTTTGAGGTACAGGAGCGTAGGCGAGAATCCGCTTGAAGCCAGAGTGGCGGGAGTAAGGACCGGGAGATATAAGGCATGGGGGCTGGTCGCCTCGGGATTTCTAACCGGCCTGGGCGGAGCTTTCCTCGTTCTTCAATCGGGCAGTTTCGTGAAGGATATTTCCGCAGGCCGGGGATATATCGCGCTTGCCGCGGTCATCTTCGGGAACTGGAAGCCTTTATCCGTTACAATGGGTGTTATCATATTCGCCTCATTCGAATGGCTCGGGATATTCTTTCAGGGTTCGCTTATCCCGAACCAGATCATTTCGATGCTGCCATATCTCGTTACTTTGCTTTTCCTTATGGGCATCTTCAAAAAAGCCTCTCCGCCCGCATCCCTGGGGAAGATCTATGGATGAGATGATATATGTGATCGCGACCCCTATAGGGAGCCTTTCAGATATCTCTTCCAATGCGGTCGACGCGATCAGGGAATGCGATGAACTGTTCTGCGAGGATACGAGAACGACTATGAACATCCTCTCGAGATTCGGGATAAAGGGAAAAATGCTTATCTCATACAGGGAAGAGAACGAGAAGAAAATGTCTGAAACGGCCATTAAACATGTTCTGGAAGGCAAGAGGATAGGCATTGTCTCGGACGCCGGCATGCCGGGCATAGCGGATCCCGGATACCGCATCCTGTCCGCCGCATGCGAAAAGGGGATCAAAGTGAAAGTGATACACGGGCAGACGGCATTTCTGGACGCTCTTCTGAAATCAGGCTTCGGAACGGATGCCTTCCTTTTCGGTGGTTTCTTTCCTCA
The DNA here is from genome assembly GCA_937863565.1 of uncultured bacterium. Taxonomy (GTDB): domain Bacteria; phylum AUK180; class AUK180; order AUK180; family AUK180; genus CALMGJ01. The sequence continues at coordinate 33,149 of CALMGJ010000028.1, read as the reverse complement.
GAAGGCTTCGAAAAGGGCCTCATACATGGAACTGTTAAAGGAGAACGATATTACAGGGATATTTTACGAATCACCTCACCGCATATTGAAAACGCTTCTATTTCTCAAGGACGCCTTTCCCGTTTCACGGATCGCAGTATGCCGTGAATTGACGAAGGTACACGAAGAGATAAAGGTCTTCGAAACAAGTGCGCTGCGGGAAGAGGATATTACGGTCAAAGGTGAGTTCACGCTTGTGCTGAGGAGAAAGAAATGAGGCAGTCCTGGAACATTTGTCTTTTGATAATGCTATCGATGCTCGTATCGGGATGTTCCGCGATAAAAAGCGGGCTTCTTGCGGGCAAGAACAAAAAACTGTTATCCGAGGAGGAGCAGAAACAGTATTTCCTGCTGACTATTTTCGGGACTTCGAAGGAATCAAGGGGCTACCTTCTTCTTGAGACCGCCGAAGAAAGAAGCAACTATATGAACATTTTCTGGAGCATGTACGATACGGATCTCGGAACGGAAAGGAACTCTTTTTACGTTGAAGTACAGAAACGCTTCAGTTATGCCAAACTTAAATTTAAATACATGCGCACCTCCGGAGAGAAAAGCGCGCTTGGAAGAATATACATCAAATACGGCCCGCCTATCGACATCGTAAGGAATCCTGCGGAGATATCAAGGGAGGAATACGAGGAGGTCGTCGTATGGGAATATGATTTCCCCAAGATGTTCAAAGTGGCCTTCAAGGATGAAAGGGGAACGGGGAATTATCAGATCATTCCCAATTATGACACTCTCCCGAACATCACGGGGCCGGGTTTCAGGCAAAGAAGCATGAAGGAGGTCATTGAATGGAGAAAACAACATGAAATGGATTAATGCGGTCTTAGCGATCTTGCTGTCGTCATCGGCGTTCTCTTTCTTCGAACCCGCCGTTTACAAGAACACGAATGAATACGGCACATACGCCGAATACTATGCCAGGATATCATTCTCCGAATTCGAACCTTCCGATATGTTCAGGATACGGATAGATTTCACCGTAACCGGGGCGGAGGGAAAGATCCTTTACAGAAAGAAGGATTACCGCGAATTCAAGGCCGGTGAACTCAATGCAAAGGGAATAAAATATTTCGATGCTTACCAGTGGGGGGATATCAAACCCGGAGAGTATACGCTTAAAGCGACAGCCGAGAACCTCTCCACCGGACAGAAGATAGAGAAGGAACTGCCTTTCAGCATCGGCAAAGGCCCGTTCGCCGACAATGTGCTTGTGAACAGAGCCGAGGACGACCGCCTGCCTTCGGGGGTTTTGCTGTTCGGCGAAGAATTCGCTTTCAAGACCGTTTATTCCGGCCCGGAAAGCGTGATCGCCTGGAGTTTCGCACTGAAGAACGGAACCGGCGAAGGTATCTATGAAATAAAGCAGAGCACGGTTGCACTTTCCGGCCCGGCCGCGTTCATCACGCCTTTTTTAAGATCCGCTAATTATGATGCGGGGGAATACAGCGCTCTGTTCACGATAAGCGATACTTCGGGAAACCCGATCGCCGTGAACGAGAGAAGGTTCAAGATCGCCTATCCCGAATTCGGGATCGATCTTTCAGGATTCCCTATGGAGGAATTCAAATATTATTCCAGCGCCATCAGCAAGGAGAACATCAAGGGGCGTTCGGTCACCGTCGTCGTTCCGGCCCTGCTTTCAGGATACGTGACATGCGGGCTCATTCGAACGCTTTACGAAGAATTCGATGTGAGATCGGCCAGCGTTCTCAATATCTACTCCAATATCGTGTTCAATGCTGAAAAGGAGATCATACGCTGGGACATTACCGCCTTGAACGAGAGGGATGCTCTTACCACTACTTCGCTGAACATCGATTTCGCGAACAACAAGGATAATCCCGTAGTGATCAATGAGGAGAACCCGATCCTCTCCATTATCAGTTATTCAACTTCACGCAAGAAAGTACATGAGCTTAAAAGGGTGAAAAAGGTCATGCTGTTCCCCTATCTCAATATATGGACGAAGGAGCAGGGCGATACCAGCAAAAAAGTCGATATCTTCTTCCCTGATCTCTACAATGCCCTGAAGAGGGTGTTCGGGTATAATTTCACCAAAAAGAACAAGTTCATCTATATCAATTCTTCCGGCCAGGACAAAGGCATTGATTTCGACGCAAACGAAGAGTCTTATAAATTCAGGGTCATGCAACCCATGTTCCCTTTCCCGTCTGCGATCAATGAACGCTGCGGAAATGCCGTGAACGTCAATTTCGAGGGCCATGCGGAAATGCTGACGGAATGTTCTTTCAATAAGTTCAACGTGAAGATATATAAAGATGCTGACGGCAGGGTGAGAAAATATAAATATCTTAACGTTCATGAGGCCGATCTGGTTGAATGACAGGACTTTCCGCATTCTGAGCGGCATCCTCACCGTATGTTTTTTGGCCGCCTTCCTGCTGTATAGACCGTTCTTTCCGGCCTTTTATGCGGTTGAAACACTTATCTGCATCGCGCTTCTGCTTTCGGGTAAGGACGCGGAGACCAATCTTCTCCTTCCGGCCGTTCTTGTGGCCGCATTAATTATTTATGCCGTGAAACACGGCGGCGGCTCATGGCTTTATCCCGTTTCAGCCGTTGCGGCCTTTGCTTTTCTGCTCTATAAAAAAAGTGTTGACTGGACAGCGGAACGCACTCTTATAACCGCGCTCAACAAGGAAGAGGAATCCTACAATATCCGTTTCTCAAAGATGAAAAAGGATTTCAATGACCTTCATTACAGCGACAAGAAAAAGGAGAATTACAGGTTCCTTGTGGATTCGCTGCTCCGCTTCAACGAGAGTAAAACGATAAAGGAAACGCTTGAGATGCTCGTCGGAAGCACAGAGAACATCCTCAAGGAGGGATACGGTTACGTTCTGGTGAACGAAGAAAAGAAGTGGAAGGTTGCGGTGAACCCCTGTGCAAAGCTCAAGGACGTTAAGAACTTCAATTTCACATCGGGCATCCTCAAGGACGTTCTGAAAACGCGGAAGACCATTTTCATAAACAATATCGAAAATGATTACAGATACACTTTCGTGGACGGCATAAAGGATATGCGCTCCACGATCGTATTCCCGATCATAAGCAACAACGAGATCTTCGGCCTTTTCAAGTGGGACCTGGAAAGGACCGCGGAGTTCGATTACCATACGGTCAAGGTCATCCAGACGATCGTTCATTTCGCCTCCATCAATATTTCGCTTATGAACACATTCGAACAGCTCGGCAAGATCATCGTGATGGATGAATTGACCCAGCTGTACAATAAAAAGGAATTCGAGACCCGCCTGCAGCATTTTATAAGCACCCAGCGCGATTTCGGACTTTCCATCATGCTCATCGATCTGGATCATTTTAAGAACGTCAATGACACCTACGGGCATGTCGAAGGCGATAAGGTGCTCGTTCAACTGGCTTCATTGCTGAAAAAACTGATAAGGATCTCCGATAATGTTTTCCGCTACGGGGGAGAAGAATTCGTGATCATACTCCCCGATACGAATGAACAGGGTGCATTCATTGTGGGGGAGAGGATACGCTCAGAGGTCCTGGAAACTCCGTTCTATGTCAAAAATAAATCACTGAACATGTCCGTCACTATCGGTATCGCCGAATTGAACAAGGAGAATTACACGATGAACATGCTTATTACAGCGGCCGATCAGGCGCTTTATGAGGGCAAGGATTCGGGAAGGAACAAATGTGTGCTGCACTCAAAAATAAAAAAGCGGTAATTCTGGGAAGCGGCGGTGCCAGGGGGCTCGCGCATTTAGGGGTCTGGAAGACCCTTTGCGACATGGGCTTCAAGAAGGCCGATTTCATCTCGGGCACTTCAATGGGCGCATTCATCGGCGCTCTGATGGCGGATTGCAAGAACATCGACTCGGTATACCGCACCATCACCGGGATGTCCACTCATGATTGGCTCAAACTCTTTACTCTCCATATACCTGTTTCAGGCTTTGTCAGCGGAAAGAAAATAGAGCGTTTCATGTCCGGCTTTTTTAAAAAGAAGAAAATAGAGGACCTTAAAACGAAGTTCATGTGCTGCGCCTTCAATTATTCGCGTTCCCGGGAAGAATATTTCGAACGCGGTCCTTTGGTCAATGCCTTGAGGGCGAGTATGAGCATCCCCGTGATCCTTGATCCTTACAAGATCAAATCCGATTACTATGTGGACGGTGCCGTTGCGGAACCGCTGCCGATAAAGCCTGCCGTGGAAAGAGGGTTCACGGACATGCTTGTAATCAATGTGGTAAGCAAACCGACGCGGCACGAATTCTCCGATGTGATGACGAACCGTTTCCACTTCATCAAGAAAAACCCGAGATCGGCACCTGCCCCTGCGCTTCTGGAAGTGGCTGTGAACAATCTGAATTTCCTGGAATGGCAGCTTATCCAGAATGAGAAAGAGATCTATAAACCCCGTTTCTGCCTTGATATACCCACTGACGAATACCACCTCCTCGACTTCACCAAGTCGAAGGAGATCATTCTTCTCGGAGAGAACACGGCTCTCAAGAACAGGGATATGCTCTTAGAGTTCTTGAATTCATGATATTCCGCACATTATTCTTAGGTTTTGCCCTTTTTACTGCCGCTTTCACGGCGGGTTCGCAGGAAAATACCTCCGAAGTGTACATTGTGCACACGAACGATATCCACGGGCATATTAAATGTTATGCGGACGGAACGGGCGGATTCTCCAATTACTGTTTATATCTCAAGGATCTCAGGGCTGCCGGGAAATGCGATATCCTGATGGACACGGGCGATCTTGTGCACAAAGGGGATTTTATCGATAAGAACTCGGGCGGAGAGGCGACATTCATGCTCTTCGATCTACTCGGATACGATGCGTTCATACCGGGGAACAATGAGCTCAAGGAGAACTTCGATCAGTACTTGAAATTCAGGGAGCTGCTGAAAGCGCCCATGCTCGTGATCAATATAAAAAAGGGCGATGATCTCATCGGCGACGCGCCGTACGTTTTCCTTGAAAGAAAGGGGATAAAATTCTGCATCATGGGACTTTCATTCTGCGGCGACACGGAATATCTCTCCTCTTTTAAGGGCTGGGAAGACATTGTTTTTCTTGCTCCTCTTGAAGCTGTCGAGGAGAAAGTGGCCGAAGTAAGGCCCTTCTGCGATATCCTGATCCTCGGTTCTCATAACGGCACCGAATTCGACAGGAAGGTCCTTGGGGCCGCGCCGGAGATCGATCTTCTCATATCCGGACATGACCATGCGCGTTCATCGTCTGTATTCAAAGGCGATTCGGGAGAGAGAATATTCGAAGCCGGGTGTTATCTGACCGATTTAGGGCACATCACGCTCGTTATAGACGATGCGACGAAGAAGATCGCTTCAGGGGAACAGATACTTGTAAATATTGAAAAGAGAACAGGGAAGGATCCTCTTGGATCGAAGATCAGAAAACTGGATAAAAAGTACAATAAAGAAGGAAGAAAGGTCATAGGCGTCCTTGAAGAAAGTTTATCTGGTTTTGCTGACTCCGCAGCTTTCACGGCCGGATGCTTCATCAGAGCGACGAAAGCCAAGTGCGCCGTGATCAATGACGGCACGGAAAGGGAGCTTCTGCGTAAAGGCAGGATCACGGTTGAAATGGTGTACATGAAATCGCCGTACAAAAATAATGTGGTCGTATGCGAAATGACGCCGGAATTCTTCAATAAAATGAAAGAGGATCTGAGAGATAAGAAAAATATTCTATTCTACGGGAACCCGGGCGACAGCGGGAAGATAAGCGTGGCCATGGACGCGTTCATGGCGGATGTGCTCGGGCTGAAAGCGGAAGATACGGGGATCACGGTCCAAAAGGCCCAGATCGACTTCTTGACCGGAAAGAAATGATCCGCAGATCACTTTTTATCCTTTGTGCCTTCATCACGCTCAATATTCTGCTGAACCTAGTCATGCTTCCCTGGATAAAACCCGGAAAGAAAGGCTATCAATTCACGGTCCCGCGCGCAGGAACGGGATTTTTTCATAACAGGGGATTGAAGTTCTTCGACAGTGATTCAAAAGGTTTCGTCAGCACCAACAGCGAGGGATTCCGTAACGGGAAGACCGAAGACTACGGCAATGCCGTCTTTATCTTCGGGGATTCCCAGGTGGACCTTTTCTCGAGAAATGAGAGTTTAATAAACAGCTTTCTTGAGAAGCGCTTCGGAACCCCATTCGTCAATGCGTCCTGTATTTCGTTCTCGGGGGTTCAGGAGTATATACTTCTTAAAAAATGCGCGGAAGAATACGGGCTTAAGAAAGCCATGATCTTCATTTATGCGGGAAACGACATGTTCCAGAATTCACAAGAAAGCCTTTATGAACCGTGGATGGGCGATGACGGGGTCATTACGGCCCCCGCCAAGCTGAAAAGGGATGGTCCGCTCTGGTATTTTCTCCTCTATTCTTTTTTATACAGCAGGAATCTTCAAAGGAAACTGGCAAGGCCGGATTTATGGAGCGATCTTATGTTCGGATACCAGTTCAGGGCTTCAAGAACGGATATTGAGACTTTAAAGCGAAGAACGGGCCTGCTTTTCGAGAGATTCGCGGCCCTGGCCAAGGAAAAGGGTATTAAAATGAGATTTTTTATAATTCCGGCCCTTCCCGAGATCGACCGGGAGATCACGGAGGATCTGAGAAAAGAGGTCTTCTCCAGTGCCGCCGAACTGGATGAATTAAAGGAACATCTTGCAGCGGCAAGACATTTTATTTCTTCAAAGCTCGCCTCGCTCGGTCTCGAATGCATCGACCTTTTCGATTATCTGAAGATCCGCAGTTCGGGCCGGTACTACGATAAAAGCAATTTCCATGTGAAATCCTGTTTCTACGAAGAGATCTCTTCGGAAAATTTCTGGGACTTCTAATACTCCGATAAAGGGCTCCGGAAAGGGGACAAATATCTGATTAAATCATTGGATTAAGGGCTCGGAAGGAGAATTCAAACGGAGCGGAGCGAAATATCCGCGATCAATCCCGGCACAAAGAGGAGAAATAATTTGAAAAAAAATAAATTTTCTGATAAAATATCATTTCAATAAACTAAAATACAATAATTATAATGATAATAATATTGGAGGCTATATGAACGAGATATACAAACATCTCAAACAGATCGCGGAAATGCGAGAGATCAAACTCGAGGATGTGATTTCTATCTTCGAGGATTCCATTAAACTGGGATTCATGGAAAAAGGCAGGCGGAGCACGAAGGACGAGCTGTATCCCATTTATCTTCAGAGGATCGAAGTGAAGATCAGCGAAAAGAGGAACGATATCAGCATCTCATTCCATAAAGCGGTAGTAGAGCAGGTTAAAAACCCTTATCTCGAGATCGCGATAGATGACCCCGACCTCCCTGAAAAGAAAAGGGTGCTCGGAGAGACCTATAAGAAAACGCTGAGGATCAAACAGCTTCCACGCTCTGTGGCGAGCAATATCAGGAAGATTTTCAATAACCGCCTCACCGTCAAGGAAAAGGAGAAGGTTTACAGGGATTTCGAAGAGAACCGTGTTGGAAAGATCGTTGTCGGGACGGTTATCGGGAAGAATAAAGAGAACAGGATCATGCTCGGATACAAAGTGGACCTTGACAGGATATACGGGTTCCTTCCCAATGAAGAGGCCGTTTATTCCGATGTTTACACGATAGGGAAGAAACTGAAGTTTTTCGTCAAGGATATCAAGGAAGAGGAAGGCGAAAAGAGGATCATCCTCTCAAGGAGAGACACGAATTTCGTGAAGGAACTCCTCCGTCAGCAGATCCCGGAGATCAAGGAAAATTACGTAGAGATCGTGAAGATAGTGAGAGAGCCCGGTATCAGGACGAAGATAGCCGTTCTTGCCAAGACAGCGAAACTGGACCCCGTCGGGGCCTGCCTCGGACCTTCGGCCGGAAGGATAAAGGAGATCAAGAATATACTCGGCGGTGAGAAGATAGATGTTATCCAATTCAGCAATAATGTCGAGGACTACATCAAGAACTCCCTGAAACCTACGAATATCCTTAAGATCAGCCTCAATAAGGTGAAGAAAAAAGCACTCGTTATAATCCCCGATGACAGCAAGCAGCTGGGGCATGCTCTGGGTAAGAACGCTTCGAATAAAAATCTGACATCGGAGCTCGTCGATTGGCAGATAGAGATAAAGAAAGAAAGCGAATACAAGGAGATCCTTGAGAGGGAGCGCAATGCGAAACTTAAAACACGTACCGTTCTTCTGTCCATCAAGGCCATTAATGAAGAAATAGCCCTCTCGCTCACGGAAAAATACGGAACTCTGGATAATATCGCCGAGCTCACGCTTGACGATATAATGGATATCGACGGCATTGATGAGAAACTTGCCAAGAAGATCTCCGATATTGCTAAGAAAAATTCACAGAATCTTGGTGCGTGAGGTGTAATATGCGCGGATATGAACTCGCAAAAGAATACGGAATAGATTATGCGGAAATGAGGGACATCCTTCTCAAGTCCTTTCCGCAGGCAAAAAAGAGCTTTGAGAACGCTGCGAAATCGATCCCCGCTAACATGGAGGTGATCTATCGCAAAAAGATAGAAGAGGCTCTTGGGAAGGAAGTGCGGAAGGTAGAGGTGAAATCTACAAAAAAACCTGTCAAGGAAGCGCCCAGAACAGAAAAAAAGAAGCCCGAGAAGAAAGTCTCTGAAGACAAGAAGGCCTCTAAAAAGGAAACCTCGAAAACTCCGTCAAAGGAAACGAAAAAAGAAACGAAGAAGGAGGTGGTGAAGAAGGCTTCGAAAAAGGAAGCGGAAAAACCTGCCCCCAAGAAGGAAAAAGCTCCTTCCAGGAAAAGAGAAGAGACCGTAAAACAGAAAAAGGAAGAAGAAGACAAGAAAGCCGAGGAAGATAAAAGAAAAGCGACTGAAGAAAAGAAATTAAAAGAGGAAGAAGATGCCCACCGCAGAGAAGAAGAGGAAAGGGCAAAAAAAGAAGCGGATGACAAAAAGAAACAGGAAGCCCTGAAGCAGAAGATCCTGGACAGGAAAAAATACGAAGAGGAAAGGGCAAAACAGAAAGAACTGGACAGGGAGAAGAAGATCGCCGAACAGCAGCAGAGGGCCAAGGAACCGAGACGGCCTCCCGAAACGGGCAGGCCTCCTTATTCAGGTGAAAGAAAACCTTTCGAGAAGGGAAGATATCCCGGTGCGCCCCGCACGGGCGGCGGCCCGGGAGACAGAAGGCCTTTCTCCAAGGACGGAAAACCGCCTCTTTCGAAAAAACCGCCCGCCAAACCGGGCGCCGGCGAAGATCTCTTCAAAGATCATGATGACAGAAGGAAGAAACTTCCCGAGAAGAAAAAATTCGAGAAACCGGAAGATGCAGCATCAGTAGTAAAGAGAAAAAAAGAGAAAAAGATGCTATCGAAGGAATACGATCTCGATATCGATGCCGAGCTTTACGAACTCGAGAAGAAACATAAGACCGAGGCTGAAAAGGAAGCGGAGAAGTCATTCCCGAAACCCGTGGTCCCGAGAAAGGTCAAGCATAAGAAGAAGGACAAGTCGTCAGCGGAAGACACTTCAGCCCCGAAACTGAAGATACCGGAAAAGGCCACTACCGACGAATTCGCGCTTTTCATTAAGATCTCGACCGCACAGCTCATCGAAAAGATGAAGGAATATGATGTATGGCTCTCTCCAACGCAGAAGCTTACTTCGTCAGAGATAGACCTTTTGTGTCAGGCTTTCGAAATATCAGATTACGAGATCGTAAAAGCGCAGAAGGAAGATTTTAAACAGGTGATGGAGGAAAAGGGACAGCGAAGGCCGCCTATCGTTACCGTTATGGGCCATATCGATCACGGAAAGACGACTCTTTTGGATTCTATAAGGAACACAAATATGGCGGCAAGGGAAAGCGGGGGGATCACTCAGCACATAGGCGCTTCTTTCATAGAGACCCCCTACGGCGCTTTCTGCCTTATCGACACCCCGGGACATTCGGCATTCACTGCGATGAGAGCAAGAGGTGCGAAGGTCTGCGATATAGTGATCCTTGTCGTAGCGGCGGATGACGGTATCCAACCGCAAACGATCGAAGCGATCGATCACGCAAGAGCGGCCGGATTGCCTATTATCGTCGCGCTCAATAAAATAGACAAGAACAACGCCCGGCCCGATGTCGTGAAGAGTGAACTTGCAGGCCATAAACTTCTCGATATCAAATACGGCGGAGAAACCCAGATCGTAGAGATCTCTGCCCTGAAGAAGATCAATATCGAAGGAATACTTGAGGCGGTACAGCTGCAGGCCGGAGAGCTCCCTTTATGGGCGGACGAAACGAAACCTGCTACAGGCTTCATTCTCGATTCCAATATTTCCAAAGGGACCGGTCCGACTGCAAGCGTTATCATCACGAACGGGACCTTGAAGGTGAAAGACAACTTCGTCTGCGGAACATCCTTCGGCAGAGTGAAGATGATGTGGGATCCGAACAGGGACAGTGTTAATTCAGCGCTTCCCTCACGGCCGGTTCAGGTGTGCGGGTTTACGGAACTGCCGGAACCCGGCGATGTTTTCTATGTTGTGGCCGACGAGCACACGGCAAGAGAGAATGCCGAAGAAAGGAAAGCCGCGCTCAACGTTGCGAAACTCGAAGGCAAGAAAGAGGTTGACCTTAATGCACTTTTTGCGCAGGCCTCAGGGGATGTCAAAGAGATGAAGGTCGTCCTCAAAACCGATGTGATGGGTTCACTGGGCGCTCTCAGCGATATATTCAAGAACTTCATTCACAATGAAGTGAGCATTAATATCATCCACTCGAGCGTAGGAGAGATTACGGAGAACGATATCTTTCTCGCATCTTCTTCACAGGCGATGATCATCGGATTTAAAGTGAAACTGCCTTCAGGCCTTGCCAAGCTCATAGAAAAGCAGAAAGTTCCCGTAATGTTCTTCAATACGATCTTCGAGATAGAGGATTACCTGAAAGACCTTATCGAGAAGGGCGTGAAGAAAGAGCTCAAGGAAGAGCTTGTGGGGAATGCCGAGATAAGAGCGATCTTCACGGTAGGGAAAGTGAATAAGATCGCCGGATGCTATATGAAGGAAGGATACTGCAGCAGGAACTCCAATATTAAGGTCAAAAGAGGGGACAATACGGTATTCGAAGGCTCGATAGAATCCCTGAAAAGAGAAAAGAACGATGTCAAGGAAGTGAAAGCCGGCCTTGAATTCGGTATCAAGATAAAGGATTTCAACGATATCGAAGTCGGAGACATGCTGGAGTTCTACCAGTTCTTCTGATGCTGAACGCCTTATACAGGATAGAGATGTTCATTACCGAGAGAACGGATAATCTGAAGGACCGCAGAAAAGTGCTTTCTTCGATGAGAACGAAGCTCGGCAAATTCAATGCCAGCATCCGTTTTGAAGAAGAGGGAAGTACGCTTAGGAATGCGACCCTCTGGGTAAGTTATCTTGCGATGAGAAATTCCGAACTGGACAGTTTCGATTCTCAATTGAAGGAAGAGCTGTATAAATATCCCGTTGAGATAAGGGCTGTGAAAAGAGATATCGTATGACGCGGAGCGATCCTGAAATATACAAGCACAAGCTGTGTTCTCTCCTGAAACGGCATATATACGATATTATTTTCAGAGAGATCAATGATGAACGCATTAAGAACGTCAGCATAAAGCATCTTGAGCTGAACAAAGATTCCACGATAGCATACGTTTACGTTGAGACCTTTTCTCTCGACCTTGACAGGAAAAAACTCGTGGAAGCTCTTAACAATGCCGCTCCGTTCATTTTCAACAGGATCAGGAAGGAGCTCAGGATAAAGAACATACCCGATATCGTTTTCAGATATGATGATTCCACTGATTATTACTTCAAGATAAACGGGCTTCTGAAAGGCATAAAGGATGACGAAAAGGATAAAAAAGACGAGAAATGAGATCCTGAAAAGGAACGATTTTCTTGTGGTACCCCATATCAATCCCGATGCGGATGCCGTCTCGGCGGCGGCATTTCTTGTAGCCTACCTTTCTTCGAAAAACAAAAGGGTCTACGCCAAATACGAAGGGAGCATCTCTCCGCGATACGAGGATCATATAGCCTTTCTTGAGGAACATGCCTACAAGGGGGAGACTGTCTCCAATGTAGTTTTTCTCGACTGCACTTCGCCTGACAGGGCAAGAATGGAGGTCCCGGACGGTGCCTACGTGTTCAATATCGATCATCACGAATCGAATACGGCCTTCGGCGATCAGAATGAAATACATCCGGAAAGTTCGTCCACCTGCGAGATACTGTACGATATGTTCTACGGAAAAGGTGCCGGTATAGATCCTTTCATGAAGAAGTGCATCATCACGGGGATCTTGGGCGATACCGGTTTTCTCAAATACGATAATGCCACCAGCGCGACATTCCTGGCCTTCTCGGTACTCTTGAAAGATATGAATATCTTCGAAATCTATAAAAAATACTATATCTCGATGACGCTGGACCATTTCAAGACTTTCGCGGATCTTGTGAGGGCGATGAGGAATGAAGGTGACATCTATTATCTTGTGATGAGATACGAAACCCTGAGGGCTTCGCATGTGACATACGATGATATTTCGGAACTTTTAAGCTGGTTTAGAACGCTCCGCGATGCGGAGATATTCGTTTTCTTCCGCGAGTTTGAAAAAGACAGAGTAAGGATAAACTTCAGGGGGAACAATGATACCGATCTGAACGTCCTTGCAGGCCTTTTCGGCGGGGGAGGCCACAGGAACGCCGCCGCAGCATATATGGAAGGGGATCCGGAGGAAATCGCTTCAAAGATCATCCCGATGATAAAGGACCATCTGAAAGGACATGAACGGGATACTCCTGGTCGATAAGCCTCTTGATATCACTTCTTTCAAGGTCTGCGACCTGATCAAGAAAAAATTCAACCTGAAAAAGATCGGCCATTCAGGTACGCTGGACCCGTCCGCATCCGGCCTTCTGGTGATAGGGCTCAATGAATCCACCAGATTCCTTCGTTTCCTTCAGAAAGGCGGCAAAACGTACAGGTTCAGCATCAGATGGGGACTTTTGACCGATTCGTGGGACCTTGAAGGGAAAGTGATAGAAGAAAAGGACTGCAGGCCTTCTCATGAGGACATAGCGGATGCCTGCTCTTCTTTCAAGGGAACGATGAAACTGCCCGTTCCTTATTTTTCATCTAAAAAAGTCAAGGGTAGAAGGCTTTATGAGTATGCAAGAAAGAGCGATTACAGGGATTTCGAAAAGGAAATGCTCATTGAATCACTGCGGTACGACGCTTCCTCCGGCATGTTCGAGATAGATTGCGGAGAGGGCACATATGTGAGAAGCGTCGCTTTGGTCCTGGGACGGATGCTTTCCTGTCCCGCCACGCTATCGACGCTGGTCCGTCTCAAGAACAACGGATTCCTCCTCGAAGATGCCGTCCCTTTGAATAAAATCTTGCTTTTGAATGAATTAAATGATATAATATCCGATATAAAAACAGCTCTTTCGCATCTTGAAGCGTTCGAGATCACCGCGGCGGACTATCAGGCATTAATGTCGGGCGCCCCGATGAACTTAAACTTGCCTTCTCCTGAAAAGCCCATAAGACTTTTCTTCAAGGGCAGGAATGTCGCCGTCTTCGACGGGAGCGGAGAGAAGAAGACAATAATAATACCCGGTACTTGAGGCCATTCGTAATGACCGTTAGGTTCCGGGCGTATGGAGGTTTATATGTTCGATAATGAACAGAAAAAGGAAATTGTTGCAAAGTTCGGCAAAACCGAAAAGGATTCCGGTTCAGTTGAAGTGCAGATCGCGCTTCTCACAGAGAGGGTGAAGAACCTTACCGAACACATGTTGAAGAACAAAAGAGATTTCAGCGCACTGAGAGGTCTGAAAAAGGCCATCTCCAGAAGGACCAGTCTGCTTAAATACCTTTCGAAGGACGATCACGAATCATATTCAAAGATAGTCGGCGAACTGGACCTCAAGTAAAGCGCGTCTCGGAGGAATACGAAGTTGAAAGAATTTACGATTGAAATCGGAAAGGGACAGGTATTAAAGGTTAAAACGGATTATCTGGCCCGTCAAGCGAACGGTTCGGTACTGGTCCAATTAGGCGAAACCGTCGTTCTCGCATCGGTAGTCATGTCGCCGAAAGACCTTGAAGAAATGGCTTTTTTCCCCTTGATGGTGGAATACCGCGAAAAAACATATGCTGCGGGAAAGATCCCCGGCGGTTTCTTCAAAAGAGAAGGGAAACCGCAGGAGCATGAGATCCTTGCCTGCAGGGAGATCGACAGGCCGATAAGGCCTCTTTTCCCTAAATGGTTAAAAAGGGAAGTGAATGTCAATGTGATAGTCCTCTCTTATGACGGCCTCAATTCCCCGGATACGCTTGGGATCATGGCGGCCTCTATCGCTCTTATGATATCGGATATACCTTTTGACGGCCCCGTTGTCGGATTGAAACTCGTCCTGGACAACAATGAGTGGCTGGTCAATCCCTCTTTTTCCATAGAGGACAATATGAACGTGATCAATATCGCGGGAAAGGACGATTATGTGATAATGCTCGAAGGCCAGCTGAACGAGGTCTCCGAGGAGAAATTCCTCGAAGGCGTTTCAACGACCACAGAGTATATCAAGAACCTCTCCGATTTCCAGAGAATGATCGCAAAAGAAACGGGCAAGGAAAAACTGCAGCCGCCGGCTGAGGAGAGCCCGATCTTGAATGAGGACGATAAGCTCATCATCAAGGAAAAAGTGGTTCAGGATTTCGAACAGGTGTATAATCTGGACATTAAAAAAGAAAAGAATGCATATCTCAGCGAGATCGTGAAGAAGATGATCACGGAGTTCGAAGAGTCGCCTGAGAAACGCGAAATGATAGCGAAATATACGGACGACGTTCTGAGCGAATGCATGAGAAATGCCATCCTTGCCGAGGGGAAGAGGATCGATAAGCGCGGTCCGGACGATATCAGGAGCATTTCCATAGAGGCAGGCGTACTTCCAAGGGTACACGGGAGTTCTCTTTTCCAAAGGGGAGAGACACAGGCTTTGGTCACCGCGACATTGGGCACTTCCTACGATGAACAGATCATCGATAACCTTGAAGGCGACGAACGCAAATCGTTCATGCTTCACTATAATTTCCCGCCGTTCTCCGTAGGGGAAACCGGCGGCAACAGAGGCGTATCAAGAAGAGAGATAGGCCACGGGAATTTGGCCGAGATATCCTTCCTTTCCGTGCTTCCCCCGGTGGATAAATTCCCTTATACTATCAGGATCGTATCGGAGATACTCGAATCGAACGGCTCATCTTCCATGGCGACGGTATGCGGATGCACACTGGCGATGATGGACGCGGGCATTCCGATCAGAAAACCGGTTGCCGGCGTCGCGCTCGGGCTCGTGTACGGGGAAGGTAAACATATTATTCTGACAGACATCGCGGGACAGGAAGACCACTGGGGCGATATGGACCTCAAGGTTACCGGAACGGACGCCGGGATAACTGCGATACAGATGGATCTCAAGATCAACGGCATTTCCAAGGAAGTGTTCTTTGAAGCCCTTCAGAAAGCGAGAACGGGAAGAATGTTCATACTTGATAAAATGCTCAAAGTGCTTCCCGCGCCCAGAAAAGAGCTTTCAACATACGCTCCCAAGATAGAGATGTTCAAGATCAATCCCGACAAGATCGGCGCCGTGATCGGCCCGGGCGGAAAACATATTAAAGCTATGCAGGAAGAGACAAATACGACGATCAAGATCGAAGAAGACGGCACTATCAAGGTCTTCGGAGTAGATAAAAAGGAGGTCTCCCTTGCTATAGCGCACATAAAACTCACCGCTGAAGGCCCCAGAACGGGCCAGGTTTACGACGGGACCGTGGCAAGGATAGAGAAATACGGCATTTTCGTGGAGCTTGCTCCCGGCGTAAAAGGCCTGATGCATGTCTCGGAGATAGCCGACAATAAAAAACCAAATGATTTCAAGATCGGCGAGAGTATTAAAGTGAAGATCAAACATTACGATACCAGAGAGGGAAAGATAGATCTGACGAATAAATTATGACGCAGATCGAAGTAAAGGTAGAACTCCTTCCGAACTTCGGGGACCTCTCCCTTCCTGAATACAGGACGGAACATTCCGCAGGCATCGATCTTTCTGCTGCCATTTCTGAAAACATAATCATTAAAAGCGGTTCATCCGCGCTTATTCCCACCGGCATGAAAATGGAGATCCCGGAGGGATATGAACTTCAGATACGGCCACGTTCCGGCCTTGCGCTGAAAAGCGGGATAACCGTTCTGAACACGCCGGGCACGATCGATCCCGATTACCGCGGAGAGATAGCCATTATATTGATCAATCATTCCTCCCGTGACTTCACGGTTGAAAAGGGCATGCGCATCGCCCAGGGGGTTTTCGGCAAGATCGAAAAAGCCCGTTTCACCGTCGTGGAACATGTCGGCGGCACGGCAAGGGGAGAGGGCGGCTTTGGGCACACAGGCCTTAAATGATATCCTTTTCCTCGATACATCCCTCGGTTTCTTTTCCGCGGGTTATATAAAGAACGGTAAGATCAGAACATGCCGGGAAAGAGCGGGATCGATCTCCAGAGAACTTGAGGGAATGCTTGCCGATTTTCTCGCCCGGGACTCCCTCAAACCCGGATCGTTCGGCAATTATGCCTACAATCCCGGCCCCGGCTCTTTCACGGGGCTACGCGCAGGCGCTTCATATCTATCCGGGTTGTGTTCGGCTCTCGGTTCGGATCTTTGGTATATTCCGCTTAAATCAGTGGCTGATGCAGAATTCCTGAAGGGTCCCGGCGATGCCTTCTTGAGAAGCTCGAAAAGGCGTGAGTTCTACTATACGGATAATTCGATGGAAGGGTTCAGGACCGTAAGTGAGGAGGATGTGCCGGCTTTAGGTAAAAAAAGGCTCTTTTATGAAGGGACCTACGATTTCTCAGGTATCCCCGGTCTGATTCCCGTGACGCTCTACCCCGAAATGTTCCTCAAAAACTCCGGCTCAATGAAAAAGATTGAAAAAAACGGATTAATGTTCTATTATATAAACGACCCGGATACAGGAAAATGAAGAGAACCATTTTGATATTGTTTCTTATTATGTCGATAGGTATTTCAGCGGAAGAGACCCTCTTTCTTAAAAATCCTTATCTTTCCGGCTCCCTCTCCTGGTATTACCCGGGACTGGGGCAGATATACAACGGAAAAGTGTTCAAGGGTTCGGTTATGTTCATCCTGGAAACGACCTGCCTGTATCTTTCGCTTAATCTTGTCTCCGATCTTACTTTCAGGATCGAGGAGGGTTTCATCGTTAATCCGCACAGTGAGATAACGGATAAGAACAGGGCTCTATCAGTGACCTTCTTTTCGGCCGCCGTTCTTCTGCATGTGTACAATATCATAGATGCGATAGGGGATTCTCTTAAATACAATACGGCCTTTGCCGAAAAGGCGGAAAAACCCAAATACGATCCGCTTGTCCCCGCAGTATTCTCTTTCTTCATGCCCGGATCTGGCCAGATGTTGAACGGTGACTACAGGAAGGGCTCGGAGCTGATATTCTACGAAGTGCTTTTCAAGTTATGGAAAGTGTACATCGATTATGACCTCAGGAAAAGGTATGCCGAGGATTCGGGAGCCATAAACTGGCTCGATCTCTCCAATAACGACAGGATAACCTTCTTCTCTTATTTCATGATGCATTTCCTTCTGCGTTCCTACTGTGCATACGACGCTTTTAAAAAAGGTGCCGAGAACCTGAAGCTTTCCATGGATACCGATACGAGGAACAACCCGAGGGTGATGCTCGGATTCCGATTTTGAAAAAATATGTCCTGACAGCACTTATCCTCCTCTCCTTCAGCTTGAACGCGGTGAAGGCGGATATCAAGGTCTCCGACAGCGGCGGCGGGATAGGAATAGTCCTTTCGATCTCCGATTTCATATCCGAAGATATCTATTCATCGCTGCGCTCAGGTGAAAGGATATCGTTCTCCGTCAGATTATTCTCGAAAGGCCTTTTAAAGAACAGGGAATATGCCAGGGAGCGCTGTGAATTCCATTTCGACCCGATCAATAAGATATATATCCTTGAAAAGAACGGAAACGAAACGATCTTCTACGATTACGAAAAGCTCCTCAATGCGCTGCGCGAACACCGTCTTGATGTAAGTAAGGAAGTGTACGGGAACAAGAAACTCTGGATTAATGTAAATATTAAGGGGATGAACGTTGTCGGGCTTTTCGCCCTCGTTTATAAGATATTCTTCAAACTCGATTATGACCTTTTAATTGAGGTTCCGGGAAAGGCATGAAAGGAACCACGCGCAATATCATCTATCTTCTGTTCATCATCCTGATGGCAACGGTGTTCTTCTATGTTTCGGTGAAGCTGTCCCAGATCTTCAGCGCGGACACGGGGAAACTCGGTTATTATCTGATCCTTGAACTTCTGATCCTTTTCATCCTGACCTTCTCATTCCTCTTTGTGGCTCTCAAAGGGATACTGTATTTCCTCTATGAAACGAAAAAGAAGGTACTCGGGATCAATATCAAAAAGAAATTCTTCACGATCATCTTCCTCGTGATCATGCTCGTATCCGTCCCGTTCAATATTTATCATATCTTCCTCACGGATTATCTCTTCAAGCAGTGGGGCGGCGTGCTGGTAGAATCCACTGTCCGGAGTTCCCTGGACTTCTCACGCTATTATCTCGAGAAGGAAACGGCTTCCGTTATCGGAACGATCGAGAGAGGAGACGAGGGGGAAATACTCCAAAACGGCATAAAGAGGGCGGAGATATCGCTGAACCTTGCCGAAGGGAAGGGTTTGTTCCTCGAGGATATGCTCATTGTAAGGTCCGGAGGGGTTCTGTACGAAAAACAGCTGGGAAGCGAAGAATCCCTGTTCCTCGGAAATACCAACAAAAGCTACAACAATCTTCAGCAGAACATCATATTCAGGAAAACGGCATCGAAGTATTTCGTGATATTCTCCATCGTCCTCGTCACAATAGTCCTTTTCGTCCTCGTCATATGGATAGGGGGTTTTCTCGGAAGGGACATCATAACATCGATTGAGAACCTTCTAAAGGGGACGGAAGAGATCAAAAAGGGCAATTTCGATTTTACGATAGAAAAGGTAAGTGATGACGAGCTGGGTATTCTCATTGACAGATTCGTCGATATGAAGGATAGGATAAAAGATACCCGCCGGAATCTCGTCATCGCCAATGAAAAACTGAAATATGAAAGGGATTTTCAGAAACTGAGCCTTTCCATGCTGTCCACGGGGACCGTGATCATCGGCGAGAAAGGAGAGTCGATATTTAAGAATCCCGCCTTTATCGAAATGGAAACATCCGCGGGAAAGGATGATCTGGACATGATCGTCAATGAACTCGTAGGGGATTTTAAAGCCAATCCGCGGAAGAATAGGAAAAGGGTCCGCGTAGGCAACAGATTCTTCCAGATGAAGATCACGGGATTCGAGAATCCTTTCAGCGGTTTTCTGATCACGGCGGAGGATTTTTCGGATGTTCTCTTCCTGCGCCGCGTTGAGATCTGGCAGCAGATGGCAAGACAGCTGGCGCATGAACTTAAGAACCCGCTTACCCCGATCTCTCTTGCCATAGACAGGATGAGGATCAAATTCAAGGAAAGCGAGGATGAATTCAGGAAGATCTTCCCGGAAACGATAGGGATCATAAGAGAGGAGATCACAAGAATGGGCGCACTCCTTTCGCATTTCAACGATTTTGCCAAGATGCCGCCTCCCTCGCTCGTGGAGCTGGATATCTCGAAACTTCTCAAAGATATTAAAAAACTCTACGAAAAGAATCAGAAGAACATCAGGATCGAGCTCGAACTTTCATCTGATGAGGACCGTATTTTCGCCGACGAGCTTCAGATGAAGCAGGTCTTCGTCAATCTCATGAACAATGCCCTGTCCGCTCTGTCCGACAGGGAGAACGGGGAGATAAAGATAACCACGTCTTCCGAAGGGGATGTTTTCAAAATTTCGGTCAGGGACAACGGTTGCGGAATAGAACCGGACGATATTGAGCGCATCTACGATCTCTATTTCTCCAAAACGAAGGGCGGCTCGGGCCTCGGCCTTGCCATGGTGAAGAGGATCATCGAGGAGCATAATGCGGAGATAGAAGTGAGATCTTTTCCCGGAGAAGGGGCCGAATTCACGATCGTGTTCAGGAGATCGCGGGATGAACTGCCCTTTTTGTAAGGCTGATCCCGTACCCGCAAAAGAGATCATCTGCCGTAAATGCAGAGAAGAGATATTTTACTACAAGGGTTTCCGCTGCCGTTATTGCGGCAACCGGCTTCTTTACGATTCGGGTTCCTGCCCGGAATGCTTCGGAAAAAAGAAATCCTACAATGCCTTTTACAATCTCGGGTATTATGACAGGATGCTCGGGGACATTATCATCAGGATGAAATTCCGCGAGAATATCTCTCTTGGCAAAGCGCTCGGCGCTCTTGCCGCAGAACATCTTGAAAAACTCGGAGTAGAATACGACGTGATCCTGCCTGTCCCTCTCTCCCCGGGAAGATTTCACGAGAGGGGATTCGATCAGACGCTCGAGATAGCCAAAGCGATGAAAAAGCGGACGGGAAGGAAAGTGATGGACTTCGTTATCGGAAAAACCGATATCCCGCCGCTCGTGGGAAAGAACAGAGCGGAGAGGGCGGATATCATGAGGAAGGCCTTCTTCGCAAAAAGAGGATTGGAGAAGGTGGAAGGGCTCAATGTGCTTGCGCTTGACGATGTTTGCACTACGGGCGCTACGATGAACGCATTCACGAAACTCATCCGGAGATACGGACCTTTGCGCATCACCGCCTATGTGATAGCGAGGAAATGATCTGAAACACGGCGATCCGGAAATCCCCGAAGAACGTCCGTGCATGTCCTCGCCGCCGGTTTTGAAAGAAACGCAAAAAACATTATAATATACTATGGAAGACCGGGAAAAGAGCATAAAACTTCACTGCGGAACGATCTTCTGGGGACTTCTTATAGGCTCCTGGGTAGGCGGGATCCCCGGTGCGCTCATAGGGGCGATAATCGGCGCTGTGATCGATTCGCCGAAGATGATGGTAAAGGGAGGTGCAAGGCAGTCTTTCGATAAAAGGCAGGCCGTCGCGGATGTCATAACGGACCTTATGCTCGAGATAGCCCGCGCGGACGGAGAGATCAGCTCCCGCGAGATATCGCATATCATCACATTCTTCTCGCAGTTGAACTTCACTGGACCTGAAATAGAAAGGATACGCTCGCGGATCATGAACTTCAAGCCGGATGAGCACCCGCTGCCCGATCTCTGCCGGCGCGCGAATGCGGTGTTCAATTACCAGGAAAAGCTCATCATCATCGAATCCCTTTTCCGTATAGCTCTTTCCGACGGGATCATATCTGATCCGGAAGTGAAGAGGATAAGGCAGATAGGCAATCTTATGTCCATATCGCGCATCGATTTCATGAGCATACAATCCAACTATGTGGGCGCGGCGGGCAATGACAATGTTTATCAGCGCAGATCGTCGTTAGATCCATACGAAATACTTAATGTTTCCCCGGATGCGACGATGGACGAAATAAAAAAGGCATACAGGAAACTTGCCATGCAGTACCATCCGGACAAGGTGCAGCATCTCGGCGAGGAGTTCAAGAAGATCGCCGAAGAGAAGATGAAACGCATCAATGAGGCATATACAGTGCTCGGGGGAAGGGACAATTGAAATGAAGGGCATCTCCGCGCTTATCATCAATACAGGGACCGAACTTCTTCTCGGAAGGACAGTGAATACCAATGCGGCCTTCATTGCTGGCCGTCTCAGCGAGCTGGGTATAAACTGCTATAGGATAACCTGCGTTGGGGATAATTGCGGACGGCTGAAAAGCGAAATAGAAAGAGGCCTTAAGCTGAACCGTCTTATAATCATCACCGGCGGTCTGGGTTCGACCGTTGACGATATTACCAAAGAGACCGTAGCGGAAGCCGTTGGAATCCCTCTCGTTCTTAACAGGGAACTGGAAAAGTCGATAAAGATCAAATACGGGAAGAGCGGAAGGGCCCGTTCAAGCAAGGAGGCCTTTATAATCAAAGGCAGTATCCTTCTTAAAAATAAACTGGGGTCCGCGCCGGGCGAGATAATACGCAAAGGGAAAAAACTCATAGTGATCCTTCCGGGCGTTCCAAATGAAATGAAGACAATGTTCCCGGAACTGGAAAAATTCATCAGGGAAACACTGAACCTGAGAAGAAGCATCTTCTCGCTCACGGTGAAACTCATTGGTCTGAGAGAGATCGAGATCAATGAATGTATAAAGGACATATTCGAAAGGAGCGTGAATCCCACCATCGCACTTACCGCCGTTCCGGGAGAAGTTAAGATCAGGCTTACTGCCAATACTGAAAAAGAAAAGGTCCGCCGGCTGATCCGCCCTGTGCTGAACAGGCTAAAAAGGGAGTTCGGGGATTTCATTTACGGATATGATGATGATACTCCCGAAGGTCTTCTTATTAAAGCCTTGATGAAAAATGGGATGACGCTTTCGGGTGCGGAATCATGCACGGGAGGGCTTATTGCAAAACGCTTGACTGATATTCCCGGTTCTTCAGCCGTTTTTGCCGGCAGCGCGGTAACTTATTCCAACGGAAGCAAATCCGCTCTTCTATCCGTACCTCCGGGGATAATAAAAAAGTATGGCGCCGTCTCCCGTGAAAGCGCGGCACGGATGCTTGCCGGAGCAGTTAAACTTTTCGGTACCGATATCACATATGCCGTAACCGGCATTGCCGGACCGGGCGGCGGCACCCGGGATAAACCCGCCGGAACCGTTTTTACGGCCTTGAACATTGAAGGAAGGATCATTTACGGAGAATACAGGTTCATGGGGAACAGGGAAGACATCAGAAGACAAACAGCCGATATGGTCATCTTCGGAATTTTAAAAGAGTTTAAATGAGATGCTTTCTCGCTTTTGAAATCAAAGGTGAAATAAAAGATCGCATATATGATTACCTTGATGAAAAAGGCCTTTCCCGCATCAGGGGATTCGGCATGGTGAAAAGGGAGAACCTCCATATCACTTTAAAGTTCCTCGGAGAGCAGAAAGATGATATCGCTTCCTCGCTCGTTTTCCTGAGCCGTCTTGCGCAAAAGATCCCCGAAGGGGAAAGAACCCATACTGTACGGGGGATCGGAGGTTTCGGCCCCGTAGAAAGGCCTGCCGTTCTGTTTGCCGGAGTAGATGATGAGAACGGAACGCTTGCCCGGTTCTTCGATGAGGCCGAAAAGGCCCTCACCCTTGCATTGCCGGGCCTGAAACCTGAATGCCGGAAGTTCTCGCCGCATATAACGCTCGCCCGGAACAGAAAGGGCTCACGCATTCCTGAGGGGACCTACACGGACGAGGTCTTCGGGACGCAGTATATTTCTTCCGTAGTCCTTTTCAGTTCGATCCTGAAACCGGAAGGCCCTGTCTACGAGAAGATAGAGGAGTACCGTTGAAACTGACAGTGTATCCCTCAAGGCTCTCTTTTCTCCTTCATATGAAGGAAAGGGCTGAAAAGGAAGGGGCATATTTCGGCACGAACGCCCTTACTGTGAACGGACTTCTAGATATTCTGAGAGCGGAATCCTCAGATAAACCGGTGATAGGCCGTGAAGCATCGCTTTTCCTCATAAGGGACATCATTTCAGGACTTGAACTCTCATACAGGAACATCAGGAAGATCGAAAACACGGTATACGGGATCATCGGGAACATCAAATACGCGAACCTGACGGCAGGGAGGAATTTCTCGGCGAACTCCTTCTCCGACGGAAGATGGAAGGAAATATGGAACGTATACGAACGCTATGAGGAAAGGCTCTATGATGCGGGTCTGGACGATGACGCCGATGTGCTAAAAAGGACGATAGACGGCCTCCCGTATTCCCGGTACCTTGACCGGTTCTCCGGCATCGATTTCAAAGGATTTCTCCTGTTTGAGAAAGAAGAGGACCTGCTCGTATCAGGCCTCGGCAAATTCAAGGACATCACCATTTCTGTCGGTCTTCCTGCGGGCCTGAAGGATGAGTATCTCGGGGAGATCGCAGGGAAAAGGACGGCAGGCCTTCTGAGAGTGAATGAATTCAATGCGTCGCCGCCGCCTTCGGTATTCAGGTCCTTGAACCGCGCCGAAGAGATGGAACGGCTCCTTTATCTCATTTGCCGGGAGATGCGCGAAGGCAGCATCACGATAGTTACGGATGACCGCGGGTGCGCACACTATATCGGCGATCATCTTGCAGAGGAAGGGATCGCATTCTATTCGGGCCATAAGAAAAGAAAGAACGATGCGGTCGTTAATGTGTTTAAAAATATCCTCACCGCTTCATCCGGAGGATATTCCAAAAGCGGCATACTCTCGCTCATGTCCTCCAAGGTTTTCGGAGGCGAAGAGATGTTTAAATATGCAGTGAACATGATCAAATCCGGCTCCAGCGGATCCCTTGAGGAATGGGCCGCCGCAACGGCCGGCGATCCCGCCTGCAATGAAGTGATACGAGGCCTTCTTGAGCTTCGGGACCTTCTTTTAAAAAGCAGAGCTTCAATGTCTCAGGCGATTAAGCGGATATACGATGCGGCATGCAGTATCATAAAGGCCGACATGACCGAGTTCACGGGAATATTCTCCTCGATCACGGAGGTCGCCTCGGAACTCGATGCCCTGGGTATTGATATGGACCTTTCCGAATTCACGGGATTGTACGACAACCTTGCCGGCGCGGGAATGTCGATGGAAGAGAATAATGATTTTCTGTCAAGGGTAAGGATCCTGGGCAGCCGCGATGCTTCCACGGTAAAAAGCGACCATATCATTTTCCCGTTCATGCAAAGCGGAATGTTCCCGAGATATCCCGCTCCTGTCCGGTTTTTCGGTAGCGAAGGCATGCCGGAAGAGGAAGGCCTTCCGGAGCGGAGAAGGAAACTCTCCGCGGATATCTTCAGGTTCAAGTATCTTGTTTCATCCGCGAATTGTTATATCGGATACCATGATTTCGACGACGAAGGGGATCCCGAGATAAAAAGCCTTGTTCTGAAGCTCCCTGAATTCAAGGGCTCGGAGCGGGATATAGCCAGGGCATATACTGCCGCGGGGAAGGCCGGAGTCAAGGCGCGGTACGAGAAGATAGCAGATATCAGAAAGCGGCTTTCCGAAGCGGACGCGGATCAAGCCTCCCTGAAAGAAGCGTCCGCTTATGCGGGCATTCTGAACATACCCGTTTCACCGTGCTATCTTTCCGTTTCAGGGCTTGAGACATATGCAGGCTGCCCGTACAAGTATTTCCTTGAGAAGATGCTCCGCATCGAAGAGCTTCAATACGAGGATGAGATGACGCCTATGAGCAAGGGGAGGTTCTTCCATGCGCTTCTGTTCGCGCTTAGGGATATGATCAAGAGGAATGATACGGGGGAAGAGAAGTTCAAAGAGGTCTTCAAAGAAGTGTTCACCGAGCAGTTCGCCCGCGGAGGGATCGGCAGTTCCCTTCTTTACGTTTTCTATGAGAAAGAATACTACAATGCATCTTTAGACCTTCTCAGGCATCTGCCTTCCCCGTTCAGGGACGGCTTTTCGCCTTCGTATTCCGAATTGCAGATCGGAGGCGTGAAGAGGGAGGGCAGGAACGGGGACGAACGGTCGTATTTCGGCGATATAATCCTCGATCTTGGGCCATTCAAGGCGTCCTTCTCGGCATATCTGGACCGTGTTGACGTGAACGGGAAGGGCGATGCCGTTCTGATCGATTATAAAACCGGAACAAAAACCGTTTCCTTAAAAAGGAAGCTAAATATGCTCTATCAGGATTATATTTACATGAAATTATACGAAAAAGCGGGCTTCGGGCATGCTTCGGAATTTATTTTTTATAATATAAGGGAAGCCAAAGAAGGCAATGTCGGCGCAGCGGATGAGGAAAGAATAGTGTCCGCGCTGAGCAATATCCTTACGAATATGGGTCGCGGCGATTTCTCTTTCTATCCCGGCCCCGGGATGAAGCAAGCCTGCGGAAATGAAGGAGAATGGGAGATAGAGGGGAAATGCGGTTTTTGCCCCTTCATCAATGCCTGCCTCCGCCCGGACAAGAACGTGAGGGATCATCCCTATGATTAAAGAGGCATTAATCGCTTATTTCGGCCTTAAAGGGAATCAGAAGGATATCTTCGAGGATGAGAATATCATTGTGACCGCTCCGGCGGGAAGCGGAAAAACGAGATGCCTTGCGGCACGCTATGTATACCTTGTCCTTGAAAAAGGGCTTCCCGTTGACAGCGTTCTCTGCGTCACATATACGAAAAAGGCCGCCGCCGAGATGAAAGAGAGGATACGCAAAGCTTTCCTTGATATCTATTACGCGCCTGAAGGTTCCGGGATACGGAAAGAACTTGAAAACAGGGGACTTGAACTCAAGGAAAAAGCGCTGAACGATATCCTGGCTCTTGACGGAGCCCCCATCTCTACTTTTCATTCCTTCGCCAATGATGTGATCGCTTCAATGCCCGTTGATTTCGAATGCGGACCGGATGCGGAATTCCTTGAGGGCGAGGCTTTCGAATATTTCTTCGGGCTCTTCCTTGACGGCGAGCTGAACAGGATCGCAGAAAAACGCGGCGCCGTATTTGGAAAAGTAATGAAGCTCATTGACGGAGGTCTGGAACTCGTCAAGATAAAACAGGCGGTCTCCTCGATCATCTCCGGATGGCATGAAAAAGGGTATGGCAGGGGACTTGGGGCTTTTTATGCGGAAACCCGCCTTAGGTATATGGAGAACATTGTATTTGAAAAAAGAATGGGGTTCTCGTGCAGGGGGGAATTCGTCGAGGCATTTAAAGGACAGCTCCGCGCCTTGGCCGGAAAATATTCCGGAAGGGACTTTACCCCAAAAGCGCAAGCTGCCGTAGATGACTTTACGGGATTTTTCAACAGGAATGACCGTGGCTTCGGACTGGAAGAGATAAGGGAACTGCTTGCACCGAACCTAACTTCCGATATGCGTCTTCGCAGATCCGGGAAGGGTGAGAAACAGGAGAACGCGGAAGAATTCAACAGGGAAGTGCTCATGCCTCTTTTCGAAGAAGGGGCATGGGAAGAAGAGGAATGCTTGTTCGAGATCGCGGAGGAGATCAATGAGAGCATGCTCGAAGAACTTTCGGGAAAGAGCATTCTTACATACTCGCGCATACTCGAGCTTCTCGAAGAGAAATTGAGGAGCGATCCTTCGGTAAGAACCCGCCTTCACGAACGCTTCAAGGCTTTCCTTGTGGATGAATTCCAGGATTCCAACGAGCAGCAGAGGAGCATTATCTTCAATATGGCCAAAGAAGATGATGAGTCCGGCACTCTAATGCCCGGAAAGCTCTTTATCGTCGGCGACCCCAAGCAATCCATATATTTCTTCCGCAACTCGGATGTGTCCGTTTTCAATAGAACGGTTGACGATTTTAAACGCAAAGGTTTCCGGTCCGTCGGCCTTGACATGAATTTCCGTTCCGGGAACGGGATCATCGGGTATGTGAACAAAAGCTTCAGACCTTTTCTTACAGCTTCCGGTGAAGATCCGTATGAAGTAGACTACGGACCCGATATGAAAGCCGGGAACGCGGAAAGGAAAGGAACGGTTTATTTTGAGGAAACGGAAGATAAGGATATCGCACCCGTGATCGATGCCGTCAAACACGCGCTGCACGACGGTTATGCATTCAAGGACATCGCTCTTCTATTCTGCGCCCGTTCCGGTGATTACGGTGAGGTCAAAAAGGCTTTGAGAGCAGAGAATATTCCGCTCAGAGATGAAGATGCCTTGAAGATCTCCGATTTTTCGCCGCTTTTCTCGGTGATACAATATATAAAAGCCTTGGCTAATCCGTATGACGATATGTGGTTCCTCGAGTTCCTTAAAAGCGATCTTTTCTTTATAGACGATATCACTCTATTCAAAATATCCCAATGCAAGGGCAATTATCTCTATGAACGGGCGGAGGAGTATTTTTACGGGTATAAATCGAATTATGTAGGGATATTTGAGACTTTCAACCATCTCCTCGGCCTAAAAAACATCCTTAAGCCGGACCGGGTCGTTGAACTTATAATTTCAGAGAACAGGTATGCGGATTATCTCGGGATGTTCGAAGATGCGGAGATCCTCGCATCCGGGCTCGAGGAGATAAAACATAGGGCCAGGGAACTGTTCACCGGCAACCTTTTCAATTTTTACGATCTCGCCTTCTATCTCGAAAGTAATCTATCCTCGCTTGAATTCAGTATTCCGCCGAGCGAGAACGACAATGCCGTCCGTTTGATGACGGTCCATAAATCCAAGGGCCTTGAATTTCCCGTGGTCGTTTTCTCGCAATTCAATAAGATATTCCCCGAAAGGCGGCGCGAGGCCGCTTGCGAGTTCTATTATGATCCTGAAGGTATCGCATGCAAGGCTTTGAAGAACGGTTTCTACGAAAAAATAAAGGATAATTACAGGCATAAGGAGAGGTTGGAGAAGAAACGCCTTCTCTATGTGGCTTTGACGCGCGCGGAAGAACGGCTTTATCTTTTATCTCCGAAGGGGAAATTCGAAGCGGTCGATCTGTTTAGCGTGCCCGAGAGCCGCTTTGAAAGAATGTCCCGGCCGCCGGCCGCGATACCGGAGAGGAGAAAGGCCGAAAAAGTGGCCGTAGAACCGTCGGCTAAGGCGGAAGTGATGTCCGTTTCTTCCTTTCTCGACAAGATCTGCGGTAGAACATCCGGGAAAGACATTACTGCATATGCGGCGAAGAAAGGCACATTGCTTCACCGGCTTCTGGCTTCGGAAAATAAGGGTATCGAGACGATCCTCGCTACCGAAAGATCGGAAGATGTAATAAGGGACGCAATGCGTGTTTATGAAAAGTTCCTTTCTTCCGGGTTATGCAGAACGCTAAATGATGGGAGCAGCAACATACTCAGGGAATGCGATGCCGCAGGCTACTTCATCCATGAAGGGAAGAAATATTTCCTCTACGGCCGCATCGATGCCGTTATTTTCAAAGATGACGGGATCCATATCGTCGATTATAAAACCCGTATATCGGCCGATCTGCTTGAGCGCGATAGAAAACAGCTAGAGATCTACGGAAGCATACTTTCCGCGGAAGGAAAGAAGGTTTTCTGTCATCTTATCGATCTTACAGCGCTTGAGGAGACAGTTTTTTAACGGCATCGACCAGACGGCCGGAGATGATGCAGTAATCACATCCCGCTTCGACGGACTTTCTCACCTTTTCGGGAAGGGGCATATCCCCGGCGCTTTTCATCATGAGATCGTCGGTAATGACCTTTCCGCCAAAACCGCAGGACTTCTTCAGATAATCCTTTATCCATTTCGCCGAATAGGTGACGATCTCACCTTCGTAATCGACGTGAGCGGTCATTATAAAATCCTTATAACCTCTCGATACCATCTTCACGAAAGGGAACATTGATGTTTTCACCCTCTCCGTTCTTTCTATGGAGACAGGATTGCCGTGAGGATCGGGATTCGCAAGCCCGTAACCGAAAAAATGCTTGATGCAGGAACTCACTCCTGCCTTCTCAAGAGCAGAGATGAAGGCCTCTCCGAATTTCAGGATGTCCTCCATAAAGCCGTATGAGCGCTCCCAGAGGATATTCTCCTTGCTTGTGACGATATCGAGAACCGGGCCGAGCACGAGATCTATCCCGTATTCCTTGAGACGCTTCCCCATGAAATAGACTTCGGTCTCATACTGGATAGGGTTCAGAAATTCGATGGATTCCCTTGCCGACATCACGAAGATGTCCTCGTCCATGAACCTCCGTACGCTCCCGCCCTCCTGGTCGGCGCAGATGATCAGATTCTTATTGACGGAAGTCTCCCTAAGTTTCTTCGAGAAAGCAGTGAAATTATCCTTTATATTCTTGGCATAGACGATGATCCCGCCTATGTTCTTTTTCTTAACCGTTTCAAGTAAAAGATCGTCCTCGTCGGCATCCCATCCGAGAACACATTTTTCAAGCATTCATTTCCCCGCTGAGTTGTCCGCAGCCTCCGGAGATGTTCTTACCCATACTCCGTCTCACGGTGACCGCGTTTATACCTTTATACACTATTTTCAGGAATCTTTCAAGTGTTTCTTCATCCGGACTATTAAATGGAAGCCCCGGATTCTCATTATAGGGGATGACATTCAATTTGCATCTCAAGCCGCCCAGTATCTTGAGAAGAGCCCGGGCGTCCGCCTCTTTGTCATTCAGGTCTTTTATAAGCACATATTCGAAGGTCGGCCGTCTCAACCCCGGGTTCCTCGAGTAAAATTCCAGGACCTCAGATACGGGATATGACTTTTCGGAAGGCATGTACTCCGCTCTACCAGGTCCCGTGAAATTCAGCGAGACCGCGATCCCGATCTTCGGAAAGCGCGCGGTCAATGCCTTTATGCCTTCGAGCACGCCGACCGTCGAGACGGTGATATGCCTCTGGGAATAAGCGAACCCGTTCCGGGACACGAATATCTCTACGGCCCTTTCCAGGGCGTTATAATTGAGAAATGGTTCTCCCATGCCCATGAAAACGAGGTTCTGCGGCATGATCCCCGTTTCCCGGAAAAGAGAGAGGACCTGGATGACCATATCCGCTTCCGAAAGGTTCACGAGCTTCCTTGAGCGCGCGGTGGCGCAGAAAGAGCATCTCATCGCGCATCCAGTCTGGGTGCTGAGACATGCCGTATGATGTTCTCCGGAGCGCATGATGACGGCTTCGAAAAACGCTTTTTCCTCTTTCAGAAGAACGATCTTGACCGTGCCGTCGGCCTCATCCGCGGCCTTCCTTGCGGGGGAGGGCAGGATAAAACGGAAGCGGTCCGCAAGGTTATCCCGGTTCTTTTTGGAAATGTCCGAGAAATCCGCGGGATCGAAGACCCTTTTCGCGTACAGCCATGAAAATATCTGTTTCGAAGCGTATGCGGGCATTCCGAGAGTTTTGAGTTCTTCCCCAAGTTCTTTCTCGGTATATGAGTATATCAGCCTCTCGGGTGGCATTTCTTGTAGATCTCCTTGATGTACTCGCGCGAGATATGCGTGTATATCTGGGTGGTCGCGATGTCCGAATGACCGAGCATCTCCTGAATGCTCCGAAGATCCGCCCCGTTCTCGAGCATATGGGTCGCGAAGGAATGCCTGAGTATATGCGGATATATCTTCTTGCTTAAAGCGGTCTTGAGCGCGTACTTCTTCAGCATCTGCCAAATGTACTGCCGGGTCAACCCCGTTCCGTCCCGTCCTATCAGCACGGCGTCCGTCTTTCTTATCTCCGCAGTTTGCATCAAGAATGCCTTCACGGTATCGAGCGCGTCGCGGTTCACCGGGACAAGGCGCTCTTTGTTGCCTTTGCCTATGATCCGGATGAATTCGATATCCCACATGAAATCGCCGGTCTTGAGCGAGATGAGTTCGCTCACGCGAAGACCGGAGGAATAGAGCATTTTCATCGCGCAGAGATCGCGCAGTTCCCACAACGATTTGATATCGCAGGCCGCGAAAAGACTTTTTATCTCCTTGTAACTCAGCACTTCGGGAAGTTTCTTCCAGATCTTCGGGGCTTCCATGAGTTCAAGGGGATTGTTCTTTATCCGGTTATCGTATATGAGGTAATTGAAGAAACTCTTGAGCGAAGAGTATTTGCGCGCAATGCTGGTCGGAGCAAGCCCCAGGTCCTTGAGAGCGGAAAAATATCCGAGTATGTCCTTTTTGCCGATATCCGGGACCTCTTTGGGCTCTATATACTCGAAGAACGACGTCATATCGAGGGAGTAGGAGGCGACGGAATTGCCGCTTAGGCCTTTCTCGAGAGAGAGGAACGATATGAACCCGTCGAGATATTCGCTATGAAGAGGCTTCATCTTTCGGAACGATCTTGAAATTCATCTTGGCGACGGAGGAAAGTTCCGCGTATCCGTGCTTTCTTATGAAAACGCGCGCATCCTCGACAGCCTGCGGAGAAGCGCCGCGGTGGAACTCCATTCCGAATTTTGTTCCCATCCGCTCCATCTCGGAAAGGAACCGGTCCCTGGCCAAAATGCTTGCCGCGGCGACGGCGACATCCGCCTCGGCATTATTGAACTCGTAGAGCGTGAAATCGCCCTTTACGGCTATCCTGTTCTTCACGGAGAACTTGTCCGCAAGCGCCAATTCGAACGGATCGCTTTCGTGAAGGTTCTGAAACACCCTCTGATGGGCCCAGCCCAGGATAAGGTTCATGTTGCGCATCTTCCCGTAGAGCTCGTTGAATTTTTTCGGCGATATGCAGACGATCTCGAAATATGCGTTCTCCCTGATCACGGCGGCGAGTTTCCGTATCACATTGTTCGTAATCTTTTTACTGTCCCTGATATTATGTGAAAGCAGAACGGCCTCTTTTTCAGGCCTTAATACGATGCCCGCTACGACAAGAGGACCGAAGAGGTCTCCTTTGCCCGATTCGTCGCTTCCTGCGCGTTTCTTCCCGGCGAATTCATCTATCTTCATAAGACGCGCAATTGCCCGCGCTCTCCCAGACTTCGACCTTCGATATGCGTACGGGCCTGTCCTTGAGATCGTCCTTAAGAGAATCGAAGAAGAATTTCGCGATGTTCTCCGCCGTAGGGTTGAGAAGATCAAAAGGGGCCACGGTATTGAGATCCTTATGATCGAAACGGTCTATATATTTCTTCAAAAGCGTTTTCGCCTCCTTGAAATCGATGAGCATCCCGGTTCTGTCGCATTCCGGCCCCTCAAACTCGATCTCGATCTTCCAGTTATGGCCGTGAGGCGTTTCGCATTTGCCCTTGTAATCCCTAAGATGGTGGGCGGACGAGATAAAATCGAATATCTTTATTTTGAACATGGATGATTTTACCAGAATATCCCTGATTTTTCAAATCCCGGATAAGGAACGGTTGTTGCAGGAGTAGCAAAACAGTGTAAATATTTCGATATATCCTTTATTA
>CALMGJ010000027.1 GCA_937863565.1 uncultured bacterium | reverse complement strand
GTCACGAATAACGTTTCGCTTCACTTACCGTTTTCGCGACCCCGCCTCGCCTGTCAACTGACATGGCTCCGGCTTTCGAATCCCTACAAAACATGAAGCAGTTCATGTTTCTCCCTCTCATATAGACCTATGTGATCATTACCTCAACTGTTCACTGTTCACTGTTCACTTTTCACTGATAATGGCGGAGAGGGAGGGATTCGAACCCTCGATACGGTTTCCCGTATAACGGTTTTCGAGACCGCCCCGTTCAACCACTGCGGCACCTCTCCATGGCACGCCCGAGGGGACTTGAACCCCTAAACCTTTGGATCCGCAATCCAATGCTCTATCCATTAAGCTACGGGCGTATGAAGGTATATTTTACAAAATAATCGTTTTTTTTCAAATAATTATCTCGGTTTATAGGATAAATACTCCCCGGCTTTTCATATGTATTTTATTATTGGGAATATTATTTAGTGAATCAAAAGGGATGAGGCTGTAAAAATCTTGATAATTTTTATAAAAAAGCATATAATAAAGCTATGAAAAAGAAAAATTTTATCCTTGTTCTTCATGCTCACTTGCCCTATGTTCTCAATCACGGGACCTGGCCCCATGGTACCGATTGGCTTTTTGAAGCAGCGGCCGAAACCTACATCCCTCTTCTGAAAGCGCTGGACAATCTCTATAATGACGGGATACCCTCCCCTATTACGATCAATATAACCCCAATACTGCTCGAACAATTCGCAGCTCCGGAGTTCAAGGAGGGCTTTAAGGATTACCTGAAGAACAAACTGAAGCATGTTTACGATGATTCAATATATTTCAAGAAAACAAATCAGAAGGTTTACGGGGAACTGTCGAATTTCTGGGAGGATTTTTATAAAGGGACGCTTGAATACTTCATCGGGATCAATGAGAACCTTATTGGCGAATTCAAGAAAGCCCAGGACCGCGGTCAGATCGAGATCATTACATGTTGCGCTACACACGGATATCTTCCGCTTCTCGGAAATGACGAGGCGGTGAACGGACAGGTCTCAACTGCGGTCAATACATACAAGAGTTATTTTAAGAAGAAACCTTTGGGCATTTGGCTTCCCGAGAACGCCTACAGGCCTTCATATATCTGGAAATCCCCGCTTGGAGGAAGAGGGTTCAAGAGGAAAGGCGTTGAAGAGATACTTTCCAGGAACGATATCAGATATTTTTTTGTAGATACTCATCTTATCAGGAACTCCAAAGCAAAGGGAGTCTATTTGGAAAGGTTTAAAGCGCTCCAGGTTTTGTGGGACCAGTTCAAGAAAGGGATGGCGAAAAGGGACCTTCTTACAAGTGAATTCCCTGAGCATTCATACTATCTTGTTCATGAACACAATGAAAAACCTGT
Source organism: uncultured bacterium (assembly GCA_937863565.1). Classification (GTDB taxonomy): domain Bacteria; phylum AUK180; class AUK180; order AUK180; family AUK180; genus CALMGJ01. The sequence continues at coordinate 38,973 of CALMGJ010000027.1, read as the reverse complement.
TTACGCTCTTATCCGGGACGAAAAGACCGGGTCGCAGGTATGGAGCGCCCAGAACGGTTATCCCGGGGACGGGAATTATCTTGAATTCCATAAAAAGAAATTCCCCGGCGGGCATAAATACTGGAAAGTGACCGGTAATAATGTCTCTTTAGGGGATAAACTCGAATACGACCCCGCAATTGCGCTCGAAAGAGCTCAATCGCATGCAGAGCATTTCGTCTCCCTTCTCGAGAATATCGCCGGGGCGATCAAAGACAAAGATTCCAATGGGATCGTGGCACTGTATGATGCCGAGCTCTTCGGGCATTGGTGGTTCGAAGGGATTAAATGGATCGAGAACGTGTTCCGCTGCCTTGCTTCGTCCAAGACGGTAAAGGGCGAAATGGCGCATAAACACATTGAAACGAACCGGCCTTTCGGAAAGATAAGCCTTCCCGAAGGTTCATGGGGTGAAGGCGGGTTCCATTATATCTGGCTTAACGATTGGACAAAATGGACCTGGAAATATATCTATGAGGCCGAAGAAACATTGAGAAAAGCTGTTAAAACAAGGAACGCCGGCAATGCATTCGAAAACAGGATACTCATTCAGATGGCAAGAGAACTCCTGCTTCTGGAATCCTCCGACTGGCAGTTCTTGATATCGACATGGTCGGCAAGGGATTATGCCGAGAACAGAGTGACATTCCATTACGAGAATTTTGTAAAAGTCGCAGCGCTTTACGGGAAATACAAAGGCAAAAAGAAAATGGAAGATCCGGATAGAAGCTATCTGGAACATCTGGAGAAGATAGACGGCGTATTCAAGAACATTGACCTTTCAGCCTGGGAGAAGGAGTGAGAGCGATCCAGACATCTTCCCTTGTTAAAACATACAAAAAGAACGGGCAGAAGATAACGGCCCTTAAAGGATTGAACCTTTCCGTCGAGGAAGGGAATATCGTCGGTTTCCTCGGACGCAACGGGGCCGGGAAGTCCACTGCAATCAAACTTTTCCTCGGACTTCTCAAACCGGATTCGGGTGAGATACGGATCTTCGATAAAAATCCCGACGATGCTTCCGTAAGAAAGTACATCGGATATCTTCCCGAAGTATCGTATCTGGATGCCGATTTCTCCGCTTTTGAGATACTTCACTTCTTCGGCGCTTTTTTTACGCGCGACAAGAAGGAATTGAAGACCAGGATCGATGAACTTCTTAATGACTTCGGGCTTTATACGTTCAAGGACATGAAACTTTCAACTTTCTCAAAAGGGATGCTTCAGAAAGTTGCGATAATCCAAGCCGTCCTCCACTGCCCAAGACTTCTGATACTTGATGAACCGACAGCGGGACTTGACCCGATCTCCCAGGATGAGATCAGACGTTTTGTGAGAAAGGAGAAAACGAAAGGCAATACGATATTCCTCTCATCTCATTATCTGGACGAAGTTGATGATCTGTGCGATCAGATCGGAGTATTGCACAAAGGCGAACTGCTCCGGTTCGGGGACAAAAACAAGCTGATCCAATATAGAACCAATTATGAAGTTATAATAAAAAGGAACAAAGCTGAAGATATAATAAAGAAGTACGGCGGGGAGAAATATAAGGAAGACGAGCATATTATTCCGGTCTCCGACCGCGAAAAACCTGAATTCTTGAATCTGCTCAAACAGAAGGGCATCGAAGTAATAGAATACAGGCGGCGGGCAGAAAGTATGGCCGACTTCTTCTTGCGCACTATCGGGGAAGAGAGATGAGCTCTTTGATGAATTTGACCCTTTATAATTTTCGGAAATTTTTAAGGACCAGGATCCTGTACGGGATATTCTTCATCGCTCTTCTTTTCATCTATCTGATCAGCTCTCTCAATGCCTTCGGCATTGGCAGCCATCCTTTCATCTCGATCGAATCTGTCCTTTTTCTCTATGAAGTCCTGGGATTAGCGCTCATTCTCGCAGTCAGCGCTTATAATATCAGAAGAGATATAGAGAATAGGACGATCTATCTTATCCTTTCCAAACCTGTAACCAAAGTTGAATACATACTCGGCAAGATATTCTCCTGCGCCGTTTATCTTCTGATCTTTACTCTGATCACGATAGCCGGCGCCCTGATCATGCTTAGAAGCGGGATAAAAAGCTATGAAGGAATGCTCGTGCTCGCTATCATCATGAAGTTTTTATATCTTTTCATCATCCTCGGCCTTTCAATTTTCTTCTCCGTTTTTTTAAGACCGACGATCCTTGTGGCCGTTATTTCTCTTTGTTATTTCATTTCAGGCATTGACAATGATTATATCGAACTTATTGTCGCCCAGAACTATCCGGGCCCGGTCCTGTTCCTTCTGAAACTGATCAAATTCGTTCTGCCCAACAAGGATTACCTCGATATTTCATATGCGGTCATGCAGGGCGCGAAACTTCATTTCGCCTATTTTATCGCAGTGTTTTTTTATATAGCCGGGTATTCTGTTTTCACCCTGCTTCTTTCGGCATGGGCTTTTAAGGAGAAGGAATTTTGAAAGCGAAGGTTTTCCTTACAATACTTTTCTTTTTCCTCCTTTTAGCCTTCTTCTCATTTTTTCTGTTCTTTTTCAGACATTACAGATCTTCAATGCGTATTCCCGGGAGCATTGATAAATGTGTCAATCATGATCGGGAAGACATACATGAACTTGCGAATACGTGTATTGGGGAGACCGAACATACATGCAACAGAGGAACAGAACATAATCAGCACGGAGGCGAGCTCGATTATCTCCATATCCGTCTTTTGAACAAGCCATGGAACAATATCATGATCGTTTCGATGATGTTCTTTCAGGGCATTGCCTTTCTTCTTCTTTCCACCGTGGTCTATTTCAGGAATATAAGAAAATGAAACCCATATATGCCGCCGCAGTTATCTTTTCAGTCCTTACAGTAGGGATCACCGCCACATATTTAAATTTTAATCAGATAGAAAAGAATGCCGATGGGTTCTCTTCTTCCGTTTCAAAAAAATACCGGGAATTCCTGTCTGATTATCTCTGGAACCGCATGGATATCTATCATCATCTCTGGGAATTCTCCGGAAAGGCACCATCTCTGGAGAATAACTCGCTTTTTCTTATTAGAGCAGCGGCTCTCATTAATCCCCGAAATGAAAAAGTATATTCCCTTGGCGCTTTCCTGCTTTACAAATTTAACGGGAAAATGATTGAGGCCAGGGATTTCCTGATGGAGGGGCTCCGGAACAATCCCGACAGTATAAGGATCTGGATGGCTTATGCCAATTTTCTTTATCTTGTGGAAAAGGATTCTTTGAAGGCCTTCCACACGGGTAAACGAATATTACGCAGAGCGGCGGAGACCGATCTTGAAGGCGAGGAGGGTATTACTTTCGTGAGAATGCTGACAAGAGCCGCCTTCGAACACGGATTCTACACGGAAGCCAACGGTTACTTCGCGATACTTTCAGCAATGGTAAATCTCAACGCGACGGACTTGGAACAAATGAGAATAATAAAGGAGTATATGAATGGCAAAAACCGCAAGAAAACGGAGGACTGAACCTTCTTTGAGGAGAATAGAGCTCAAGAACCTCTGGAGCATTTATTCCGAGAAGGATACCAAGAGCGTATTCGCATTTGCCGAAGACTACAAAAAATTCATCTCTTCCTGTAAAACGGAAAGAGAATCTTATGTGTATTTCTCGGAGATGTCGAAGAAGAGCGGATGGGAGTTCTTCGGCAAAGCCGGAAAAGGCACGAAAAAGGTCCTGATAGGGAACCGGGACCGTGCCCTGGCTGTTGTTTATCTCGGCAAGAAAGGGATCGAGAACGGATTCAGGTTAGTGGGCGCTCACATCGATGCCCCAAGGCTTGATCTCAAGCAGAAACCTTTTTTTGAGGACTCGAATATCGCACTTATGAAAACACATTATTACGGCGGGATAAAAAAATACCAGTGGGTTTCCAGGCCGCTTGCCATTCACGGAATAGCAGTTCTGGAGAACGGTAAAAAAGTGAAGATCGAAATGGGCGAGGACGATAATGATCCCGTTTTCGTAATACCGGATCTCCTTCCGCATCTTGCAAAGAACGTACAGTATACGAAGACCCTTCCCGATATCATCACCGGCGAGCAGCTGAACGTTATTGCAGGCCAGAAAGAAGTCCGGAATGAGAAATCAAAAGCAAAACTTGTAGAATTCCTGCTGGGACTTCTCAATAAGAAGTACGGGATCAAGGAAGAGGATTTCGTTTCCGCCGATTTGGAGATAGTGCCGGCCGATAAAGCCCGTGATGCGGGATTCGACAGGACTTTCGTGGGAGCTTACGGCCAGGATGACCGCATCTGCGGTTATACTGCCTGGAAAGCCGTAGAGGGACTGAAAGAACAGCCCGACTATACTTCTATCGCATTTCTTATAGACAAAGAAGAGATCGGCAGCGACGGACCGACAGGTGCGCAGTCGAGCTGGCTTCTCGATATTATCGTGAAATTACTCGCGTTCACAGGCAGGAAGAATGATTTTGCTCAGATCAATGATGTCCTTTCACGCTCCGAAGCGATCTCCGCGGATGTTAACGCGGCTGTTAATCCGATGTTCAAGGAAGTTCATGAGATCAACAATGCGGCCATTTCAGGCTATGGCGTAGTTCTCACTAAATTCACCGGAAGCGGAGGCAAGTATTCCACGAATGAGGCCACTGCAGAATTCACGGCAAGAATAAGAGGTATATTTAATAAGGCTCGCGTACACTGGCAGTTCGCCGAGCTCGGCAAAATAGACGAGGGCGGCGGAGGCACGATCGCGAAATATCTCTCGAAATGGGGCATGAACACGATAGATTGCGGACCCGGACTTCTCGGCATGCATTCGCCCTATGAGGTTGTATCTAAAGCGGATCTATGGGAGACTTTCAGGGCGTACCGGGCTTTTTTCGAGAACAAATAAATAGGAGTGTAGCGTGGAAATGAAACTCGGCGAGATTCTGATCGGAGAAGGTCTGCTTACGCCCGAACAGCTGCAGCAGGCTCTTGACGAACAGAAAAAGAACGGCGGTAAAATTGGCCAGATCTTTATCGATCTCGGATTCGTTCCGGAAGAGAGGATCCTCTTCTTCCTGCAGCAACAGCTCGGAATGATAGCTGTGAACCTCGATGAATGGGAAGTGGACCCGGAGATACTCAAACTCATTCCCGGCGAGGTCGCAAAAAAACATCTCGTTATCCCAATAGAGAAGCTCGGAGATACTCTTACCGTGGCTATGATGGACCCGACGGACAGGAAGATACTGGACGACCTTAAGTTCATCACAAACCTTAATATCGAACCTGCGATCTCAACGAAAAGGAGCCTTACGGCTGCCGTGGATAAATATTATAAATCGGCAAGAGAGCATCTGGAGGATAAGACTAAAGACCTTTCGGAAACGGTCATGGATGTCGTATCGGAAAGCGACGAGATGGAGGAGGAGGCCGTGGCCGGCGTCGCTGCCGATGATAAACCTCTCGTCAAACTAGTTAATCAGATCATCCTTGACGGCATCAGGAAGAAGGCCTCGGATATCCATATAGAACCCTATGAAAAGTACACGAGGTTAAGATACAGGATGGACGGCGTCCTTCATACCGCCGACAAGCTGCCCAGGCAAATCAACGCCGGACTTGTTTCGAGGATCAAGATCATTTCGCATCTTAATATTGCTGAGAAAAGAGTGCCTCAGGACGGCAAGGCGAGGGTGACCTATGATAACAGGAACATAGACCTCAGAGTTGCCATAATACCGTGCGTATGGGGGGAAAAAGTGGTCATAAGAATTCTGGACAAAGGTTCCGGAGAAGTTACTCTCGATATGCTCGGTTTCGAGCAGGCTCAACTCGAGCGCTTTACGAAGGGCATTGATTCGCCGTGGGGAATGATCCTGATAACGGGACCAACAGGATCGGGCAAGACCTGGACACTGTCCACGTCCTTGAAATTGAAGAATACCGAGGACGTGAACATCATGACAGCGGAGGACCCTGTCGAATTCGATATCGAGGGATTGAATCAGGTCCAGGCAAAACCGGAAGTAGGGCTTACCTTTGCTTCCGCGTTGAAATCGTTCCTCAGAGCTGATCCCGACATAGTCATGATAGGTGAAGTTAGAGATTTCGAGACCGGAGAGATCGCCGTTAAGGCCGCTCAAACCGGCCACCTTGTCTTTGCAACGCTTCATACGAACTCAGCCCCGGACACGATCGCAAGACTCGGCAATATGGGCATCGAACCTTTCAATATAGCAAGCTCCCTCGTGATGATCATTGCACAGAGACTCGTAAGAAAGGTCTGTTCGAATTGCAAGATCGTTGACGAGGATGTCACTCCGGAGACGAAGATGGACCTCGGCATTCCCAAGGATAAGGTCTCTACGACTGATTTCTATAAAGGCAAAGGCTGCTCTAAATGCAACAATACCGGTTATAAAGGAAGAACCGCCGTTTACGAAGTGCTTTTCGTCACCGAGGAGATGCGGTCCCTTATCGTAAAAAGAGCATCTGTGGACGACATTAAAGCCCTGGCCAGGAAACAGGGAATGAAAACGCTGCGCGAGTCTGCCGTAATAAAGGCCCTCAAGGGAACGACTACAGTCGAGGAGATATTCAGGACTACCGCCGCGGATAGCAATTAATGAGCGAGGATTTCCTTGCGCTTCATTACTTGAATGAATTTTTAAATAAAACCGCCTTTGATTCCGTACTGATCCTTTTTTTATATATGACCGAGCAACTCGGATACAAGAACGCTCTTTTGAAATACTCCCAGAAGATAAAAAAGGGTGAATTTGCCGTAAAGCCGTCTTCAGAGCTGCGGTTCACGAAATTCATCGCCGTACTCCACGAAAAACATGCCCACAATCTGACAGAACCCGGAGTTAATCTCTTCTCTCTTGGAGGAACGAATAACCTTGAAGAGCTTGCCTGGAAGCGCGTGCTTCTCAATAAAGGCAATATCAGCCGTTTCAATATAGAAGAAGCGTTCGTTGAAAGCCAGGACTTCACCGTTATCAATGTCCGGTTCTCCGAAAAATTCTATATAAAAAAGGAGATACAGGGTCTTGTGGAGAATGAGATGGAGCGGATGTCTCAAAGCGGCGAGTTCATGTTCTTCAATAACGGAAAGGAACTTTCTTTCCTCGACAAGAACGCCAAGCCTGTTTTTGAGATATTCGACCGCGGATATCATGTAAAGATATACGGGACCGTGGAGAGGATCCTGATACCGCAGAAACATACTGCGCATTTTTTCAATATATGGAAAGAAAATTTTAAGGAAGGTTAGAAGATGAAAAAGACGATCATTGTAGCTCTCGTATTGATGCTCGCGTTCTTCTCATGTAAAAAGGCGGAGAACGTTGAAAAAGTAGAAAGGAAATTCGAAGCGGAAAAAACCCTTGAAACGCCCGGGAAAGAGACTGCCGAGCCTCAAGCCTCCGGACCTGGCGAGGAAATACGCGAAGAAGCCCCTTCAACTACGGTTACGGATAAAGCTCCTGCAGACACCCCGAAAACGGCCGTTCCCGCCAAGGCATATGCTACCAGGATCACCGCTGTGAACCAGAGCGCGGAAGAATACTCGGTCGAACTGGACGGCGCCGTGCTGGTAAAAGGGATAACATTCGAGGACGGAAGGATCGTTCTCCCCTATTCCGTTTCCGGCGAAAGCAAGTATTATTTCCTCTGGGCCAATGAGATCAAATTCCTGAACTTCCTCGGAGATGGCATCCAGAAAAAGTCCGTTGCCGGAAAAGGGCCGCTGCCTTCTATCACGGAGATCAAGATAAAAAAATATGAAAGCGGTGCTTTAAAGGGATGGGCCGAGGTTGAACTGAATGGGGAATACTGGATTAAAAGCATACCTATATTCATGAGCCAGAGAGGGAACAATATAGGGGAACCTTCCGTGAAAGTTGAGGGAAGATATGTTCCCAAAGTAGAGTTCATCAACGAAGAATGGAAAAAACTCCTTCAGGAAAAAATATTCGCAAAATTCAATTCGGCGGACTGAGCGTTATTGCCGCAATACTTCTCTTTCTATCTCCTTCAGGAGCAACGGGAAAAGAGCTTGTAAGTAAACCGGTTCTCCGGCTCGTGCAATCGGCGATCGTTCCGGGTTTCGGACAGTTTTCCAACGGGAAATATATTAAATCCGCCGTATTCCTTTCCTTCGCAGGCGGAATGCTCTACGGGACTTTTAAAAGTTACGGTACCGTCCAGAAGGCTTATGAAACCTATGAGGATTATTTCTCCAAGAACGGACCGGAAGGCTCTGAGCCCCTTTACGATGAATATGTGAATAAATACTTTCTTCATCAATACCTGATCTCCGGAGTGCTTTTGTTCTGGTTATACAATGCTTTCGATGCTTTTTTTGATGCGCATTACCTTGAAGTGAGCGTAAAAAGCGAACGCGGCCTTCTGAAAATGTATCTGGAAAAGAAATTCTGATGCTTTTTATCCATTTCAGCGACAATCACCTTGGCGATCATTTTCCGGTAAAACCGCCGAAGGACTACACTGCCTTCAGGGGTTTTGATTTCCTTTCGAACTACTTCAGAGTTGTGAACTACATCCTTCAGAACATAAAAGACATCGATTTTATTCTACATACGGGCGATCTTTTTGAGAATGAAACGCCCCCTCTTTATATCCTTCAAATGGCTCTGAAGCCCCTTAAATACATTGACGGGAAAGGAATACGGATATTCGTTGTACCCGGAAATCACGAAAGGTCGCTTCTTTTGAACGAAGTGGCGTCCACGTTCAAGAATATCGTCGTATTCAACGAACCGGGCACCTTCAGGTTTGAAGTGAAGGGAAAGACCGTTTCCATAACCGGGATACCCTATATCAACTCCAAGAAGAGCAATATAGACCCCGTCTTCGAGGAGAGCCTGAAAAGCGCGGGGTTCACCGAAAGAGCCGATTTCAATATTCTCATGATGCATCAGCTCGTTCACAAAGCCAAAGTAGGGCCCACGAACTTTGCGTTCAGGAAATTCCCGGATGTTGTTTCGCATCTTCCGGAATTTAAGGCATTCGATTACATCGCTGCAGGCCACATACATAAATATCAGAAGATGGGACGGTTTCATTTTCCGGGTTCCTCCGAACGCGTAACATTCTCCGAGATCAATGAACCAAAGGGTTTTTTACGGGTGCAGGTCGGCGACAGATCATCCTTTAAAACCGATTTCATCGAGCTTCCCGCCAGGGATATGTTCGAATTCAGAATACAGCTTTTTGAAAATGAGCCTGAAAAGAACGAGCGCGAAGTGAAGCGCATTCTTTCTCTTATCAAACCTCAGAGTTACGGGAAGATCCGATTCGAGGGTGTTCTTACCAAAGAGGAGCTCGAGAAGCTCGATCTTAATGCTTTGAAGCAGAAAGCATTTAAATGCCATTTCAACTTTAAGGATCTGCGCCTTAAAAGTACTGAAGGACATATTTTTCTTTTTAAAAGCACTGATCTTAAAGGGGATTCAGGGACTATAGTCGATCTTAAAGTGAAACCCGAGAAATTGAATGCCCTTCCGAAAAAGCCCGGGCTTCTCGTCTTCAAGAACAAAGAGAAACGTGTTCTCTTTTTGACAAAGACGGAAAATGTTAAGAAAATGCTCCTTGAAATGCTGAAGAAAGTTGATAAATACCCGTTCATTAAAACTCTGGTTGAGAAGACTTGCGACATTGAATATTCTATTTGTGAAGATTCGGTTCAGAATATGATCAATGAATTCAATAGGTATCGCAGTGAGAAAGCCCTTTTCAGAAAAGTGAACCATCTGCCAAGAGATTATTTTTTCCTTAAAGCGATCGGAAGGAACTCAATAAGGACAGCCGTACTGTGCGAACATCCCTGCGGGGGCGAGGGAGCTTTTCTCGGACCTTTTTCGGCCACTCCGCTGAAGGCCGAAGCCATGGATTATCTTCTCAAGAAGATGGGATTCCCTTTCTGCATCGAGCATCCCATCGAGGATTCCCTGTTTTGCACCCACTATTTGAAAACGGAGTGCCTCGCTCCCTGCAAGGAAGCGAACAGGAGGAGTTTTGAGGCTTTTTTCAAAGGCTTCTGGGAAGATCCCGTAAATGCGATAAAGGAATTCATCTTTAATTTCAACGGGAGCAATCCGGGAAAGGAAAAATTTATTGCGGCATACGAGGAGATGATTACCGAGATCGAGGACGGGATCAAAAGCAAGGGGCTTACGGGATATGCTCTTTTCAAGAACGGGAAAGGCATTTTGAATTCGCTTCTTTTCGATAAGGGCAGACTTATTCGCGTGGACATATTGAGCGGCAATGAGCCGAAACCCGATACGGAATCATACAGAAGGGCTTTTAAGAACATCAGGTCTCAAAGCAATGATCACTTCAATGATCATGAGAATCGGGATATAGTTCTGAAAGCGATCGAACAGAAAAAGATGGAATTCTTTCCGCTGAGCTGAAAGCGTAATCAGGGATTCACCGGTTTAATCTATTTTCACTGATAACAAGGGAAAAAAATCAAAGCATAAGCGCACCCTGCAGGATTTGAACCTGCAACCTGCGGAGTCGAAGTCCGGTGCTCTATCCGTTAAGCTAAGGGTGCGCAATGCTATTGTCGTTGTATCTGTCCGCATCTGCCGGTCTGAAAATCAAAATAAGATCCTTTTCAAAGGCGGCAAGGGATGTGCGGGATACGGAGGGTGGTGAACAGAATATCGGGGAAGCGGGACTCGAACCCGCGGCCTCATGGTCCCAAACCATGCGCGCTAGCCGGCTGCGCTACTCCCCGTTATCATGTTCGGGAAAAAATATGAAAGATGCTGCCGAATCCTTATTTGGTAAGGGTCATATCCCCTTCGGCCGTAAGGATGTTCCCGGACGTGTCGGTAGCATTGAAAACAAAATGCACAACGGTCTGGCTTGGGGTTGCCGCAGCGTCCATATAAGTTTTCATACTCGTCCAAATAACATCATCGGCCGTGAAAGTCGATGTTCCGCCAGTCGCCACATACGCTGTGAATACGAGCGTGATGGGGGTGACCGTGCCGATATCCGTACCGGAGATCGTCCTCGCCGATAAGGTCAATTTATCTATGGTCGCACCCGAAGGGGCGGCATCATTGTTCGAGCCTGTGTACTCAAGCGCCAGATCGACCGTTACGGGAACGGCCGCGCCGGAATAACTTGTCGATAGAGGATCAACATCCTTCACATAGAAAGTAAGAGGAGAATCCTCTTCCGAGCATCCCGCGAAAAGAGCCAGCGCGAGGATCAAAGGCAGCGAAAAGATCAGATACTTTTTAACCTTCTTAAACATAATGCCCTCCGTTTTTGTTTTCAAATTTATATATTCGCGTCCACATATTTAATATTATAACTAAAAACCAGGAAAAAGTAAAGAAAAAGCCGATAATGAATAGAATACCCAGAAGGGAAACAGCGAAAAGCAGCAGACTGATCACAAGCGCTATGCCTATATAAAGAAACCGTTCTTTTAGAAAAATAAAAAAGACGGAGGGTGAAAAAGTTTCCTTGATAGAACCCCTCGACGCATATCTGATGAACACATACGGGATAAGAATGAACGAGAGGACCGACATCAGAACAGGTATGATGAACCAGCGGTGCGGAACGGTCAGGTAGAGGATCGTGAGCAGAACAATGAACGGCAGAAGCGGGAGAAAAGCTCTCCACCCGCTTATATACATTGCTTTCAGATCTTCGATGTTCATGATTTCCCACCGGGGAAGGTTGTCCTCTCCCGTATCTAAGAGTTGTTTAACGTAACGGTAAAGATACCCGCAGCTGAATCCTATACCGACTATGAAGACAGAGAGCAAAAGCGCGGCAGAATGCATCAGGGTCTTTTTTAGCACTCCTTCGCTCTTTCTCAAATCATTGAAAATATTCATTATACTGAGATCTTCTTCCAGTGAGTGTTCCGGCATCATCAGCGCCTTGTTGAACCTTTAGGCGGATGAGGTGTCTTTGCCTTAGTGCTTGTGGCGAATTTGACCGCCATATGCTCGAAGAAAAGATGATATAATTGAATGGTGGGCGTATCATTTCCCGGGACGGAGACGCATACATCAACCTTCAAAGGGCATTTTTTCGGCCCTTTGAAAAGAAGAGTTTTCATCTTTCTTGCTTTTGCCGTCTCAAAAGCGGCAAGAATATTCTCTGAAGAACCGCTCGTGGATATGCCCCAGAAAAGATCTCCCGGAGTTCCCAGAGCTTCGATCTGGCGGGAGAAGATATATTTGAAGCCGAGATCATTAGCGCAGGCCGTGAGCACGGATGAATCGGTAGTGAGAGCGATCGCCGGAAGTGCTCCCCTTCTCTCTTCCGGGAAAAGACGGACGATGAATTCTCCGGCAATGTGCTGGGCGTCCGCAGCAGAACCTCCGTTCCCTGCGATCAATATCTTATTTCCTTTATTCAAGGTCTCGCGTATAAGTTCCGCAGCAAGAGTGAAATCCTTTAATGTGCTTGATTTTTTCAGTATCTCGAAGCCGGATGCTGCCAGTGCTATTTCATGCTCAATCCTGCGAAGATCTTCAGCGGACATTAAGTATCCCCTATCTTTGTCCGGGACACGGATAATATCCGGCAAAAAACCGGGAACAGCCCCGGATAATGAGCGGATAACGAAGTATTTTTATCAGATGATTTTCTTTGATGATAAACGGGATTGAAACCCGGAAGGAATCAGCCCGAGTGGAAGAGCGGACACACAGGACGCTCATCAGAAACTTTCTAATGCTTCCTGAATATTATCGAATGTCTGGAATAATTTCGTAAATCCCAGAAGCTCGAAGACCTTGAACACTTTTGTATTGAGCTGTGTCAATTTAATATCTCCGCCGCGGCTTCTTATCTCTCCTATCTTGCTCATGAAAACACCGAGGCCGGCAGAAGAGATATAATCGAGTTCATCCATGGCAACGACTATCTTCACCTTGTTCTCTCCGATCAGCTCGGAAAGTCTGTTCTCGAAATCCTGGAAGGTATACGCATCAAGAAATCCTTTTAAATGCAGTATCATTACGCCGTTCTTATCTTCAGGTCTAATGTCTAAATTAGCCATTCAAACCTCCTTTTTTCTTTTTTAGGACGACCATAGTGAAATCGTCGTGCAATTCTTCGCCGATCAGGAAATTCCTCACTTCCCTTTTTACCGCTTCCAGAATATCGGCGGAAGTACCGTCATGATTATCGATTATCGCCTGCTTCAGCCGCTCCTCGCCGAACTGCTCTTTATTGGGGTTCATGGCCTCAGTTACGCCGTCAGTGCAAAAGAGGTAGATATCCCCTTCTCTCAATTCGTCCTGTGCGAGCTTCATGTTCTCTTTGAAGATGATCCCGTCATTAAGGCCCAGACCCAAACCGCCGGGATTGATCTCAACTACTTTTTTCTGGGCAGCATCGTATTTGTACAGAGGTAAATGCCCCGCGTTCAGGATGCTGACCTGGCCCGTTTTTTCAGCGATCTGAGCCATGAGCAGGGTTACGAATTTCCCCGGAGTGATATCCCTCATGAGGAGGTGGTTCACCTTCAACATCAATTCTTTAAGATCGTTTTCCTGATAGAAAAGCGACTTTATCAGACTTCGCAGCATGACCATTATAAGCGAACCGGGTATTCCCTTTCCGGAAACGTCCGCAACGAGCACGGCCGTGGTCGAGTCTTTCGTGAGCACTTCATAATAATCTCCACCGATGACCCGGGCGAACTCGTAATGCGTTGTGATATCAAGGAACTCGCTTTTGGGAAGTTCCTTCGTAAAAAGCGAATTCTGAATATCCTGAGCGAGTTTGATATCCCTTTCCATCAATTCTTTCACGATCACCTGTTTTTGAGCGAATTTCAGGTTCTGGGACATCCTATTGAATGATTCCGCGAGTTTCCCGAACTCATCGGAGGTCCTGAGCGGAATATTGTAGTCGAGATTGCCGTTACCGATCTCTTTTGTGCCCAGGATCAGTGTTTCCACAGGTTTATTAATGATCATCCCGAAAAAGAAACTTGCCAGGAAACCGATCACCAGGATGACAAAAGAGATCAGAAATATCTGCTTTGTCTGACCGGCAATGGAATCATAGATCTTCTTCTCGGAATATATGATCTCCGAATAGAAATCCCCTTCCAGGTCGAAGAAGTTCTTCCCAATGTAAGAATAGAAGAATCTTGATTTATTTGCAGTTATTGAGATGGTCGGAAGTCTGACCTTGATCTCTCTAATCCTCTCAAGCATCTCACCTGGAATCATGCCGTTCTCATTTTCCCTTACAGAGGAGTATACAATTTTTCCCGTACCCAAGTCTATTATTGAAACTGAAACGATCTCGTCCGTAAAATGCTTTTCAAGAAGGTCGTAGATCTGGAGTTTGCTTCCCGTATCCATCAGGATCTCAAGATTGTTGAATATCGTATCATTCACGATCTTCCCCTTTTCCGATGAAAGTTTTAAAAGGAGATTTTTCTCATAAATATTAATAAGTAGGGAAAATAGAATAAGCGCCAGAATAAGGACAGAGACTATTACGGAAAGGAGTTTCCACCTAAAACTAAAAAATTTCACTTCCGTTGCTCCATTTTTTTCTTTGTCGTCTCAATATACTGTAAAGCTTTGCTGTTCGACGTTTCATATTCAAGTACTTTCTGCCACATCCGCAGGGCATTTTCAAAATCCTGGTTCCTGTAAAAAACCTCGCCCTTATTTAAATAATACGAAATTATTGAATTTTTTGCAAATACATTCTCGCGGTCAAGAGCGAGTATCTCTTCAAAAAACGTAAGATTATCATCATTAATGCCTTTCTGTACGCCATTTACTAGAATGGAGACCCTCTCGGCGATCGCTTTTTCAAGATCGTCCTTCGTTTTCTGATATTCTCTTTCAGCGGATTTCGGGATATCCTTCAATATTGAGAAGGACCTCTTTGCTTCCGGAAGATCCTTTTCGGCAATAAGTTTGTTCACTTCGGCAAGTTTCCTTGTAAAGGCCGCTCCGTTCTCCTTAGGCGCCTCATCGAGTTTCTCCCGGATGTGTTTCGCTTCCTTCGGGAATTTTTCAAGGAGTTGACTCCACTTGCTCTCATATCCGGGATGGTATTTTTTTAATTCGTCGAATTCCTGTTTAGCTTCTTCCACCTTCTTATCCCTTATCAACTGAACGATGTTAAGCATCTTTTTATTGACGATCAGATCCGCTTCACGTTGAATCCTCTCTTTTGAAAGGTTAATGAACTGCTTAGCTTCATCATTGCCTGGGTTTATCCCCAGCACCTGATTGAATATTTCTATCGCCCTTTCATAATCCATATTCTTGTAAGCCTCAATGCCGCTTCTAAGAAGTTCACGGGCGAGAAGATTATGAGTGTTGCCCGGTATGAAATTTATATTTACCCTTGCGGTATTTCTTCCGTCGGTCCGGTTGAAACCCGCCATTAAACTCACATCTCCGTAGATGTATTCGCATCCGACGGATACTCCGTTCAATTTGCCTCCGAAGTAGAGGTTGAACCCTTCCCTCAGTTTAGCAGCGAATCCTATGCCGAGTTCCGGATCATCACCTTCCGTTTTTTCGGAATTAAAAAAGATCTTCAGGGATTCCTTATAAAAGAAACCGGCGCCTATACCGAGAACGCGGGGGAATAAAGATTTCAGGTCTTCGCTCCTGACAAGTCCGTCATAGTAGAAAGATAAGCAGAAATTGGTCAGTTGCCCTCCCTTTTTAAATTCGCGGGTAAAAGGGTAAATAGTAACCCCGATATTTACCATACTCTCGATTGGAGGCGAAGAAGTGGAGGTATCGATCACGCCAAAATAGGTCATTCCGATATTAAGATAATCGCCGAACCCGTATTTCAGATTGACGGCATTCTCGTAATACGGAGTCTTATTGAAGGATCCCAATCCGATATAAAGGTTACCGAGCGGAATGATAAAGCCGATATTGTCCAGCTCCAGGGCATCTTTGAAGGTAAGCGAATAAGTGACGTGCGGATGATTGAAATGGGCGGCCGGATTCTTGTAAATAGCGGCAAAATACCTGTTCAGCACAGTATTGGTATTGTTGTCGATCACAAAATAAGTATCCCCGGAAATGACCGCAGAGGCGAGGAAAATAAGGATAAGGGATAAAAACCTATTTTTTGACACGGACCCTCCCCGTTATTGCGTTCTTCAATGTTATCTCGTCGGCATTCTCCATGAATATCCCGCTGGGAACTCCTACAGCCGTCTTGGTTATCTCCACATCGCATCCTTTGAGAAGATCGATGATGTACGATGCTGTAATGTCCCCTTCTGGAAGCGGAGAGAGCGCGATCATGACCTCTTTGATCCCTTCTTTCTCTATCCTTTCCCTGATATTTGAAGTATTGAGTTCACCGAAGGTCTTGCTCTGGAACGGCGAGATCAAGCCGCCGAGCACATGATATTTCCCGCTGAATATGCCGGCCAACTCGATCTTGTAGTACTCCTTGGAATTTTCCACGATGCAGAGGATCTTCTCCCTGGCCGCGTCGGCACATACATCGCATACAGAAGATGACGAGGCCACATTGCACACTTCGCATACGGTCCTTTTTTCAGATAGTTCGGATATCAGATCGCGAAGAACCCTGAGTTTACTTTCATCGGCCTCCAAAAGAGAGAACACGACACGTTCCGCAGTCTTCCTTCCCAGATAAGGGAGATCGTGGAAAGTTTTAAGCAGACGTCTTATATTCTTCAGCATAGCATCACATATTAGGAAGCTGTATACCCAGTCCTCCGGTAAGTTTGGACATCTCTTCCGCCATTACATCCTGAGCTTTTCTAAGAGCATTATTAAAAGCGGCAGCAATAAGATCGGCAAGCATATCCTTGTCGTTCTCTTTCCAGATCTCCTCTCCGATAGTGATCAATTTCACCTCGAACCCGCATGTCATCGTGACCTTGACCATGCCTCCGGCGGCTTCACCTCCGACCTCGACTTTCTTTATCTCTTCCTGTTTCTTCAGCATTTCGGTCTGAAGTTTCATCGCATCCTTCATCATCTTGTTGAAATTTGTCATTGGTTCTCCTTCTTCTTCACTTTGACCTTTGCAGAGAACGCCTCCTTGATCGTTTTTATCTCAGGAATATTAGCCTCTACATCGTCTTCAAGACCGCTCCCGGGCAATGCTCCCTTCTTATCGATAAAGGACGAACCTCCGAGATTGATCGTTATACTGATATCCTTGATCCCGAAGAACTTGGAGGCCATCTTCTCGACCTCTACCCATGAGGCGGCCTGCCTCTCCTTATACTTTAATTTTGAGATATCCTTGAAAAATACCTTGAGCTTGCCGCCTTCGACACTGTGAAGGAAAGTAAGATCGAGATAATCCGCATAAAGAGCGGGGGAGGCGGATCTGATGTAGGACTTGAAAGCTTCGAAATTATCGTTGTCTATTATCGCTTCGGACGAAGCCGCCGTGTCCGCAGCCGCTGCTGCCGGAGCGGTCGATGTCTCGGCGGGAGCGGGTGAAGCGCCTCTTATTTTTCTTTTAATATTGGCTGCTTCGCTCAGAGAGATCAGCTCATCTATGGAATAAGCCTCGTAAAGATGTATCATCTCTACAAGCATCGTTTCAATGTCAAGGTTAACATTCTCGGAGTATTTCACTTTGTCGTATGTTTTCTGTACGCATCTCATGAAGGTCATTATGATCTCGAGGTCCTTGTCCTTGATCAGTTCCTGCCACTTACCGTAGCTTTCTTCAGGGAAGTAGAGCATCACTTTCTCGTCAGAGGATAAAGTCTTCAGGATGATCATATCCCGGCAGACCTTGAGCACGGCGATGAGGAGATCTTTCAGGTTGAGGCCGTTGTAGTAGATCTTGTTCACGAGGTCCAGAGAACTCCCGATATCCTTCTGGAAGACCTTTTCAAGGATCTTCATTACCCAGTCAATGCTGATGACGCCGAGGAAATCCTCAACTCCCTGAAGCGTGATCCTGCCGTCGGAGAATGAATTGATCTGGTCGAGCATCACTTCTGCATCACGGAGAGAACCCTCGGCATGCATCGCAATATAGGAATATATCTCCGGTTCCGCGTCGATGTTCTCGAGTTTCCCGATATCTGCCAGCTTATCTGAGATCTTCTTAAGCGGGATCCTCCTGAAATCAAAACGCTGGCATCTGGACAGGATCGTTGCGGGGACCTTATAGGGTTCGGTCGTTGCGAAAACGAATATCACATATTCGGGCGGTTCTTCCAGCGATTTTAAAAGCGCATTGAAAGCTTCGTTAGTAAGCATATGGACTTCGTCGATAATATATATCTTCTTCTTATCGCGCCCTTCGACGGGCGGATATTTCAACTGATCGATAAGATTTCTAATATCATCGATCCTTCTGTTCGAAGCGCCGTCGATCTCGACCACGTCGAGCGACGAGCCTTTCGTGATCGAAATGCAGGAATTGCACCTCCCGCAGGGCTCCTGTGTAGGCCCTTCACTGCAGTTGAGGCTTTTGGCGAGTATTCGGGCCATCGAGGTTTTTCCCACGCCGCGCGGACCCGAGAACAGGTAGGCATGACCTATATTCTTCGTCAGAACGGCGTTTTTAAGGGTTTTCACTATGTGTTCCTGTCCGACCATTTCGTCGAACTTCTGAGCCCTGTACTTTCTAGCAAATACTATATACTTTTCCTCTGCCATATCTGTTCCTCGGAAGTTGTGCCCCTTCTTCGACCTTCCGTCCCGGCTTCTCCGTACGCATCCGGCTCCGCCAAGGCGCTCCACCGGCAGCGATCCGCGGTTTACTGCTGCTTCCTTCCGGATCTCACAGGGTTCGCCCGGTTTCGAAGCGGCGGACCCCGGCTTCAACGCTTTCTTCGAACGGTTCCACAAAGAACGGGGGGCCTCTGAAGGGTATTCGGTCCTGCTAAAGCGGGTTTCAGGCTACAGGGAACCGCTGCCTCCCCACCTATCACAACTCCCTAAAAATTTAATTATTCAGGCTCAGCATTTCCCTGAAAATGGATCTGCAAAGCTCAAAATCATAGTTCTCGAAATTCATTACGACCATGATCTGGCCCGAAACCGCGGAAATACTTCCCTTGCCCGAATTCTTGTCATGATCACAGACGATCTGCCAGTCCTTCACTGTCATTTTATCCTTGTATTCGGTCATCGTATCCTTTTTCTCCCCGAATTTAAAGAACATCGTATGCGATAGGAACAAAGGGTAACTTTTCGAATCGCCGGCATCGATAATCTTCATGGTCATCGCTTTTGTTTCCGCGGTGATTTCCGGATCGGCCGATCCCGCACCCGTATCGGTACACGCTTCAGCGATCACCTCAAGCTCGGCGCGATAGATGTTCACAGAGAATTCATTGCTCCTTACTTCGGAAACATCTTCTTTATTTACTTTAATATTGGCCGGAATGTTGATCAATCCTTTCAGGTCGGACGAGGCGTATTTGAAAACGCTGACCTCCTCTTCTATTTTTCCGGTATTCTCCTGAACGGGCTTCACCTTTGGAGCACACGAGGCGAACACGAGGGCAATTGAAATGAATAGGATCATTCGGCATTTCATAATTTTTATAATACCATATTTTATATTTTTTTTCAAACCGATAATTTTAAGTGAAATACCCGGAATCCTTACGGCAAAAATGGAAAGGCGGCAGGTCAATCGGTAAGTAATTTATTCGAATATTCGATAATATAATCTTTAATGAACTCTTCGAGAAATTCGGGATCGCCTCCGTCTTTGGACAGTTCCAGAAGAAGTTTTGCGTACTCCTCGGTCTTTTTAAAAGCAGCGAACTGCCTTTCCTTGAATTTCATATACTCTTCGCCGGTAAATTTCAGGATCTTTTTCACTTCACCTTTCTCTATCTCTATCAAAGTGTATTTCTCGTATATCGAGGCATAACCCATATGAACATATTCGATCAGATCTCCCTGAGGCAGGACAAGAAGCCCGGAGAAAAAATCCGCCTTCACTTTTTTCTTCTTCGGGAATATCTTTTTTGTCACATTCTTCCACTTTTCCCGGCCGGGAGCCATCACTTCAACGGCTTTTACATACAAGGAACCGTTCTCGATAATGAAAGTGGCAAGATATCCCCTCCAAAGTGCCGTGCACCAGCCGTCGCTTTTAGGCCTTCTTTCCGGGTGGTCCCTGAAATAGATCTCCAAGGGATTCGTGAACATGGAATACTTTTCCCCTTCGTAGATAAGGGCATCCGGCATCTGCGCAGTAGCAAAAGCATTCCGCGAAAAGGATAAGGCAAGAACGAAAACCGCCGTCTTCAGGAACAGAACATTCATTTCGTGAACGGAATGAGCCTTTTTCATTTTTCCCTCCTTGTTCAATTATAACGACTTTCCAGAAAAAAAGGAAGAGATGAAAGCAATGATCTTTAAGACCGGTAACTGCCGGAATAGAAATGTATTGACATTTCTCCGTTTTTCCTTTATCATTTAATATTAAATTATGAAAAAAGCGGTCTTTCTTCTATCCTTACTTTCTATTTGTGCAATTGCATCGGCCGCATCATGGACCGTAATGGTCTTCCTCGACGGGGATAACAATCTCGAAGCATATGCCGTGGATGATTTCATGGAGATGGCAAAAACGGGATCGGATACATTTCTTAATATCCTCGTTCAGTTCGACAGAAGGCCTTCCTATTCAACAGCGTACGGGGATTGGACCGATTGCTGGCGCTTCAAAGTAGAAAAAGATATGACGCCGGAAACATCGAATGCAGAAATGGGCCTCGGCGAGGTCAATATGGCCGATCCGCAGAGCCTTATAGATTTTTTTGAATGGGGAGTGGATAATTACCCCGCCGACAGATATCTTTTCGTGATCTGGGATCACGGAACGGGATGGTTCAAGACCGCGGTCTCGAGGAACGGAGGGGATGACAGCAAAGCTGTTCTCCAGGACGATACTTCGATGGATTTCCTATACTATACGGAAGGCGATGTCACTGCGGCATTGAACGGAATGTACTCTTATCTGGGCAGAAAGTTAGACATCATCGGCTTCGATGTTTGCTTCAATCAGATGGCCGAGAATCTGAACTATATAACTCCGTTCGCCGATTATGTGATAGGTTCGGAGGATACGGTCTGGGGCGACGGGTGGTCATACTGGTATTTCCTCGATTATATACGGGCAAATGCCGGGAATGTCGATGCTGAAGAGGTAGCACAGAAGATCATCGAGGCATATTCACAGGGCGACAACGGGGATAATACCTCAAATCCGATCATCACCGGAAGAACCATGTCCGCAGTTGACAGCACCGCTTTCGGGGAAGTAAAAAGCGCGATGAACAGGTTCGCCGTCATGGCCGGACATTACTATCACAACGGCTACAGCCAGAAACTGAACGATGCATACGACGGGGCTCTTAAATATTATGTATCGGCCAATGCTCTCAATATCGATCTTATTGATTATCTTACGCTTATAAAGGCTTACAGCATCCCTGATGACCTTTTCTATTCTATCCAGGCCCTTATCGGTTCCGTCGAAGGCGCAGTGATAAGCAACTTCTCTTATGACAGCAGATCTTTCGGCATCGCTGCGTATTTTCCCGAGGCCGCTTATTACAATGAATATTACGAAGAGAACCTTTTTGCCTCGGATACTTTCTGGAACGAATACATAAAGCATACCGAACCGTGGCAGGGCTTTACTCTCATTTCAACGGATCTTGACGACGGCGATACAGACGGCATTCTGGAACAGGGAGAGAGTTTCTTATGCACGATGACCTTGCGCAATGATTCCAATTTCAAGATCGACACTGTCACGGCTGCCGTATCCGAGGTGTACGATTTCTCCGATATATCCGCGGAGATATTGACCAGAAGCGATGTCAGGGACAAAGATACTTTCACGCTGACAGTCGCCGGTACGGTGAATGCCGCTTATACAGGCTTCGGTACGGAACGCCTCAGGATCGATCTTTCCACGGGATATTTCGATTTTTCCGAGACCCTTTACGCTTATCTCAATATCGGCGAACCTATCGTCCTTCTCGTGGACGACGATGACGGGGACACGTTCGAGCAGATCATCTCGGAAGCGCTTTCGGAAAGATACATCAACCATACCGTCTACGACATAAGATCTTCCGGAGATACTTTCCCCGGAACGCTCCTGGACGGATTCCGGCATGTTGTCTGGAATACGGGGATCAAGGGTTCCGAGAAACTGTTCGAAAGAGGCGAGATATCTTTGATAGAAGATTTCCTCGATGCCGGCGGCAATATCCTGATCTCGAGCCGTTATCTTCTGAAGAATTTCGATGCCGTCGACAGTCCCGAAATACGGGAATTCTCTTCCGATTATCTCGGCATTGCCGGTTTCGCCAAACTTGAATTCGCGAACGAAGAGAACCTCTTCGGAATATTTAAGGACCCTGTGACGGAAGGCCTTGCAGTTACGCTCTCCGATCCGGCGTATGAACTCTCCATCTACCGTACGAATCCCGTGGATAATGCAGTGCATATTTTCCAAAATATCTCCGGCTCGAAGATCGGGATACGCAATCCCCGTTATTCAGAAGACCTCGGTTTCAAATCCATCTTCTGCCCTTTCTCAATAGAACGAATAACCGATCCTCTCGCTGAATTCCTGGAGCGTGCCATCGCCTGGTTCGCCGGGCTTACTGATGAATATCATTTCGATCCGGACGATGCCCTTGCCTATCCCAATCCTGTTGTGAAAGGCGGGGAAGTAAGGTTCATCGAACTCGACGGGCAGGGCATCATAAGGATCTACGATGCAGCAGGAGTACTTGTCAGGACTCTCCCCAAGAACGGGCATATCTGGGACCTCAAGAACGAAGACGGGAGAACGGTAAAAAGCGGGATCTATTTCTACACGGTCGAAAAATATGGCGGCGTCACTTTTACCGGCAAGATCGCCGTGATACGATAAATAAAGAATGAATAATAAAAATTTCTTTGACCATAGAGCGTTTTGCGAAGCGGAACGTAGGACATAATATAACTTGACACACCGCACTCCGGGTTTCATGCGGCAGAGAGGCGCGATGCCGGGTTGTCATCAATCGTTCACATTTATCAGTATTATCTTTCCATCCGTTTCGAGGGTCAGGTTTTTAAGCCCGAGCATGATATAAGAACCGGGATTGCCGGTCATTTTCACATTTACGCACTCGATCGTCGTATTCCCGCCCTTTCTGATCGCCGTTTTTAGATGCTCGAGACCGGCAAGAGCAGATACGAGAAGTTTTCCTCCGTTCTCCACGCAGACGAGGTCTTTCCCGTTTCTGATCTCGAATCTGGTCCCTTCCGAGATGACCACGCACCCCGTACAGTTCTCAACGGAGTGTTCTCCGAGCACATAATTCGGATCGCTCTTTTCCTTCATCCGTAAAAGCGCGTCCCAGTTCCCGATATCGTCCCATGAAAAATCCCCTTTTATCATGAGTATATTCCTGCTTTTTTCCATTACGGCATAATCGATCGAATCAGATGTTATCTTGCCGAAAAGCGCTTCGGGATCATCGTTCTCCAGGACGTGCTTTTTCAAAAGGGTATGATCGGCCGGTCTGAGGGTCTCTATCTCGGATATCAGCACATCCGAATCGAAAACGAACATACCGGAGTTCCAGAAGAAATTCCCCGAACTGAAATATTCCCTGGCCTTTTCGATCGGAGGTTTCTCTATGAACATGACATCGCTGAAGATCCTTATATCTCCGATCAATTCGGACCGGAGGCTCCGGATGTATCCGTAGTTCGTTTCCGGCCGGGTCGGAATGATGCCGAAGGTGACGATCTTCTTCTTATCTCCGGCCGCGATATACGCTTCACGGCAGCGTTTAAGGAAGACATCCTCTTCCTTTATTACATGATCGGCGGCAAAAACGCCTATCGTAATTTCCCCGAGCAGCCTTCTCAATAGGAAGACGGAATAGGCGATAGCAGGGAATGTGTTCCTTTTCGCAGGTTCCAGGATGATGTTCTGCTCCCCAAGCTCGGGAAGGAATTCCTTAGTGAGGGCTCCGTACCTTTTACCGGTCACGACATAGATATCCTCGGGAGGTATCATCTTGGCGATCCTTTCAAAAGTGAGCCGGATAAGGGATTTCTCCGTGAAAACGCTTAAAAACTGCTTGGGAAGGTCCGGCGTGGAATAAGGCCAGAACCTCTCTCCCTCTCCACCCGCGATTATCAATGCCACTCTTCTTCTCATATTTTCACCGCCTTGACCGGGCATCCTGCTGTGCATAAGCCGTCTTTAATACATTTTTCGTGATCCCTTGTTCTAATAATGCCTTTATCGAAATAGAAGATCCCGAACGGACATATATTGACGCATTTTCCGCAGAGGACGCAGAGGCCGCTGTCGATCCCGGGGTTTTTACTGTTCCCGGGCCCTTTTCTTTTCACTGTAAACACCGAAAAACTGTTCGTATTGCCTGCTGCTCCCTCAGGAAAACCTTTGGAAATAAGAACGATATCACCGGCTTTGAGGCGGATCCTTTTCCCGGCTTCTTCTATGATGCGGTCCGTGCCGGCCTTTTGAGCATTTTTGATGAAAAGCGGCCGGACATTCCACATTATCCTGCACCGTCTTAAAGTAACAGCGGAATCCGATACGGCGAAGATCGGAGATGTGGGCCTGTATTTTGAACAGAACAAGGATGTTTCCCCGGAATTCGTCACATTGATGATCGCCCTGGCATCGTTCTCCTCGGAATTAGTGTATATCGATCTTGCAATGGCCTTCGTTCTCGAGAAACGGAGGCTTTTTATCACGAAAGAGGATTTATCCGTCCTCGGATCGTAATACGCCTCGCTTTTTTTCAGGACCCTGTTAAGGACTTCAAGCACTTTAAGGGGCGCTTCGCCGATGGAGGTCTCGGATGTGACCATAACGGCATCCACCTCTTCCTCGACCATATTGGAAATATCTGCTACTTCGGCTCTGAGAGGTATTCCGCTTTTTATCATCGAATCGAGTATGCCGGTCGCAACGAAAGTGAGCTTACCCGCTTCATTGGCCATCTTCACGATGGTTTTTTGTATAATGGGGACCTCTTCCGTGCGCATCTCACTGCCGAGATCGCCGCGCGCGATCAGAATGCCGTCCGAGCATTCGATGATTTTTTTTATGTTCTTTACGGCATTCTTCGTTTCGATCTTCGCGATGACGGGTATATCCGATCTTAAAGCATGCACTGCTTTTTTTATTCCCGTAATATCGTCCGCTTTGTTGACGAAAGAAAGAAAAAGAAAATCAACGCCGGCCAAGGCGGCCTCTTCGATGTCTTCGATGTCCTTTTTACTGATGCAAGGGATCTCGAGCTTCGAATCGGGAAAGCTGATGCCTTTATTGGGAGGAAGTATCCCTCCGCAGGTGATCGCTACCGAAAGAGAGCCGGAGCGCAGGGATCTTATCTTCCCTGCGATCTTGCCGTCGTCTATCAGTACTCTTTCGCCGGGTTTTAGGAATTTGATTATCTCGGGGATATTGAGATCTTCGGGGGAAAGTCTCAGGATATCCCCTTTCTTCGGCTCTCCCCCGTATTTCAGTCTGATCTTTGTACCGGAAATATCCCCGAAAACGGGTATGAATGCATCAAGCTCGCTCTCGATCTTTCTGATACGGGCCGTAAGGCCCTTTATCTCCCCTCTTTTCATATGGGAGAAATTGAGCCTTATTCCGTCCGCGGAGGCAAGCATTTTCTTCAAGACGCGAGAATCTGATACTGAAGGCCCGTAAGTAAAGATTACACCCGTTTTTCTCATAAATAAAGAACAAAAAAAACTTTAAAACTTAGCTTATTTGTTCCAGTAATACGTAAGGGTCAAATACATGACCATCGATGTTCCGACATTTCCCGTTAACAGATAGGGATTGAAAATGCTTGTCGGATAGAGTGTCAGGTCTGCCCTCCAGTTCGGGAATTTGAACCCGACGCCGAGCATCGTATAAACATAGGGGAAATATCCTTCCTTGTAATCATCGGTAGTCGTATCCGTATATACGCCGCCGGCCAGATCGGGATCTTCGTCCTTTGAGCTCCAGCTGTAGAACATCGGAGCATAGAAGCCTGCATAACCTTCGAACCAGTTCTTGACCCTGAGGATCGCAGACATGAATATTGGGATGGAGAAATCGCTTTCCGAATAATTGTACATCTCGTCGATCACCGTAGGAGTGGCCAGGCCGTCATAATCCTGCTGTTCCCAGGACATGTGGTCATAGTGGAGATATCCGCCATAGACGAAAGTGATGGCTTTATTCGTGAACGATCTTGAAAGTCCGGCCTTGATCCTCGTTATATGCTGTGCCGTCGAAGTATTGTAGATCGCTTCAAAGACGCCGTCATTGCCCGCATCGTCAGACCAGGTCTCCAAATGGCTGATATTGTTGAAGTCCGCGCTGGCAAAAAGCCTCGTTCCTTTCGTGTTGCCGAAAAGCCTTACAGCTATGTACGAAGCGCCGTCCGTTTCCGAAGTATTGTACACTCTGCTCCAAACGATCGGAGCCACACCTGTGATGGAAAGATAATCTTCCTCGTAAAGCATAGAAGGAAGACCGAAGTCCACGCCGATATTGAAGGATTTTAAAAATGCGAAGTCGAGCATCATAAGATCCACAGTGAAATTCAACTCCCTGGCATACTGTCTTTCCGTCCAGTCGTCATCGCCGACCGCAGGGTTCGGCTGCGTAGTGTAGACATAGTTGTCATCCCAGGAATTATTGGCATAGTTGAACTTGAAGCCGAGCTTCATCGCATCTCCCATGTTCATGCATAAAATGAGATCGAGATAATTATTAGGGGTGATATAGGGGGCGTAAATGCCGAGCGTATCAGCGCCCGGTTCGCTCCACATTTCTCCTATGTCGTTCGCATAAGGCCTGTTCACGTAGAGCGCGAAATACATCGAATCCCCGTATCTCAAATGGAACCCTCCGTAAGGATCATAAATGCCGAAAGGTGAAGCCTCCACCCTTGCCATATCGGGGAAGGCGGCAAGCCAGGTGGGAAAATACATGATTCCCTGCTCGTCATCCATCGCCCAGTAGGGCAAAAGAAGCGAGCTCATTTTGGCGTCCCCGGCATGGCCGATAACGAACACCGCAAGAAGAAGAATCAGAAGCATTCTTTTCATTCTTCATTACCTCCTATCGCAAATAAGTTGCGTATTATTTTATTAACCCTCTTTCCCAACATGAAATATTATATTGTTTTTTACTGCGATTTTCAAGTTTTTTCATCTTTTTTACAGGCTTTCCGCAGATACCCTGCGCCTTTATTGATTTTGATCTTAAAATTTCATACAATAAAACATGGGAGGGCGTATGAAAATAAAATTCCTTTTGCCTGTGATCGTGCTTGTCTTTATCGCGTCAAGTTGCGAGAAAAAGAAAGAACCCGTTTCCGTCGTACCGCCCGAGACGGTCAAGGAGGAAGCGGTCCAAGCTCCGATGCCTTCTCCCTCAATGAGATCTTCCATGGGAGGATATTATGAAAAGCAGCTCGCTGCAGGTGGAGTAAAGATACCCAATGCGAAACCCTATGATCTTACATTCTACGAGAATTACGGAGTGAATCCGTTCGTGGATACCGAGGATGATACGAGGTCCACCTTTGCCATAGACGTCGACACGGCATCTTACACAAAATCACGCGCTTATTTAAATGACGGCAATATCCCCGAGAAGGATGCCGTGAGAACGGAGGAGTTCATCAACTTTTTTGATTACGGATATATAGCGCCGTCGCAAAAAGAGTTCAGCGTTTTCATCGACGGATGCGGATCGAGATTCGGAAAGAACTGCCATCTTCTGAGGTTCGGCTTGAAAGGGATGAAGATCGAACCGAAGGACCGGAAGCCTGCGGTCCTTACTTTCGTGATCGACGTTTCCGGTTCGATGGACAGGGAGGACCGGCTGGAGCTCGTTAAGGGATCCTTGGAACTTCTTCTGGAAGAGCTGAAGGAAAGCGATTCCGTTGGCATAGTGATCTACGGAAGCCGCGGGAAAGTGCTTATGGAGCATAAAGGCATCAAAGAAAAGGGAAAGATCAAGGAAGCGATCAAACAGCTTTCCGCAGAAGGTTCTACTTATGCCGAGGAAGGGCTGAAACTCGGATATGAGCTTGCGGGCAAGGCCTTCAAAACCGGGGCCATAAACCGCATCATCCTCTGCTCTGACGGCGTTGCTAATGTCGGAGAGACGGGAGCGGAAGGCATACTTAAAACGATCGAAGAGCACAAGGACAAGGGCATCACACTTTCCGCGATCGGATTCGGTATGGAGAATTACAATGATGTACTGATGGAGAAACTCGGGGACAAAGGTAACGGGCACTATGCTTATGTTGACGATATTCTCGAAGCCAGAAGGATATTCGTTGAAAATCTCACCGGAACGCTCCAGGTCATCGCAAAGGATGTGAAGATCCAGATCGAATTCGATCCGGCGGCCGTAAGGAGTTACCGTCTTCTGGGCTATGAGAACCGCGATGTTGCCGACGAGGACTTCCGCAACGACAAAGTCGACGGCGGCGAGGTAGGGTCCGGACATTCTGTGACCGCTCTTTACGAGATCAAACTCTGGGATAAGCCATCCGGGGACAGGCTCGGGACCTTCAATATAAGGTATAAAAAAGACAATGATATCGTCGAAGAAGAGAACATACAGATAAAAGCGGAGACTGTTAAACGGGATTTCTCTCAGGCTCCGGACCCGCTCAGGCTGGCCGCCTGCGTAGCCGAATTCGCCGAACTCCTCAAGGAATCGTATTGGGCAAAGGACGGGAATTTCAAGGATGTCCTCGACGAACTTCTCCGGATCCGCTCCTACGAAAATGACGGGAAGGTCATCGAACTCAAGGCGCTAGTCTCGAAGGCAATGCAATTGAAGGAAGCGAAATGATCGCCGGAAATTCTTGTTTTTATTATCCGTTTCTGGTAAAATCCGTATATGGACAGAGAAGCGGACAGATATACTTTAAATAACAGGGAACTGTGGGATGAACTCGCACCCGTTCATTTCCGTTCATACGATATCAAGGGATTCCTTTCCGGGCATTCTTCCCTTGACGCTATCCAGATGAAGGATCTGGGGAGCATAAAGGGAAAAAAGGTGCTTCATCTTCAGTGCCATATCGGCCTGGACACGCTTTCGCTAGCGCGGCTCGGAGCCGATGTCACGGGGATCGACATTTCACCCCGGTCCATAGAATTCGCGGAAAAGCTGAAAAAAAGATCGGGGCTTGACGCGCGCTTCATCTGTTCCGATATTTACCGTCTTGAAGGAAAGCTCAAAGCCGGATACGATATCGTTTATACGGGCCAGGGCGTACTGTGCTGGCTCAAGGATATTAAAGAATGGGGAAGGATCATAAGCCGTTACCTTGAAAAGGGAGGAATGTTCTATATCATGGAGGGGCATCCTTTCTCATGCATTTTCGAGAGCGGAGGTAAAGGCATCAGGGTCGAATACGATTATTTCAAGCCGGGACCGCTCCGCTTTGATGATTGGGATGCGGATTATTCAGATCCGTCCTACCGTGTGAGATCGCCCTCATACGAGTGGCAGTGGACGGCCGGCGATATCGTGAATTCGCTTATCGGAGCGGATCTCAGGATAGAGCGGTTCGAGGAATACCCTTTTCTTTTTTTCAAACGCTTCAAGGGAATGAAGAAGGGAAAAGACGGTTTCTGGCATTTTAAGAGCGGGACATCGGGATATGTTCCCCTCATGTTCACGCTTAAAGCGCGAAAAATATAAGGAGGAAATATGGATCAAGCGGAGAAGGAACAGCGCGCGGCGCAGGAGCTTCTGACCTATGTAACTTATCAGCTCGAGAAGAAGGTGAAGAAGGAATCGATAGCGAAATATGTCGCGAAGAAGACCAAGGTGGAGATCGACGAGGCGATGCGCTATGTGGAAGAGACCGAAAAGTCGATAATAGCCTACAAAGAGACGAAAGAATACAAGCTGGAGATGCTGAAGGGCGGGAAAAAGCTCATCACGGGAGGCATACTCTGGACGGTGGGAGGCATCGTGGCCACCGTAGTCTCTTATTCCGCTGCAGCTTCTAACTCCGGAGGGGGAACATACTACCTCTTCTGGGGTGCGGTCATTTTCGGTTTATACGATCTTTTCAGGGGGATCGCCCAGAAGAAAAAGTATTTAAGGATGCTCCGCGAGGAATATCCGGGAGAGTTCGAATGAGAAAATTCATCGTTATCGCACTGCTTTGCGTTTTTATGCCTTTGAGCGCGCTCAAGGAACTTCCTTCGAAGATCGGGAGCGTTACCGTCTATAATGACCGCGCGCTCGTTGAGAGGAACGGCACCGTGGCCCTGGAGCAGGGCGTTTTCGAGATCTATATCGGAGCGCTTCCTTCTTCAATAGACCAGAATTCCATAAATGTCGATGTGGAAGGCACAGGTATCAAACTTGCCAATATCGTTTATAAGACGATCTATCTGAAGGAGGAGACGAACCGCAATGCGGACGAGATCAAAAGGAAGATAGCCGAACTTCAAAGGCAGGTCCAATCGCTGAACAATCAGAACACGGCGCTTCAAAACCAGATCGATACACTGAAATCTATCAAAGCGAAGGTCGAGAGCGATACGCAGAAGCAGTTCTCGCAGTCCGTCCTCAATATCGAAGCGCTCGGCAAGACGCTTTCTTTTATTACGAGAGAACTGGCGAAAACGATGGATGTGATGTACGACAACCAGATAAAGATCGGGAAACTCCGTGAAGATATCGATTATCAGAACAAGCTCCTCTCCGAGATCACGAGCCGCGGGAAGGAGGAGAGAAGGATCTACATCAAAGGAAGATCGGATTCGGCCAGGACCTATTCCTTCTCCGTTAAGTACATCGCTTACAATGCTTACTGGAGCCCGACTTACAGGGTATACCTCACCGAGGACAAGGCAAAGATCAATATGGAATACTATGCTTCGGTCTCACAGAACACCGGAGAGAACTGGAACGATGTTAATCTTACCCTTTCCACATCGGTGCCCAGATTCGGCGTGAAGGCGCCGATACTCGCACCGTATTACCTGTATAATTATTCCTATCAGCCCAAACCCAAGATGGCGAAAAGGGCTTTGGCGCCTTCGATGGCGAAGGAGGAATTGAAAGCCGGAGCATTGGACGAAGCTCCCACGGCATATGATTACGAACCTCCGGCCGAGGTCGAAGAGAACGCTTATTCAGTGGAATATAGAGCAAAAATGGCCGCCACGGTTCCTTCCGGTAATGAGGAGCGCACGATCTATCTGATCACGCAGGAAGTGAAAGGAGAGAATATCTTCACCGCCGTACCGAGAATGGAGAAGAAGGTCTATGCCCAGATAAAAACAAAGAACGAAGGCAAGGCTCCGATCCTTCCGGGAAAAGTATCCGTATTCTACGGAACAAGCTTCATCGGCGATTTCGAGATATCGCAGGTGCTGCCCGGTGAGGAATATACGCTTGATCTCGGGCCGGTCAACTATGTGAAGGTCGATTTCAAGCTCGAAAAGAGGAAATATATCGCGCCCGGTATTCTCGGGGGTAATAAAAAATACGAATTCGAATATTCGCTCTCCGCGAAGAACCTGACCTCGGACGCTTACAAGATCGTCGTGATCGACAGGATACCCGTCTCGAACGATTCGAAGATCAAAGTGAACGATATAAAACTGATTCCCGAAGGATTTGAGAAGGATGATAAGACCGGCATAGTGAAGTGGACGATAGATATCAAAGGCAAAGCCGAGGTCAAATTCAAGAATGAATATGTGATCGAGTTCCCCAAGGATTATAATGTAAATCTCTGATCTCTGAACAAAGGCCGTAAAACAGTTTTTTTACCGGATCACGCAGAGTTTGAATATCCTCGCTTCTTTACCCGAACTTAAAACGAGGAAATACACTCCGCTTTTGATCTTGGGAAGATCAACGGAATAAGTCTTCAAGACTTCATCCCGGATTGAAAGGTCCAGCTTGGCCGTTTTCAATCCGTCCGCAGAATAAAGTACGGCGGAATCAAGTTCGACAGGCGTGCCTAAATAGAGGTAATCGAAAGCATATGTATAGGGATTGGGATACAGAAGGATATTCGCATCAGCGAATTCCGTGGCCGGCTGTATGATATGAAAGTAGAACTCAACATTATTGGAGTCGGTGTTCTGGGCAAAAGATGAATCCCTTGCACGCACGATATAATAATAAGTGACTCCTTCCGTAAGCACGGTATCCGTATAGGACAATGCCTGCGTTTCAGTGAACGCGGAAAGAAAATCATATGCCATGCTGGCGGTGGACCTGAATACGAGGTACGTCACCGGAGCGGAGGCATCGGCAGCGGAATCCCAAAAGACCGTTATCTCTTTTAAAGCATTGTCGCCCGTTATAGATTTTATCCCGGCAAAGACCGGGGGTTCATTATCCGGCGGAGGCTCTTCGAGATAAAGAGAAAATTCCTTAGTATTTGTATCGGTATTGAGGTTCACTGAAGCATCTCTGGCTCTGACTATATAGTAATATGTCGTGTCCGGAAGAAGCGAGCTGTTCGAATAAAAAAGGTTCTGGGTCGTGGCATACGGGGAAGAAAAATTATAGCTCATGCTCGTGCCCGATCTGAATATCAGATATGTAAGAGGCAGGGAGGCGTCGCTTCCCGCGTCCCAGGCCAGGGTGATCGTAGCGGCCGCGGAATTCCCCGTAATGCTCTTGAGACCCGCAAAGGAAGGCGGGGCCGTGTCCTCTTCGGGAGTGCCCCATACGGCTTGAACCCATTCGGGATGATCGATATATGGATTGCGGTTCCCCTGTATCAGGTGCACGGCATCATTGCGGGCCGTCTCCTTTGCACTTACGGGGTCAGCCGTGTGCCAGGCCAGGAGCATATCGATCGCCCATTGTTCAAAACAAGGATATGAGGTGCCGTCGAGAACGGCGTCACCGTTGCTGTCATATGTTTCCCAAGATGCGATCACATTTTCGTATCTTGTCGCCATATAGAAATATGTCCTCGCGAAATCACCCTTGAAATCGTCCCGCGGTTCGAAGACCGTTCCGGAATATCCCGGATCGGAGCATGTGCCTACCTTGGAACCGTTCTGTGATGTCCAGTAGGCGCTTCCGACGTCACCGAAGGGGTAATTGCTGCGCTGACCGTTCACGTATCCGTCGGTAGGATATAGATGGAAGAGGTCCGTATACATCGGTGAAGCATCATTGAACCAGCTCTTCGGGAAAGAATGCTCCCTGTTGTAGCACTCTCCTTCTCCGCCGTAGTTCCCGCACTGATCCGTAACGAACGTGTACTCGTAAGGCGGGGTTCCGCCGGGGACATCGGAGTACATGTCCCAGACCTTGCCGTTGGATTTTTTATCCGTTGTCTGGAATGCCGTCCACAGATAATCGTATGATTTCGATGTGTGGCCCTTGATGATATTGTAAAGTTGGGTTTTTAATGCCTCTCCCGTTCCGGTAGCGGTATCGTAATATCCCGGAGGTATGGAGGCGAAAATGATAATAGGGAGAAGAAAAAAGGCCAACATCGATCTTTTCATGTTCTATTTTATGTTTTTTGCTGGGATTTATCAATCTTTTTCTTTGTAAAACGCAGGCGGAACGCCATATATCCAAAAGGGGATCCAATATCGGGAACCGGCTTTATTTCTTTATCTTATCTATCACGGCAAGGCAGTCCTTTTCCAAACGTGGATTGCCGGTCTTTCTAGCTATTTCAAGAGCGTCGGTAAAATATTCCTCTGCCTTCTCCCCCTCTCCCATCGCAAAGAGCGCGGAACCGGCATTTACTCCGCTGAACACGGCCCCGTATGCCTCTCCGATCTTTCTGCAGATATCAAATGCCCTTTTGAAGTGTTCGAGCGCGGATCTCCATTTTTTATCGGCCCTGTGTATGGCGCCTATATTGTTCACCGCATTGGCTTCCGCAAGAAGATCGCCTATACTCCTGCTGAGAATGCACGCCTTTCTAAGATAGATGATAGCCTTTGAGGGCATACTCTTTTTCTGATATATGCTCCCGATATTATTCAATGCGGTCGATTGCCCCTGCACATCGCCGGAGATCTTTCTTATACCATATGCTTCACGAAAGCATTCGAGCGCATCCTCAAGCCGGCCCGAAGAACTGTGGAGATTTCCTATATTGTTGAGACAGGCGGCCTGCCCATTCAGGGAATTTATTTTTTTCAGTATGTCCAGCGACCTTTGATAATGCTCCATCGCCTTTTCCTTCTCTTGAAGCAGGGAATACTGCTTCCCCATATTGTTCAATGTCACCGCCTGGCCGTAAAGATCTCCCTCGTAGGACTTGAGGCGCAAAGCCTCTGAATACAGTGATATAGCCGCCTTCCAGTCACCCGAGGCACCCGCTATATAACCGAGATTATTGAGGCAACGCGCTTTGCCATTCTCATCCCCGGCCTTGGCGAAAGCGGCCAAGCCTTTTTCGGCAGCGTTTTTCATTGCGCTTCTGTCGCCGAGGGATCCGTATATATTGCTTTCCATTATTAGGCATTCTCCGAGAGAAAGCGCATCTTCGATCTGCGAAGCCTGAAATAGAGCGTCCTTTATACTTGCAAGAGCTTCCCGGTTCCTGCCGATCAGATTCAGCACTTCACTTCTCATACGAAGCGCAGAAATGAACAGCGCTGTAAAGCCGGCTTCCTTTTTTCCCATATAATATTATATGTCTTTCAAAGAGCGTTTGCAATTCATTTTAACGCAAAGTATTGACTTTTCCGCAAAAAAGTTTATAATTTCAATAAAGTATGGTATACAGGAGGGTAATATGCCTTGGCTGTTCTGGATCATATTGGCAGTATTTTTTTTCGTGCTGGAGATCTTTACCGCCGGATTTTTTGTTTTCTGGTTCGGTATCGGCGCCGCCCTGGCTTTCGTAGCCCTCAAACTGGGCGTTACTTCGGCAGTCTGGCAATGGGCCATTTTCGTGATCTCTTCCTCGATCCTTGCGTTCTTCTCCCGGAGATTCGCGAATAAAATTTCCAAAGGCGAGAACGTAAAAGTGGCCGGCGAGCAGATGGTGGGCCGCAACGGCATCATCATTGAAGTGCTGGATGGCGCTTATATGGCCAAATTTCAAACGGAGACCTGGAGATGCCTTCCCGAGAAGGACGGGGACACATTCCAGATCGGAGACAAGATCGTTTCAACCGAACTCTCCGGCACTCATCTTAAAATAAAGAAGGAGGTGTGATATGCTACCGCCCATCGTTTACATCATTATTTTTGTTTTTGCGCTTATCTTCTTCGGCAATGCCATTAAGAAGATCCGCCCCACCGAAAAGGGCGTGCTCGAAAGGCTTGGCAGGTTCCAGCGCATACTTAACGCAGGCATTAATATCATTATTCCCTTTTTCGACAGGGTGATCGTCGCAGATATCCGCGAGAAAGTGGTCGATGTTCCTCCACAAGATGTTATCACGAAAGACAATGTCGTGGTCACGGTGGACGCCGTTATTTATCATCAGGTGACAGATCCTTTCAAGGCCGTTTACAATATCCAGAATTACAATTTCGCCATAACGAAGCTCGCGCAGACAAACTTGAGGAACCTCATCGGTATGCTCGCACTTGACGAGACTCTTACTTCAAGGGAGCGAATAAACTCCGAATTGAGGAAGATACTCGATGAGGCTACCGATGTCTGGGGCGTAAGGGTCAACAGGGTCGAGATCCAGAGAATAGAGCCGCCGGCAGACGTCACAGAAGCGATGCACAGACAGATGAAAGCGGAAAGGCTGAAAAGAGCGATGATACTCGACGCCGAAGGTCAGAGACAGTCCGCTATCGAAAAGGCGGAAGGCGAGAAGAAGGCCGCCATCCTTTCTTCGGAAGGTCAGGCCGAAGCGATCAAGAAAGTAGCGGACGCCCATAAATATGAGAAGGTCGCACTGGCCACAGGCGAGGCGGAAGCTTTGATAGCCGTTTTCAAGGCCATACATGAAGGCAATCCCACAAATGACCTGATAGCGATCAAATACCTTGAAACGCTTCAGAAGATGGCAGACGGGCAGGCCACTAAGATGATCGTGCCTTATGAATCGTCCGGAATACTCGGCAGTCTCGCGCAGGTTAAAACTCTTTTTGAGAAGGGAGATAAATAAAAGCTACTGACATTAAATGACTTTTTATCTCGGCACTTCCGGTTATCATTACGATTCATGGGTCCATACTTTCTATCCGGCCGGGAACGCTGATTTCCTTTCCTATTACGCTAAATATTTCAATAGCGTAGAGATCAATTCAACGTTCTACAGGATATTTCCTCCCGACTTTTTCATGAAGATGACAGCCCGTGTTCCTCCGAATTTCAAGTTCTTCATTAAGGTCAACCAGAATATAACTCATGTCCAAGACAGGACCGTGAACGACGATATACGCGCCTTCAATGCTTCCCTTAAACAGATGGTGAAGACCCCCTATTACGGAGGCATACTGCTTCAATTCCCGTTCTCTTTCAAATACAATAAGGACAGTATGAAGTATCTGGATAAACTGGTCACGCATCTTCCGGTTAAACAGGCTGTCGAGTTCAGGCATCATTCGTGGAACAATGAGCTTGTTCTCAAATACTGTTCAGAGAAAAGCGTATCCGTCGTTAATGTGGATATTCCCCCCGTCGATGAATTGTTCCCCCCTCTCGAGCTGGTCACATCCGACATGATCTATTTCCGGATGCATGGTAGAGCTGCAGAGAAATGGTGGAATTACCGGGAACCTCACGAGAGGTATGATTATTATTATTCGGAAGAGGAGATCCGGGGCATCAAGGACAGGATCGAAAAATCCGTTAAAGACAAGCCGGGAGCCGAGGTCTACATTTTTTTTAACAATCATTATCAGGCAAAGGCCGTGAAGAACGCGCTCCAGCTCGGCAATTCGCTTGGGATACTCAAGAATAATCCTACGATCCAGGAATCTCTTTTTTAGAAGGTTTCAGATAGATGATTTCAGGAGGATTCAGGAACCTCAGAGGGAAAAGTGTAGTGCCGATCCCCGATGAATGCACGAAAACGGTATTCCCTATGCGATGAACTCCGAGCGGTGTTTTAAGGCATTTCTCGGTATTATCGAAAATGGAACCGATGAACGGAACACGGATCTGACCGCCGTGGGTGTGGCCGTAGAAAACGAGGTCCGGGGACATCTTCAGGATCTCCATGTTCGCCTCGGGTGAATGAACGACTGCAAGTCTGAAAGTCCCCTCAGGAATATCCCTGAATGCTTTTTCAATATTCTGTTTCTTTTTATGAGGATCATCTACGCCGATCACGGTAAGAGAGTCTTCCGAAACGCTCCCGTTCTGCAGGACTTTCACTCCATACTTCTTAAGAAGCGCCTTTATCTTCATCTCTCTCCCGTAAGAATTGATGTTCCCGTAATCATTGTTCCCCAGAACGAAATAACACGCTTTGCCTGCGAACGCTTTCAGGATCCTGTAATCCTTTATCGTCTCGAAAGTGTCTCCGGCCGATATCAGAATCCCGGCGGGGTTTTTCATGATCGCTTCCGCCACCTTTTCGAAAAGTTTCAGTTCGCACCTTAAATGAAGATCGGCGATAAGTATGATCTCTTCGGGAAGACCGTCTATGTAGTATGTCTTTTCAATGAGACGGTGGCGTTCGATGAAGAAGCCCCAGAAAGCCGCGGCGGCGAATATTGAAGCGACCACTATAACGGCCAATGTCAAGACGACCTTCTTAAATAGAATCCGTCCGCCTTGTCTTCGACGGTGTAGCCCTTTCCGGCCAACTCCTTCCGCAGGGCATCGGCAGCAGTAAAATCCTTCTTCATCTTCGCTTCCCATCTTTTTTCGGCGAGGGCGAGGATCTCGGAGGGGATCTTTTCCTCGAATTCAAAAACGTCCAGGACGCCGTTGAATTCCCTGAAAGCATCGATAACGGCATCAAGAGTGTTCCTGCTTAGGTTGCCAAGTCCTGTTTTATTTGCCGCAATGATGATCTCGGACATCGCTGCAAGAGCGGCAGAAATATTGATATCATTAAAAAGGGCGTTGAAGAAAGCGTTCTTCATTTCAATCACTTCATACGCGATATCCGTACCGCCGCCTTTTTCGCTCATTGCACGCTTTAGGAAATTGTTCACGTTCGATACGGTGTTCGCCGCGGCCGAGAGGCCTTCAACGGTGAAATTGATCTGCGTTCTGTAATGCGCGGATATGAAACAATATCTTACTGCTTGCGGTGAGAATCCCTTTGCAAGCAGGTCACCCAAAGTGTAAAAATTCCCCAGTGATTTGGACATTTTTTTCCCGTCCGCGAAAAGGTGTTCCGTATGTACCCAGTAGTTGACGGTTTTATGCCCGCAGAAGGCTTCGCTTTGCGCGATCTCGTTCTCATGGTGAGGGAAGATGAGATCCACGCCGCCCGTATGGATGTCGAAGCTCTCTCCGAGGTACCGGTATCCCATGGCCGTGCATTCTATATGCCAGCCGGGGCGGCCTGCGCCGAAAGGCGAATCGAAGGCAGGCTCCCCTTCGCGGGACCTTTTCCAGAGGGCAAAATCCGTGGGGTCGTCCTTTTCGTAACTGTCCACATCCACCCTCGCTCCGGATCTTATCTCGCGCCGGTCGAGTTTGGAGAGCCGTCCGTATCCCCGGAATTTGGAAATGTCGAAATATACCGAGCCGTCCTTCTCATATGCATAGCCGCGGTTTATCAGTTTTTCAATGATCGGGATCATAGCCGGGATCTCGGTTACGGCATGCGGAAGCATATCCGGCATGGTGCATTTCACTGCCTTGAAATCCTTCAGAAACCTCTCTTCGAACTTTTTTGTGAACTCCCTGAAATCCGTTCCGGATTCGAGGGACCTTTTTATGATCTTATCGTCTATGTCGGTAATATTCATAACATGGAACACCCGGTAGCCTGC
>CALMGJ010000026.1 GCA_937863565.1 uncultured bacterium | reverse complement strand
GGAACTGACCGGGAAGTTCATGATCATCAAATAGAGGTCGGCTTTTATCTTAGAATATATATAGAAAAAAACAAGATATCAAAAGAGGTGCTTATGAAAGAGAAAACGATCACGGCATGCTTTGCAGATCTTGACAGATACATGGAGGCAGCAGGCAAGCTGAATGCATCAGCCCAGGCATCTTTCCTGAACAAGGTATTTAAAAAAGCCGGCGGGATCATCCTCGGGCATAAGGGCAAGATAGTGAAATATATCGGCGACAGCGTTCTTTTCTATTTCCAGGACGAGAAAAATGCCCTGACCGCAGCTGAAGAAATGATCCTCAATTGCCGGTTCACATTGAACGGGATAGAGACGGGATTTAAGATATCAATGTCCACCGGTCCTGCGGTTGTGGTGAAACTTGGTCACCCGGCAATGAATTTTACGGATATCATCGGCCCCGCCGTGAACGATGCCGCTATGAACCTGAAAAAATGCACACCCGGAAAACCATTCATCCTTTCCAAGATTAAAAAGACAAGGGGAGGTAAAAAATGAGTCTCGGGAAATTCGATCCTTTTAATTGGGAAGAAGTAAAAAACGTATCCGAAGAACTGCTCGGAAGGAACATCGATTCCCTATCCGATCTTGAAGAATTGATAAAAGATGATTCGGAACTTGCCGTGATCATCTCCGAGGAGCTTGCACGCGCCTATATAAAAATGACGAGATATACAGGGAATAAGGAGTACGGTGACGAATACGAAAAATTCAATGAGACCGTTGTATCTCCGTCAAAAAAATACGCTTTCGAGATATTAAAGAAGATCATCGAGAGTGAATTCGCCGCCGCCCTGCCGGGGAACAGATATGCAAATCTCCTCCGCATATTAAAAAACGATTCCGAGATATTCAGCGAGAAGAACCTTCCTCTTTTTGTAGAAGCGGATAAATTAGGGCATGAATATTTCAAGATTTCCGGTTCGATATCCGTAGAATTCCGGGGGAACAGCTATACTCCTCAAAAGATGGCAATATTCTTCAAAGATAAAAACAGAGAGGTCCGCAGGGAAGCGTATATGGCCTTGAACCGGGCCCGCCGCGAAAAAGCCGGGGAATTGAATGGAGTGTTCGATAAACTTGTTTCCGTCAGACACAGAATGGCATTGAATGCCGGGTTCGAGAACTTCAGGGACTTCAAGCATAAGGAACTCAAACGCTTCGATTATACTCCGGCGGACTGCGTGGAATTTCACGAATCCGTAAAAATGATCATAGTACCTTTCTGGAATGAAATTCTCAATATCAGAAAGGAACGTCTTGACCTGGACGAGGTCAGGCCATGGGATACAGAGGTGGATTTTCTCTCAGACAAAGAACTGAGGCCCTTCAAGGACAGCGAGGAATTTCTTGAAAAAACAGAGGCGATCCTGTCGCGTCTCGATCCCGCCTTCGCGGATAATATAAGGGTAATGAAAAAAAATGACATGTTCGATCTCGATTCGCGTTCCGGCAAAGCTCCAGGAGGATATAATTATCCCCTGCCCCGGACGAAAATGCCGTTCATTTTCATGAATGCCGTCGGACTCAATAATGATCTTTTCACGCTTCTTCACGAGTCCGGACATGCCGCCCATACTTTCCTCGGTAAGAACGAGGACCTGTACCGTTATCTTGAACTTCCGTCCGAGGTTGCCGAGCTTGCCTCGATGTCAATGGAGCTTCTAAATCTCAAGAACCTCGATGTTTTTTATAAAGATCCGGAATGCCTCAAACTCGCAGTATTCGGGGAGCTTGAGGGTATTGTCAAGTTTTTCCCCTGGATGTCGTCCATTGATTCATTCCAGCAATGGGTATACACAAATCCTCATGCCGGCCCGGCCGGAAGAGAGGATAAATGGCTCGGTATAAGAAAGGAGTTCGGGGGGAATATCGATGTTTCCGGAACAGAGGAGTTCGAAAGGACGATGTGGCATAAGCAGCTTCATATCTTTGACGCCCCATTCTACTACATTGAGTACGGTATTGCCCAGCTGGGAGCGCTTCAGGTATGGCGCAATTACAGCAATGACCCCGTCATCGGCCTTGCCAAATATAAAAAAGCCCTCTCTCTCTCATATTCGAAACCCATTCCCGAGATATATGAAGCTGCCGGCATAAAATTCGATTTCGGAGAAGAAACAGTAAGAAAGACCATGGAGTTCCTCCGTGAACAGATCTTCGGGCTGCTTGACTAAAGGATTCATATTCCTTCTCCTTATTTCTATGCTGTCATGCAAAAAGGAGCCTGTTACGGAACACGGTTTTTTCATGGCGGATTCATATTTTACGGTCAAGGTATATGAAAAATGCCGGGAGAACCTTCTTTCTGAACTTGAAGCGTATCTGGAAAAATACGCATTCGAAATAGACAGGCATGCGCCGGCCTCGCTTACCGGAAGATTAAATGAAACCGGATCCGTACAAGCGCCTGAATGGTATACGGATCTGATCGCGCGCGTTCTCGATATAGAAAAACAAGCCCCCGGTTTCAATATGCTTTCCGGCCGCCTTTGCGATATCTGGGGATTCACCGACAGGAATTACAGGGTGCCTGCGAAAGAGGAACTCGAGAAAGTCGTCGGCCGCGGCAATATCACCTTGAAAGAGAATGAACTCCGCATCTCGGACTGTATTGTTGACCTTGGCGGTTGCGGAAAAGGATTTCTTCTGGAACTTGCAGGGAAATATCTCGAGGAAAGGGGGGTGAAGACCTATCTTCTCAATTTCGGAGGCAATGTCATGGGCCGAGGGGAAAGGAATTTCAAGATCGGGATACAGGATCCCGACTCTGCTGCCGGGGAATACGGGAAAATAATTACGATCAGGAACAAATGCGTTGCAACATCCGGGGATTATGAAAGGTATTTTGAGATGAACGGCAGAAGATACTGCCATATCTTCGACCCTGCGACCGGTTATCCCGCCGCTTTTTACAGGGCTGTTACCGTCATCTGCGATGAACCTCTGATGTCCGATATACTGTCAACATCGGCATTCATTTCAGGCATCTCGGCGGTGAAAAAGAATTTTCCCGATATCGAAATGATCGGGATTAAAGCAAAAAAAAGGAGCGAATAGGAAATGCTGAGATTAAAGGGGAAACTCATTGAGCTTGCCGAACCCGATGAGAACGGCTACCTTCACGTTAAAAACATCTGGGAGGACGAAGAGACCATGCGTGATGTGGGCGGAACATATCCTATAAACCACGGCCGCTATAAAATCTGGTATGATAAAATGTTCGTGGCGGGTAAGGACAGAAACGCCTATTTTCTGATCTACGAGAACGGCAGCGGGGCTTGCGTGGGAGAAGTGAGTTTTCACGATCTCAACAGTAAAACGGGCGCGGCCATGTTCAATGTAAAGATAAGATATGCATACAGGGGCAGGGGATACGGAAGAGAGAGCGTAGAGCTCATGCTGAAATATTTTTTCGAAAAGCGCCAAGGACAAGTAATGCGGGACCTCCTGTGGGCAGGGAATCCCGCCGGCCTCCGGATGCTTTTAAAATACGGCTTCAGGGAAGTGGAAAGAAGCGAAAAAGGCATTCTGATAGAGATAAGAAAAGAACAGTGGGAAAAGGCGCGGCGAAATGAAGAATGAAAAATGAAGAATGGACAAGGAATAAGAAAATAAAAAATAGCAGTCAGATCCCCGGGGGCTAACGGGTAAAAAAGAATGGAGAATGAATATTGGAAAGCAGAGCCGCCGTCCGCAGCTTATTTGCAATATTTTTCAAATCCCGTATAATATATAGTTTAGGAATAAAGAGGTGTCTATGAGCTATAAAGAATTCATCGCGAATTTGAGCAATGATGAGAATTTTAAGAAGATCACCGAATTTCTCGTGTCCCTTGCGGGTAAGAAAATACTGTATTTTTCGCATGACGATCCCGACGGGATCTCCTCGGCCGCAATAATGAGCGAGCTATTCGAATATCTTAAGATCGATTACCGTCTCGAGTTCCCCTCCGCTTTTGCGCTGAGGAAAGAGGATATCCCGGAAGGCAATTATGAAGCGATAATAATAACGGACAAGGGAACACTGTCGGAATATGACAAATATTTTTCGGAGAAGGTGAAATTTTTAACCATCGACCACCACTTCACCCCGGCTGTCCCGGAGAAGGTGATGTGGTATAATCCCTCCCTAAAACCCAATTCATACTGTTCGGCCTCATATATCTGCCACAATATCGCAACTGCGATGGGCCTGAGGGATGATATCCTCGACTTTTATGCCATGGCGGGGCTTAAAGGCGACTGGGCGATAGACCCGGCCATAGACAGCGTTTCCGATTATGTGAGGCCGCTATATGACGAGTTTGCCGCGAACCATCCGGAATATGTGAAAAAAAGGACGGACCTTCCCCCGACGATGTTCGAAGCGTCACAGAAAGAA
This sequence comes from uncultured bacterium, assembly GCA_937863565.1. Classification (GTDB taxonomy): domain Bacteria; phylum AUK180; class AUK180; order AUK180; family AUK180; genus CALMGJ01. The sequence goes on along the minus strand of CALMGJ010000026.1, from coordinate 33,649 downwards.
CACAGCACGCTTCTTTCAAGGTATACCCACGACCTTCACGCGATCTCCGGCGGCGCCTTCCAGTTCTTCTACAATGACAAGGACCCGTCGCTCAAGGATATTTTCCAGCCCCGCTTGGCCTTCGAAATGCTTATCGGGCTCAGAAAGGCGAAGCAACCGCTGAAAAAATTCAAAAGCGAGAAAGACCTTCTTAATATAAAAGGCCACAAAGACCATGCGATGAAGATACTTAAATGCTTCGAGGACGACTGGCTGAGAGGGCTCGATCTCCTTTCCACGGCAGTGGAAGCGGGCCGGATCGAGGATACGCGGGTGTTCCTCTATGCCGGCATAGAGATGAACCTCATGCCGATGCTGGGTTCGGTCGCGCTGTTCGATCTTGCCGAAGGGGGAGATGCCATCCTGATCATGGCCGCTAAGATCGGATACGGCGTCCATTTTTCCGTGCGCGCCACCGGCGGTGTTGTCCACTCGGGAAAACTGTGCGGCACGCTGGCGGAAAAACTGAGATCCACCGTTACGGACGATAAAAAACAATTCATTTCCGGCGGAGGACATCCCAAGGCGGCAGAGTGCAATGTCAAGATCGCGGATTATTCATATGTGAACGCGCTTAATGAGTTCCTTTCAATGGCGAAAGAGATGCTGTCCGGTTTCGATAAAGCAAAATACGGAGTGTGATATGAGTTACTGGGAGAATGAATTCGTAGGCATACTTGATTATATCGATTCCCTGTTCGTCAGATACAGAAACATGGAATTCATTGCCGATGTCATCAGAGAGGCCTCATTGCTGAGAAAAAGGGTGCCGATCCTTCCGGGGATCGTTGCAATGTGTCTTGGTTCGGTAACGAAGGAAATAAAGCCGGAAGAAATTGAGCAGGCTCAAAAATACCTTTTTGTTCTTGAAGAGGAAGAGATATACGGCGTTGCTGAAAAGGTCTCAGGGGACAGCGTATCCGTGAGCGGAAAAAAGATCGGGAAAAATATGATAATAAAGACGGTCAAGATAAATGCCTCAACGCTTGAAGAGATCTGGCCTACTCTCGTTTACGAGGTGAAGGAAAGATGAAGATCAACAAAGGAGATATCTATCTTGCAAAAGGCGAGATAAAAGTTGAAATCAAGAGCGGATCCTTCGAACTCATCGGCGCGATCTTCAAGTCCGGAGAAATAAATATCCCCGAAGGTAAACAGATGCCGTTTATATGCAAAGAGGCCGGGGAACTCGTTCCTTCCAACGAAAAATTCGAGAAATTAGACCATAATACGATCCCGGAGAATTGGTATGCCATTGCCGAACGGATAGCGAAAGAAAACATCAAAAGAGTCGTTATACTCGGCGAGGTGGATACGGGAAAATCCTTCTTCTCTATATTCCTTGCCAACCGCCTCACCGCCATGAACAAAAGAACAGGCATCATAGACAGCGATACGGGGCAATCCGATATCGGCGCTCCCGGAACGATAGGGTTCGGGATATTCGATAAACACTATTTCGCTCTCCCGGACGTACCGGTTCAAAAACAGTATTTTATCGGGAACCATTCGCCGGGCGGTCTTTTCACCGTATTTTTGGCCGGCATTGCAAAGATCGCGGCGTATGCCGAAAAACATACCGATTGTTTCATCGTCAATACCACCGGCTGGACACACGGCGACGGGGCAAGATGTTTAAAAAAGGCAAAACTCGAAATAGTGGACCCCGATCTTGCGATACTGATGCAAAGGGACAGCGAACTTGAACATCTTACGGCACATATGCCGGATGAAAAGATCGTAAGATTGAGCGTCTCGAGAAAGGCCACCCCGACCTCGCAAACGGTAAGAAAAGAACTCAGGGAAAAGATCTCGAGAAGATGTTTTGCCGGCTCGCGCAAGATCGCGCTCCCGTTCTCGGGCTTTAAGTTCGAAAGGGTATTCCTCGGCTCGGGCAAGCCGCTCGAAACAAAGGAAAACGAGATCCTGTATGCCGAAAAACTCCCGGCCTGGGAAGGGCATGTCATTATTTTCAAGGAAGATACAACTCCTGCCAAGGCCGGCGAGATCGCCGCTTCATACAGGGCAAGATACTGCCGGCCCTCATACCTCGAGAAAACATTTGTCGGCCTTGCCGATGCCGACGGCTTTGCGATCGCGGTGGGTTCGGTTGAAAAGGCGGATTTCCTGAAAAAGGAATTAACCGTCGTAACGGACCTTGAAACCGGCCGGGAAGGCGAGATCAAATTCGTCCAAATGGGATCCCTCCGGTACAGCAGCGACGGCAATGAAGCCGGATTCATTCTGCCAAGCGCGATATGATCAAAGACCTTCTTGATATCCTGATCGAATTCATAAAGAAATACGGGCCGAACATCATATATGCGGTCATCATTTTCACTGTCGGTCTCCTCTTCGCAGGAGGGATAAAAAGGGTTTTCTTAAAAGCCTCCTCAAAGATCCAACTTAGAGCTACGGTCACACGCTTCCTTGCCGACGTGATACACTACCTTATCATAGTGATGGTGGTCCTGATGGCGCTGGGAAAGCTGGGGATCCCGACCACATCATTCATTGCCATCCTGGGATCCGCAGGTGTTGCCATCGCATTTGCCTTCAAGGACTCCCTTGCGAACCTTGCGGCCGGCATCATGCTGATCTTCTTCAAGGCGTACGATGTTGGAGATTATATATCGGTGGCGGGTGTTGACGGAAGCGTTAAAGAGGTGGATATTTTCCATACCGTGCTTCTTTCTTTCGACAATAAAAAGATATCGATACCGAACAATAGCGTGATCTCTTCGCATATAATAAATTATTCGGCGATGGATACAAGAAGACTGGACCTTGTTGTGGGAATAGCGTATGACGCAGACCTTAAATTGGCCAAGGATGTACTGGGCGATCTGATCGCATCCCATACCGATATATTAAAGGATCCCGCCCCTGTAGTTGCGGTAAGCAAGCTCGGTGAGAGTTCCGTGGACCTCGTCATGAAGGTCTGGGTGAAAAAAGAGAATTATTGGGATGTTCTGTACGCCCTCAATGAAGAAGCCAAATTGAGGTTCGACGAAAAAGGCATCGAGATACCGTTCAAGAGCCTGAACGTTCATTTAAAGGACAGCGGCGGAGAAATCGCCGGCCGCCGGCAGTAATTGTTCCGCCGGCTTTCAGGCCGGGTTACAGCATGTTTTTGCCGAAGTCCAATATTTGTTGTATAATAAGGCGGACATATATCCTGCTCATAAGAGCAGGGCATTGATCTTAAAAAGGAGGAGTAATATGAAATGCGGATTCATCTGCAGCGGGCTGTTCTGGGGGCTGATACTGATCCTTCTCGGAGTAGGGATCATACTGAATGTTATCTTCGGCGTGAAGATACCCATGTTCAGGATCATTCTGGCGCTTCTCATCATCTATCTCGGGATAAAATTGCTCGTAGGCACCTCATTTATAAAAAAGAACAAGAATTCGGTCATGTTCGAGGAAAAGTATATCGTGGATCCCGCCGGTCCGTACAGATATAATGTCCTTTTTGGAAGCGGGAAGATCGATATCTCCCAGATCGACAAAATAGAAAAGAACACATTTGTGGAAGTGAATGTGGTTTTCGGTTCCGGAGAACTGACCATCCCGGAAGGCATGCCATATGTCCTCGAGACCTCCGCGGCATTCGGAAGCGCTAATATTCCCGACGGGAACAATGTGGCCTTCGGCGCTCATAACTACAGATCGCCGGATATGGATGAAAAGGCGCCCCACCTTATCATAAAGGCATCTGCGGTCTTCGGCGAGTTCACCCTCCGGGTCAAAGGCGGACAGACTTTCTGATCTCGGCATGAAGGGCCTCATATTAAGCGGCGGCAAGGGAACGCGATTAAGACCGCTCACATATACATCCTCGAAACAGCTTATCCCGGTCGCGAATAAACCGATCCTGTTCTACGGCATCGAAAAACTGATCGCTTCGGGCGTCAACGAGATCGGCATTGTGGCAGGAGACAGCATTGATGAGATACGGTCGACCGTAGCCGCTGCAAAGTGGGGAAAGGCCAGGATCAAATTTATAAGACAGCCCGAACCTCTCGGGATCGCACATGCCGTCCTCTGTGCAGCAAAATTCCTCGGAAGATCGCCGTTCATACTTTATCTCGGAGATAATCTGCTCAATCATGACCTTAAGGGTTTCATCCGCGAGTTCGAGGAAAAAAAGCTAGACGGAAAGATCCTGCTCACGAAGGTTGAGGACCCGCGGCTGTTCGGCGTTGTGGAATTCAAAAAGAACCGTATCGTCCGTCTTGTAGAAAAACCGAAAGACCCGCCTTCTAAATGGGCCTTATGCGGAGTATATATTTTCAATGGCAGGATCCATGACATAATCAGAAAATTGAAACCGTCAAAAAGGGGCGAATATGAGATCACAGAGGCTATTCAAGGTCTTCTCGAGAACGGATATAATCTCGGGCACTCTTTCGTGGACGGCTGGTGGAAAGATACCGGGAAACTTGAGGATCTACTCGAGGCCAACAGGATAATCCTGGATGCAGAGAATGCCGGAGACATTCCGCGAACAACGAAGGTTACCGCTTCAAGAATCGAAGGGCGAACGAAGATCGGAAAGAAATGCGTGATCCGCAATTCTGTTCTGAGGGGACCTCTCGTGATCGGGGATGATGTGAAGATAAACAGTGCCTATATCGGCCCTTATTCCGCCATCGCGAACGGCGTGACTTTATCGCATTGCGAAGTGGAGAATTCCATCGTGCTCGAGGCCGCCGAAATAAAGGATATAAAAAAAAGGCTTACCGATTCTCTGATCGGAAAGAACGTTAGCATACTTGCCGTATCCGAAAAACCCAAGAACAATTCGTTCATGGTGGGGGATAATTCACGGATCGTACTGGGGGAGTGATATTATGATCGAAGGTGTTGAGATCAAAGCCCTGAAATGGCGCTGTGATGAAAGGGGAAATCTGCTGGAAGTGCTGAGGCGTGACGACGGGATCTTTTCCGCGTTCGGACAGGCATATGTCACATCGGCGTATCCCGATATTGTCAAGGCCTGGCATTACCATAAAAAACAGGACGACTACATGGCGGTGATATCGGGAATGATGAAGATAGTCCTCTATGACAGCCGTTCCGGATCAAAAACGAAAGGGGAAACGAACGAGTTCTACGCAGGGGAGAAAAATCCCATTTTGATAAAAATACCCGCTCACGTATACCACGGGTTCATGTGCGTATCCGAACATGAAAGCATCGTGCTCAATATCGTCACGGAACCTTATAACCGGGATCAGCCCGACGAATACAGGCTGGCGTGGGATACGTCAGAGATCCCTTATGACTGGAAAAGAAAGAACGGATAAAGCGCTTCTCAGGGCAGGAGTCTTGATGCTGGCCGCGGTCCTTCTGACATGCGGCGGCGCGGGGAACGGACGGAAAAGACCGCTCCCGGCGCCGGAGAGCTCCGCTGCAGGAGGCCTGTCCGTTGAACAAACAATGAAGGAGGGTGTAATGAACATTAAATGGCTCGGGCATTCCTGTTTTCTCATCAATGACGGGATAACCGTGATCACGGACCCGTATGAACCCGGCGCTTTCGGGAATTCACTGCGGTATGCTCCCGTTGATGCCGAAGCCGATATTGTCACGGTCTCTCATTCTCATGCGGATCATAACCATGCGGCCGGAGCGAAAAATACACCGCGGATAATCGATAAAGAAGGGGAATACAGAGAAGGGGACAATAGCATAACGATGTACGCGTCATTCCATGATGAAAAGCGCGGCAAGGAGCGCGGGGCGAATCTGATCACGAAGATCAGATTCGCTTCGGGACTTGTTCTTGTGCATCTGGGGGACCAGGGATGCATGCCTGACGAGAAGATCATGAACGCCTTGAAGGGCGCGAATATCGTCCTGATCCCGGTGGGCGGCCATTTTACAATAGATCATCAAAAGGCCGGTGAGATCCTTGACGGAATCGCTCCCAATATCATTGTTCCAATGCATTTCAAGACCGATAAGGTGGATTTCCCGATCACCGGGCCGGAAAAATTCATTGCCTTGTACGGCGATAAGGAGGAAATGTCCGAAATATCTTTATCCGCTGAAGAGGTCCTGAAAATGAAAAACAAAGTGATCATTTTAAAATATTTAAGATAGGAGCTCGATATGAACCTGTACGAATATCAGGGCAAGGAGCTGTTCGCTCAATACCGGATCCCGATCCCTAAAGGGAAATTGGCCGTGAACAGAAGCGATGCTGTCGGCTATGCACTGCAGGCAGGCTTCCCTGTTGTTGTAAAAGCCCAGGTTCTGACCGGCGGCCGGGGGAAGTCCGGCGGAATAAAGGTCGTAAAAAACGAGGCGGAACTGGATCGCGCGGTTGACGACGTGTTCTCTCTGCGGATAAAAGGTTTTGCCGTTGAGAAGGTGCTTATCGAAGAAGGCGTTAACATTGATAAAGAGATATATATGTCCATCCTCACCAACAGGGCAACGGAGAAGATAACGCTAATCGCTTGCGGACAGGGCGGAATGGATATCGAAGAAGTCGCGAAAAAGGATGCCGCAGCCGTTCTCAAGATGGACATCGATCCGCTCATCGGCCTAAGATCCCACCATTTCCTTAAACTTTTCAGGCATCTCGAGATCAGCGACCAGAGCGTGATATACCAGATGAAGCATATCGCCGGGAAAATGTACGAAATGTTCAATGAACTGTATCTTTCCCTAGTAGAGATAAACCCGCTCATCATAACTTCGGGAAAGAGGGTTCTTGCGCTCGATTCCAAGACCGTTATCGATGATAACGGTTTTCCCTTCCTCAAGGAGATGGAGCGGTTCGCAAATCAGGACGATAAGAACCGCGATGAGATCGATGCCAAGAACGCTAATCTCAGCTTTGTCGCGCTGGACGGCGATATCGGATGTATCGTGAACGGTGCCGGCCTGGCAATGGCCACGATGGACATGATCAAGCATTTCGGCGGCGATCCTGCGAACTTCCTCGATATCGGGGGCTCCTCAAATCCCGATAAGGTGGTCAATGCCCTTAAGATCATCACGAGAAATCCAAGGGTGAAGGCGATCCTTTTCAATATATTCGGAGGTATAACACGCTGCGACGATGTGGCGAAAGGCATTAAAGAAGCCCTTTTAAAAAGCCCGATAAGCCTTCCTATCGTGATCCGGCTTACAGGTACGAATCAAAGTGAAGGAGTTGAGATACTTAAAGGACTGAAACTCCCCGCGACATCTTCCATGCAGGAGGCGGTGAAAATGGCCGTTGAAAAATGCGGGGGTGTGAAATGAGCATATTGCTGGATAAGAAAACAAGGGTGCTCGTGCAGGGGATAACGGGAAGAGACGGTTCCTTCCATACAAAGATGATGATGGAGTACGGCACAAAGGTGATCGCAGGCGTAACACCGGGAAAGGGCGGACAAAAGATGAACGGAGTTCCGGTATTCGATACGGTATCGGATGCGATGGAGATGAAGCCTGATGCCGCATGCATATTCGTTCCCCCCGCCTTCGCCGTAGATGCTCTTTGGGAATCAGTGGAAGCCGGGATAAAACTGATAACCGTTATAACCGAAGGCATCCCCACTCTTGAGATGATGAAAGTAAAAAATCACATCAAAGGCCGCGGCATTACTATAATAGGCCCGAACTGTCCCGGCATCATAACTCCGGGGGAGGCGAAGATAGGCATCCTTCCCGGCAGTATCTTCAAAAAGGGGAATGTGGGCGTCATCTCCAGAAGCGGTACTCTGACCTATGAGGTTGTTTATGCCCTTACAGAAAAAGGCATCGGTCAGTCCACGGTTATAGGTATCGGCGGAGACCCGATAATCGGCAGCAGGTTTTTAGACCTTCTTGAAAAATTCAAAAACGATAAAAAAACGGATTCGGTCGTGATCATCGGAGAGATAGGCGGCAATGACGAGATTGAAGCGGCTCAATTCATTAAAGAAGAATTGAAAAAACCGGCCTGTGCCTTCATTGCAGGAAAATCGGCACCTGCCGGTAAGAAGATGGGACATGCGGGCGCGATCATCTCCGGCAGTTCCGACACCGCTCAGGCCAAGATAGAAGCGCTCTTGGGAATGGGTATTCCCGTCGCGGCCCTGCCTCAGGATGTTGCCGGTCTCTTGAAATGAAATTCATCATCAATCCGAACGCCAAACTCCTGAAGATAAAGTCCAATCTCAACAGGGTGCTCCATATCATCAAATACCAGTTCCGCGATGAAGCGAACATAGAGATAACAAAAGGGGTTTTCCATGCCGCGGAGATAGCTTATAAGGCGATGAAAAGCGGTATAGGCAAGATCGTCTCTGTAGGGGGTGACGGTACGCTCAACGAGATACTGCACGGCATTATCGGCGGCGAATCGGCTCTCGGAATCATCCCGATGGGCTCAGGGAACGATTTTGCCCGAACGCTCAAGTTCAGAGGCACGCCGTTCGCGATCCTCAGAAGCATGCATCTGAAAAAAGAAAGGCCCATCGATGTGATAAAGGTCAATGACAGTTTTTTTCTTAATTCGATGGGAACGGGCATTGACAGCGAAGTGATCATGCTTATCAAAAAAGAGCGGAATTACCTCGGCGGCTTCTACAAATCGGTGCTCAAACACAAACCCTTCGATATCGAACTCACCGTTGACGGCAGCAGAAAGCAGTATCAGGATGTGTCACTTATTTTATTTTCCAACGGAAAATATTTCGGGAATAAGATGAAGGTCTCTCCAAACTCCGAGCTGGACGACGGTAAAATGGAGATCGTCCTTGTAAGCGGAGCTCCTAAACTCGAACTCATCACAATATTTCCCACGATCTATTTCGGGACACATATTCACAATAAACATGTGCATATATATTCGTGCAGGGTAGTTGAATACAAGGGCGCGGAACAACTCTATTTTCAGAAGGACGGAGACCTTTTCTCGACATCGGGATTTAAAATGACTTTACTGGATAAGGCTTTGAAAATACTCGTTTAAAACATGAAAACATACGATATATCAAAACTTAAAGACAACCTGACCGCAGAGATCGGAAGAATGGCAACCTCGGCCGCGAAGCCGGTCTCTCTTCTGATCCTGCTCGGTACGGAAAGCCCGGATGCTGAATACTATGCGGATTCACTCGTAAAAAAGGGAAAAAAATTAGGTATTCCCGCGAAGATAGAAAGGTATTCCGGAAAAGCGGGCTTCGATTCCGTTATCAAAAAGATTGACCGGGACCCCTCGGTTTCAGCGATTGCACTTTCACCTTACCCCGCCGACCTGGATTTCAGGCATGTCTCCTCCGGGATGCCTTTGAACAAGGACGCGGACTGTTCCGGATACAGGCTTGCCGGTTCGCTGTTCTGGGGTTTTACCGATATCGCTCCGGCCACGGCAAAAAGCGTTTTTCTTATCGCCTCTGAATTCTTCGGAGGCGATATGTCCGGGAAGCACGCGGTGATCTGCGGCCGCTCCGTGCGCGTAGGGAAACCGCTCGTCCCGCTCCTTCTTTCGATCAATGCAACGGTGACGATATGCCACTCGAAAACAGCGGATATCGCGTCGCTGACGAAAGCTGCCGATTGCGTTATATGTGCGATAGGCCGCCCGGGATTTTTCAAACGCGGTCATTTCTCTCCGGGTCAGCTTGTTATCGATGTGGGTATAAATAAAACTGAAACGGGATTTACGGGAGATGTTGATACCGGGGATATTGAGGATTCCGATATAACGCTGACGCCGGTCAAGAACGGCGTGGGGACGCTCACTTCTCTCTTGATCTATAAAAATCTGCTTGACCTGCTTCATTTACAAGAATGAAGCCCCATCCCGTGGGCTTGTTCTTGCAGATGATCCTGCCGTCAGGCGCAACGACAAGCCCCCATCCACGATTAATGGCCCTCATTACCCATTTTCCCGATTCAATGGCCCGAAAAATACAGAACGGTATTTCGGCAACCGGGCCTGAACTGTATCCGTACCACCCGTCATTCGATATATTCACTATGATCTCTGCGCCCGCCCGCACCGCTTTTCTTACGATGCTCCCGAACGCGATCTCATAGCAAATGGGAGTGAACACTCGAACCCCGTCCGCTTCAAAAAGCTGCAGGTCCTTCCCCCTTTCAAAATCAAGGAAATGTCCGTAAATATTTTTGAAAAAGGGTAGTTCTTTGAACGGGAAAAATTCTCCGAACGGCACCAGATGCATCTTCGCATAGAAATCTTCGATCTCGCCGCCGGTCTCCATCATGAAAGCGGCATTATAAGCTTTACCGTCCCTTATCAGGCTGCATCCGCTGATGAGCGAAGTATCAAAACGCCTGCACATCGAAGCCAGAAGCTGAGTCTGTGACGACATCACCGAAAAGACATCCGGCATGGCGGTTTCGGACCATACGATCAGATCGGGCGCATGGCCGCCGTCAAGAAAATTCATCGTCGGGATAAGATGATAATCATAGAAAACGCCGTACAGGTCCTTCCGTTTATCCTCCGGTTCGAAAGAGGTTTGAAGAAGCGCTATCCTGATCCCGGGAGGTTTCACCGGAACCGGTTTTAAAAGCGGAATAAAATAAACAGCTGCCATGAAAAGAAGGGCGATCAAACTCTTCCGGCTTCTAATGGAAAGGAGAGCCGCACACAATACTACGAAAAATCCGACACCGTAAACAGTATAGAACCTGGCCGGCAGGATCAAAAGCCGTAGTTTGTAAAGCGAATATCCGAGCGTATTGAAAGCAAAGCCGGTGAACAAAGAGCCGCGGATGAGTTCAAGCACCGTGAATATTACGGGAAAGAGGAACGGATACCGCTTTATCCTTTGCGCCGCGTCCAAAAAGAGAAGCGGATAGACGGAAAGGTAGAGAGAGATAAGGAATACGCCTCCCAGGGACAGGAACATGGACATTTCGCCGAATTGATGTATGGTATGCACGAGCCATGAAAGAAGACAAAAATTCAATGCGGTATGCAAAATAAAAAAGGGGAGTTTCCTTATCTTTTCAAGGTTCCTGAATAGGATATAATAGTAAACGAAAGGAAAAAACCCCTGAAAAAAAAGGGGTTCCTTTATGATCTCGTTCGGGAATGAGAAGAAATAAAGAGCAAAAAGTGCCAGATAAATGCCGGTCTTCCCGGCATGGTTAATCAATGGCATCAAGAAGCGCTTTTGAGGATTCACCTGTTGCTATGGAACTTTTGATCACATTCGAATATTTCTGCCTCAAGATGAACCAATTATCGTCATTCGGTTCGGATAGAAGATTAAGGTCCTTATAAATGTCTCCGCCCTTATCTTCCGGAGAGAGAGGAAGGTAATCATTGGCATAGATCCATTCTTCCAATTTTCCCTTGGAGTACAGCCAGTTTACAAAATCGGAAATATATTTTATTTTTGCCGCGTCCTTTGAGACATATAGATTGGAACCGGCCAGCACGGACCTTGTGATGCCGTCATCGCTTTTCAGGAAATTGTATCTTTTGTACGAAAATGATATCTTATCCTTCATATACTGGAGAGAAACGATCGAACTGAACACGATAGCCGCTTCCTGAGATGTCCAGAGGTCCTGAAAGGAAAATCCGCTTCTTATATATATGAGCTTCTTTTTAAAACCGGTCCTTATCCAGTCAAGGACCTTCACGCCCGCCTCGCTTTTAAAATCGCAAGGGTCCCGCCCCCCCATATTGGCCAGCATATTCTGAAAGAACCACACCCCTCCATTATACGCGAGCGGGGTCTTTCCAGTTTTCTTCCGGATCTGTTCAAGTATGGAATAAAGGTCTTCCGCCCTTGCCGTTCCGAGATCGATACCGGCCTTTTTCAGAATATCTTCATTAGCGTACATCATGAGTATGCTCTTATTGAAAGGAAGACCGTACTGCTTTCCGGCGTATTGAGCATCGATGAGAAGCTGTTCGTTCATTCTTCCCGAAATATCCTTCGAAAGTATATCTCCGCAGACCATTAATCTGTCTACGGGGATCTGAGAAAGCCAGGATGAGTAACCGAGAAAGATATCGGGCAGTGCGGCTTTATAAATGAAAAGTCCCTTGATCTTCTTAAACAGCTCATCGTAGCCGTCAACGCTGAGAAGCTTGATCTCCGTCTCTTTCTGGGAAGCATTATACTCGGCAACAAGCTTCTCCAGGCCTCCCCGGAGCGGTTCAGCGAACACATGCCAGAATACGATCTGCTGTTTGCCGTATGACAGGATCGCTGTGCAGAGCAGAACGGTTAAAAAGAACTTTTTCATTCCGTACTCCTTATAAGCTCATATAATCTCAGTATCTCATTGTTTATCCGGCCGGCCTCGGAAACGAGCGTATTCGCCCTGTTCACGTACTGAACGGCATATTCCCTGCATTCCTTCATCTTTCCAAGATTGCGGACCCACTTCTCCCGGATCTCAGAGATGGCATTTTTCAGCCCGTTATATTTCTTTATCAGCTCCCGGTTCCCCTCCTCGCTTTCCCCTACTTTTGCGCGAAGCTCGCCGATATCGACATTAAAGGAATTGATCATCTGAAGAAGATTCTCATAAGAGATCTTCAATTCCCCTGTCACTTTGTTCATCTCCTGCATTCCGCCCACAAATTCCGTGACGCCTTTAAGATTCTGGATATTCTTTATTCCCGATTCCTGAATATTCTTCAGCTCTTCCGCAATGACCATGAACTCCTCTGCCGATCTTCCCTTTTTTATGGCTTCCAGTTGTATATTGATGAAAACGAGCTTGATATTATCGAACAAAGTGAAAAAGATCTGATTGATCTGTCCGATATTCAGTATTTTCTCGAACAAGGTGGAAATGAAATCCGTTATCTTTGCAAAATGGTTATAATTATCGTTGAACGATTCGGTCAGGGTCGAGACCTTCTCCTCTATGAGCGCGAGATTGGTTTCGGAAAGCAGCTCTATTTCCTCGATCTCCGCAACAGAGAAATCCTCCTCGAAGTCAAAGGCCATTTCTTCTCTCGACATGAATTGTATCTTGTCTGAAATATTCTTCGAGAAGTTCCTGATATGGGAAAGGATCCTTTCGCTTCTTGAATCGCAATCCCGCTGTACTCCGTCAAGCTGTGCGGAAAGTTCCATGATCTTTGCCGAAACACCGGAAAGGTGACGGTAATCGTTTTTCAAGGCACCCGCCTCAAGATCACTGATGAAACCCTCGATCTCCTCCATGAGATCATTATACTTATTCTCGATGCGCTTGTGCTTGAAACGGAACAGGTGGAACAGGAAGAACGCGACAATGCATAAGATCATTCCGGGTATCATGACGAGCGATCCGGAGATTATAAAAAGGATACCCGTCAGGACGATCAGGGCATAAAGCGTTGTTGCCGCCGCCCTCTCGTTCTTCAGTACTGCTCGGGCAAGTTTTTTTAAAAAGTCACTTTCCATAAATAAAGACCGTTGGGTGGTGCTTTTTTTATAAGATAACGCTTGTTTTCCGAAGAGTCGAGCATCGTCTTCAGTGTATCAAGTTCTATCGCTCCGCGCCCTGCAAGAAGAAGGGCGCCGATTATCTTCCGCACCATATTGTAAAGAAAGGCATTCGCCTCTATCGTGAACACGGCCGCTCTGTCTCGCAGCTTAAGGTCGAACGACAATACTATGCGCACATAGGATCTTATTGAATCGTCCTCCTTGCAGAAATTGCGGAAATCATGCTCCCCGATAAAAAGCGACATTCCATGCTTAACCGTCTCCCAGTTCACCGAGGACAGGTCCTCGAAAACGCAGTAATTGCGTTCAAACGGGGAGAACATGCTTATATCCTTCATAAAATACTTGTAAGTTCTCGACGCTGCCTCCCTCCTTGCGTCAAGTTTCCTGGAACGTTTGCGGACGGTCCCGACCAGGATGGACGGGGGAAGCCTTCTTGTGACCATCTCCTTTACTTTATCAGCTGCGAATGGATAGCCGATGGAAAGCGCCACAGCCTGCCCCTTGGCATGAACGCCGCGGTCGGTCCTTCCGGCAACGGACCATTCGTATTCCCCGAAGATGGAATCTAAGGCCTTCTTGAACTCTCCCTGCACGGTCCTTTTATCGTTCTGTATCGCCCATCCGTAGAAATCCGAACCGTCATAAGCGCATTTAATGAGGTAATGATTACGAAAATCCGAGTTCATCCAGTTTTTCACTCACATCCTTGTAATTCGGATCAATAAGGAAAAGTTCCTTGAAATACTTTACCGCCTCGGATTTATTTCCCATCTCCACGTTCAAAGACCCGATCTTGTAGAGGATATTCTTCTTATCCGCCCCATCCGCGAGCTCGAGCACTTTCTTCAAAACCCCCATTGCCGGTTTACCCAGACCATTCTTGAGAAAACCGTCTGCAAGGATGTTAAGGATCTCCTTTCTCTCCTCTACGGGGATCTCTTCTTTCTGGTAAGGGATCTTTTTGATCACCTCCATGGAGAGGTCTGTATTGCCCAATGCGTAATAACAGAACCCCAGGTATGCCAGCACCCGGAACCTGAACGGGGATTCCTTTTCGGAAAGTTTTTCAAACTCCTCCTTTGCCTCTTCGAAGTTCTCATTTTCATACATCTGTTTCGCCATGTTGATCCGAACCTCAAGGTTTTCCGTTTCCATATCGCTGCCGGATTCGCCCAACCCGCTTTCGGAACCCCAATGCTCTTCCATATCGGAAGAGAGCCCTTCTTCGGCCATCCCGGGAAGCCCGCCGCTTTCCGGCTGATCGACCCCGAGATCGATCCCGCCAAGTTCTATGCCGCCTTCATCCGCCTGGCTCGTTTCAACATAACTGTCCGGCTCGCTTGCGGGAACTTCCTGCTGCCCGGGTGCGGCAAGATCTATTCCATGCGCATCAAGATGGTCCACACTGAGCCCGCCGCCGTAGCCTGCGGCCCCCTCTTCCGTTTCTGCAGATTCCTCGAAGTGAGTATCGGATGCTATCTCGACCTTGCTTTCGATCACTTTCTGTTTTAGCATCTCTTCGGTAAGTTTTTTCTTTTTCTTTATCGCGATCGTGATCCCTATGGATGCAGCAACAAGCAGTACAGCGCCGATTATAAAAAGAGGCAGGTTTTTATTTATGAAGATCTGGTTCTTATAAGTTGCGATGCCGGGAAAATCCGGGTCCTTGGCGGTCAATTTCTTGAAATTATCCTGCGCGGCCTTCCAGTTCTTGGCGGTGACGGCGCTTACAAGAGCCCTGTAAAGGGTCATCTGGTACTGATATTCCTCAAGCAATTTATCGTACGCTCTGTTCGTCGTGTTGAGCGCTTTGGCCTTTTCCACCTTTTCATATCCGGATACGATCTGTCCCTTTTCTATCTCTTTCTTGCCTTCAGCGAAGATCTCATCGGCCTTCTTAAAATCCTCCTTTTTCTTCTCGAGCATGGTTTTCATCTCGGGGATCTTATCAAAGTCGGCGGACGTGTTTTCTACCTCGGTCAAGATCTTGATCGCCTTCTTCAAGTCATCGTTCTTCAACGCATCTACATAGGCAGTGTATTCATAGGAGAGAAATTTATCCTTGATCTTGCCGAACTGCGCCGCGGCATCCTCGTATTCGGGATCAATATTTATAACTTTTTTAAAATATACGGCCGCGTTCGTTATGTTCTCGGTATTGAGAAAATCCTGAGCTTCTTTGTAAAACCGTTTTTTCCGTGCATTCAGAAGATACGAGTTTATCTTCGCATTGTTCTTTGAATTCTCGCGGATATTCCCCGTATGGAAAACATCGCCCTTCTCGGCCACGTTAAGAAGCTGCCCTTCCTCGATCTCATAATTCTCGGGATCAGAAAAGAAATAGAACATCCCGTCGCTGGAACTTACGCCGATATCAAGAATTCCGTCACGGTTCAAATCCCCGAGGATCGGTTGCGTTTTGATCGTCTGCACGCCTTTTGTGACGAATTTATACTTGGGCAGAAGGGTCCTGGTCTTGGAATTGATCACTTCCATGATCCCGTTCTCGTTCGAAAGGATGATATCGGGGAACATATCCTTGTTGAAGTCAAAAACCACAACGGGTGCATGGACCTTGATCGTATCGTATGTCCACTTGATGGCCCCGTTACCGGCATCCACACAATAGAGTTTCCCGTCGCTGGAAGCGAATACGGCATCAAGTTCCGAATCTTTGTCTATATCCGCGGCTATTACCGAACTCAGTATCGGAGCGCCTGTATTAAGGGTCCATAATTCCTTGCCCGTTTCAGCCGCCACGGCAGCGATCCTGTATTCCTTGAATGGAAGGATGAGCATTTTGCGGCCGGAAAGGTCGGTAAAATATGTCGGCGAGAATAGAATAGGAGAATTTTTCTTTGTATAGGTCCATATTTTTGTTTTCGTTCTGCCGTCCAGAGCCGTTACGGATCCGCTGTTGCTGGCGGCAACAATGTCCATCACCCTGTCCCCGTTCACATCGATGATGAGAGGCGCGCATTCAACGGCCATCCTGTCCGGCACGGTGCTGAACTTGAAAAGGTCCACTTTCCCCGAAAAAATACCTGTCTTCAGATTAATGAAATAGAGATACTCCGTTTTTGACCCTACGGCAAGATGATAAATCGAGCCGCTTTGGAAAAGCGAGAATCCTCCCGTGATCTCGTCCGCCTCAAGTCTGTTCTCCCAGATGATGTGTGTGGCGATGACGGGATCCTCTCCCTTCGCGATGCTCTGAGAAACCCCGTAATAATTCAATGCAATGATCCTTCCGCTTTTAAACCCGAGAATAATATCATCGATGCCGTCTTCGTTCACGTCAAAGACGAATGCGGAGATCACACCGGTCTCCCCCTTGAAGGGGATCCTCACTCCGAATATCCTGTCATCCTTTGAATTCAGAAAAACATCTTTCTGCCGCGTCCAGTTCGAATAGTAGAAGGACGAGTATGTGTCCAGGTTCTCGGAATTGATAATATAAACCTCACCGTTCTCCTTGACGATAATGATCTCGGGGATCTCATCATAGTCAACATCGGCGACAGCGGGCATGATCTGCCCTTTTCCTCCGATAGAGAACTCCCTGGCCCGGGATATGCCCGGTATCAACAATATTATGGCGATCAGGGTCATCAATCGCTTTTTCAACATATGTCAGCTCCTATATTTTTTTAAGTACGCGGTCATAATGCTGTCACCGCGGATATATCCGCCGGAAAAAGTGCCATCCGCTATGAAAGTTGTGCCGCAAAGAGTATTATTCGCAGGAAGAATGATATCGTAAACTTCCATGGAATCCATAAGACGGATGATCTTCTGCAAACCGTCCTTTATCATTGAAGAAACATCGATCCCGTTCTCGAAGAGCACCCTGGCCTTCCCCGAAAGAACATCATTCCCGTCGCCGCCGACGATCTCCTCATTGAAAAGGAACATCTCATCGCTGGAATACGAATACTCCTTGAAGCAGAACGGAATAAGCAGTCTTTTCTGATAATCGTTCTTAAGAGAAGGCACAAAAGAGCAGTATTTACATTTATGCGGGAAGTCGGCAATAAGGCATTTCGCGGCCAATTTCATCTGTAGATATAAACCTCATTGATCGAAATATGCTTTGTTTCAAGAAGTTTTTTCACAAGCGCATCGTACCGTTCATTCAGCTTCTCCTCGAACAGCTCGCGGCGGATATTGTCGCTGGCCTCCTCAAGGGTCTTTGCGGAACTTCCTATTTTTTTCTCGATATAGAAATAGTGGAATCCGTACTCGCTCGGGACGAGTTTTGTGAACTGGCCTTCCTTAACGGAAAAAACAGCCTCTTCAAGCTCGAACGGCAGGTCTCCGTGTTCAACCCATCCGAGAAGCCCGTTTTTAGATTTATAAGGTTCCTCGTTATGCACAAGGGATAGTTCTTTGAATCTATTAACATCCCCTTTGATGGACCTTATTACTTTCTCGGCCGTTGCGCGGTCTTTGAAGAAAAGCTGATACACCAGAACCGCTTCCTTGGTAATGAAACCACTCTCGTTCTTTTTGTAGTAGTCGGCGATCTCCTCATCTGAAACGCGTATATCCGATGTTTCTTTGAGGTATCTTTTAAGCATGATCACCTTTCGCACCGTTTCAAGAAGGGCTTCGGAATAATTGCCTCCGGAAATATTACTGATGATATCCCGGAATTCCTCGTCATCGATCTTGACGTTCTTTATCTCATCGGATACAACAATATCCATTATCATGTTGAGTAAAAGCTTTCTTTTTACATTCGGCGCCGCTGTTTTGAGATCGCTGTCCGAATAATAATCCAGAAGATCGCTTTCATATATCTTGCGTCCGTCTATTTTCGCAATGACCAGACTCTTCTGCGGATCCCTCGTTTTACTGCAGGATATGGTAAAAAGGAGAATGCCGAAAAGCGCTGCCCGTTTCACTCTTTCCATTTGAGGTGCGTTCCCCCCTCCGGGTAAACCTCTTTTCTGTTGCGGAAGAGAATGGAGGAATTGGATATGAACTCCGTATCTTTGAATTTCTTCTCCTTTAAGGCTTTCAGATCATCATTGTAATGCTCAAGGGAATATTTATAGAGGATCGCGTCGTAGTTCTCGTCGAAGCCTTTATAAGAAGCGAGATAGATGATGTACAGGCGGTTTTCAAAATCATAAAGGGTCACTGTGCCGGCCTTGACCTCATCGTCCCTCATAAAACCGAAATCGGCCTTTTTCACGCCGTCATAAAAAAGAAGATTGCTTTGGAGCTCATTGTATTTTGTAAAAAGCGTTTCGAAGCGTTCACCGTTCCGGATGCTCTTCATGATGAATTCCGCAAGACCTTGCTTTGCCTGCTTTTCGGCCGCATTCTTATAGGGAAGGCAGATAGAGTAAAAGGATACTGTCTCAAAAAGGTACTTGTTCTTTTTGTAAAACTCCATAAGCGCATCACGGTCCGAATCCTTCTCATTGCGCATGTGTTCAACGAAAAATTCGATCATGCGGCCCTTCAGCCCGAATTCGCTGTATTTTTCCATCGAATAGCTGTATTTATCCTGGTCGGGCAGTGCTTCAAGCTCCTTTCTGATGCTTGCGAAAAGCGCCAGGGTCTCAAGATAGCTGCGGAGGAACTGGTCAGCATTTTTTCTGTTCATGAGCACTCTTTGTTTGATATCGGGAAAAGCGAAAAGCAGGGCATCGAGTTCTGAGGCCGTGATCCTCTCGTTCCCGAAGGAAGCAATGACCTCTTCATTCGCATCGATCTTCCCTTTACCGGGTCGAGCACAGGCCACCATGACCAACAATACGGCCAGCGGAAGAAGAATTTTATTCATACTATAATTATATGTCATAAAGGCAAATTTTTCAATATATTTTTTACTTTCTCAATGATATTCTCTTCAGTGATGCTCATGCTTACAACGGGCCCCTTGATCGAAATATCAAGCTGATACTGCTTTTTCAGAACGGTATGGATGATCTCGGCGTTCTTTTCGGACCTGAAATAAAGCGCATTGTTCTTCAGCACGATCTTGTTTATTCCCGCGCCGATCCCCTTTATTCTGATCCACTGGTAATCGAAAAGAGTGATAAGGGCGTCCGGCATCGGACTATAAACACGGGACATTCTCTCCCTTATTGAATTTAAACTATCCTCGTCCCCCGCATTTATTATATCAAGATAGATGCGCTGCCTTTCTGCCTCATACCGGACGACCTCTTTCGGGATATATGGCATAATGCCGATATCCACATCGATCTCCTCAAGCATTTTTTCGTTCTTTTTGATCTTCTCCACAAGTGTATTGAGTATTTTCATGTACATACCGAGGCCGATGCAGGACATATTACCGGATTGTCTTGCTCCGAAAAGGTCTCCGATCCCCCGTATTTCCATATCCTTCACGGCAAGTTCGTACCCGGAACCGAGCATCTGATGCTCCTTTATCGCTGAAAGCCTCTTTACGGCATCGGGATTCATCTTATCCAGAGAGGAAACAAAAATATACGCATAAGCCTGCCGGTAGGATCTGCCTACCCTTCCCCGCAGCTGGTACAACTGCGCCAGGCCGAAATTCTCACCGTTATTGATTATGATCGTGTTCACGTTCGGAAGATCGATCCCTATCTCTATGATCGTGGTTGAAACCAGGATATCGTAAAGGCCCTCCTGGAATCCGGTCATCGTCTCCTCGATCTCTCGCGGATCCTTCCTTCCGTGCATGGAGGCGATCCTTATCCCGGGAAGCATTTCCGAGAGCATTGAACCCACCTCTTCAAGTTCATCGATCCGGTTATGGATGAAGAATACCTGCCCTCCGCGCTTGACCTCCTCGAGTATCGCGGCCCGGAGCATTTCCTTATTGAATATACTTACAAAGGTCTTTATCGGCATCCGGCCCGGGGGTGCGGTCTCGATCAGCGAAAGCGGTCTGATCTGGGATAGAGAGAAATAGAGCGTGCGCGGGATCGGGGTGGCGCTCATCGTCAGCGTATGAACGTTCTTCTTTACAAGCCTGATCCTCTCTTTTGCCTTCACACCGAAGCGCTGTTCCTCGTCGATCACCAGAAGCCCGAGATCTTTGAAGGAAATGTCCTTGGAAAATATCCTGTGAGTCCCGATCACTATGCCCGCTCTGCCCTTTGAAATATCATCGATAATCCGCTTCAGTTCTTCCTTCGGCGTTATCCTGGAAAGCATAACCGTCATGATGCCGTATCTCTCGAAGCGTTCCTTGAAGGTTATAAAATGCTGTTCGGCGAGTACTGTCGTAGGGACCAGCACTGCAGCCTGTTTTCCGTGATAAACCGCCTTGAATACGGCGCGCATCGCGATCTCGGTCTTGCCGAACCCCACATCTCCCACAAGAAGTCTGTCCATCGGTTTCTCGGAGCGCATATCTTTTTTGATCTCTTCGGTGACCTTTCTCTGGTCTTCCGTCTCTTCGAACGCGAAATCGTCCTCGAAGGCCTTCTGCATTTCGTCATCCCCGGGAAAGGGGAAGCTTTTCATGATCTCTCTTTCGGCGTAAAGACGGGCGACCTCCACGAGCATCTTCTCAAGGCTTTTTACAGTAGATCTCTTTTTCTTATCCCAGGAATCCCCTCTCAGGGTGTCCAGTTCGGGTTTTGATACGCCTCCCGATATATACTTATGGATCTTATAGATGCGTCCGACTGGAAGGAGGAGTTTTTCCGCATTCCTGTACTCTACGGCGAAAAAATCTCCGAAAGAGCCCGCGATGCCTTTTGTAACGATGCCGGCGAACCGGCCTATGCCGTAATCTTCGTGAACGACATATTCCCCGGGTGAAATGTTCTTCAGTTCTTCGTCTATGCTCTGCCTGATGCCGCTGTCCAGTATGCCTTTCTTTTTTATTTCGAGGATATCTCTTTCCGAAATAGCAACGATCCTGTCGTTAAGGAGGATGAAGCCCTTCTCGAAATCGCCGCGCAGGAAGGTGACCGATTTCCGGTGCTTCAGAAAAGAATCGAACTCGAAAAGGATCTTTTCAAGCGCCGCTATTCGCTCGTCGTTCCTGACGAAAAAGACGATCCTGTAATTATCCGCTATCCAGCTTTCGAAGTTCCTGGCGAAGAGTTCTATGTTATTCGAAAAATTCGTGAACCCGAAAGAGCTGATCTCAAGTTCGAAATCCGCGGAGGCCATAACCTTGTAGATCTTAATGAGATTCCTCTTTGCAGTGATCGTCTCGAACTGCTCCACAGGTTCTTCGATGCGTCCCACCGCTTTCTGCCGGAAAAGAAAATTCATACGCTCCAGGATGAGTTCGATATTGTTCAAAACGATACAGTCGTTCTTTCCCGCGATCTGCATCAGCCTTTTCGTTCTTTTGAGCTGTTTGCTCCGGGGCATAAGAAAAAGTCCGTCCATATCGTCCAATTTTTCCTGTTTGGCGGGATCAAAAGTATAGATGGCCTCGATCGAATCCCCGAAGAGCTCGATCCTCACGGGATAATCGGCGCCGAAAGGAAATATGTCTGTAATATCCCCCCTTGAAGAGAACTCCCCCTGTTCCCATACGGCGGCATTTCTAATGTATCCGTTCTCGGTAAGAAAATCACCGAGCCCGCTTCCCGTGCTCACGCCCTTTTTCAGGGAAAGAACATTGCTGAAAAGCTCCTTTTTATCAGGGATATATGAAAAAGCGAATTCGAACGGAGCGATGATGAAAGAGGGCGCACCGGCGGCATAGATTCCGTAAAGCCTGTCCAGGGCGGGCCCGTCTTCATCGGGATATACATGGATGACCCCGTTTTCTTGAGGAAAACAGGAATCAAGGAAAGCGGCCGCCCGTTCGGCGTCTATAGGGGAGAATGTGAAAAAGAAAGTATTATATCCTGATTTCCGGAATGAAAGGTATGAATAAAGAAGATTGACGACGTTCAAGTCGGACGATATCTTGCAGGTATGGCCTCCCTTTCTGCAGAAAACCCGGAAGAATTCGTTAAAGCTCTCAAGAGAATAAAAAAAATCCTTCAATTCTTATATTTCCGCCAGATCGTAAATGTGGACGATATCCCTATCCTGATATTTTTTCAGCATGGGGGTGTACAATATCTTATATATCCCGTCCGTTTTCAATTTCGGACCGTATTTGCCGTTGAACGGCGAGATCCCGTAAAATACGGCCCCCGCTTTCTCCAATTCCAGAAAAAGCGATTTCCCCTGTCCGCCGTAACGTCTTATATTGGTGATCCGAACGGGGAAATCATAGTAAGTGGGCGGAGTGAAAGGACCGCCGTAAGGCCCGCACATTTTCACAAGTCTTTTAATGTTCTCCGATACTTCTTCAAGAGGGAGTTTTTCGTCGAAGTAGATGTTCTGCGGTTCATGGCTTTTGTCATAGATGCTGAACCAGATCTCGAATTTTTCTATGAACTCGGGAACCTTGAAATTCTCAATAGTGAATCCAACCGCCTTTCCGTGCCCGCCAAAGGTTATGAAGAGGTCCTCGTTCTGCTTGAAGAACTTGAGAATATCGGATTCGAGGAAGCGGGCGGAACCGTAAAGAGGACTGTCCTGAACCAGGATGACCGAGGGCGCTTCCGTGTTCTTCGAAAGTTGCGCCGCCACAGCCCCCTTCCTGTCGAGGAATTTCTTCTCGATGATAAAGACCCTGACCCTGCCATTCGGGTTCAATTCACGCGCATTGGTGAGCACCTTTGAGGAATCTGCCGCGGGTTCTCCTCTTCTGGCGAAGATATTCAGTTCCTTGCTGCGGAAAAAGGCATCGATCTGTTCCGTCTCATTCTCCCTGTATTTGGAATTCAGGATGGCCACGAGCTTGTCGAACATATAGTAAGTATTTATAAGATTGCCCGAATAGCTGGTATCCTTCACGACATCAGGGAAACAGATGAAATTATCGATCTTCTTCAGAAAGAAATAGTTAACGCCGTCCATTATCATACGGTCTGAGAATGTCGTTACATAATAGATGAGAAGGGCTTCGTCCCGCACGAATGTGCGCATATTGTTCTTTTTCTTCAAAAGTTCCAAAAAGAGGCGGTATGTCGCTTCAACATCAAGAAAAGCCCTGTGGAACTTCCCCTCGTAAAGGAAAAGATTCTTCACAACGCTTTCGAGGGAATACGAAAGCAGTCCTTTTACGAACTTGCGGGAAAGTTCTACCGTATCAACGGCCCTATTTAGATCCACCGGCACGATCTTGTATCTTTTGAAATGTGCGTTGAGAAAATTGAGGTCGAAGGACGGATTATGCGCAACCACTTCGGATTCGCCGATGAAATACCGCAAAAGTCTGATCATCGATTCCGGGTTCTTTCCCTCTTCGTCGATCGCCTGCCGCGTGATCCCGGTGATCGCGCTGATCTCCTTAGGAAGCTCCTTATCTGTTTTTAAAAGCGCTTCAAAACGCTGGCATATCTCCCCGCCCTCTATCTTCACCGCGGCGATCTCGATGATGTCGTCGCTTGAAGGATCTAGCCCGGTCGTCTCTATGTCCAGGATCACATATGTCTTTTTGAAGTCCTCCAGACGCCGCCGCTCGACCTGTCTGCGCAGAAGATAAACGAGTCCTGCCGCCGAGGGATAACCCTCTTTGCAGAAATTAGGAGTGAGGTAGATAACCTTCGGCACGGCATAGAAATCCTGCAGATGATGGTCTATGACCAGAACGTTCTTCCCTTGTCTTACAAGACAGCTCAGGCCTTCCGTGGAATTCTGGCCCATGTCAAGGAAGATGACCGTTTCATACTCCTCGCTCAGGACCTGCTTCGCGTCATCCTCGGAAAAAATAGGGATATTGTTCCAGAATTCCTTGGCGGTAACGTTCCCGTTGCGGTAATACTCCTCATTGAGTATCTCGAATATTCTCTGCGCCCCGTATCCGTCTAGATCTTTATCGTAGATGACAAGGGTCTTTTCATTATTCGAGAAATGATTGTCTATAAAGACCGCGGCTTTATTTATATTTTTAACGCTCTGGTATTCGAAAAAAAGCGGAAAGTCCCTGTCGAGAAATGGCAGAAAGCCCTCCTTTCCCCTTCTGAGGTAATAATCCACAATATCGCTTTCGGTGGCGTAATTCAGAGAAAGCGTTTGGGAGAGCTTTTCGTTGATATAGTATTTTTTCCAGTTTTCTTTAGAGTAGAACATCAAAGAATTCCCTGAAAAAACGCACAAGATCTCCCTGTGCCTTTCTGCCTGTTTCAATCACTTCCTCATGACTTAAAGAAGAGCCGGACATTCCGGCGGCGAAATTCGTGCATAAAGACAACGCAAACGTTCTTATACCGGCCTGTTTGGCGAAGATGATCTCAGGCACAGTGGACATACCCACAAGGCTTCCGCCTATACCCGAAAGCATTCTCACCTCGGCCTTAGTTTCATAACACGGGCCGGTAAGATACACGTAGACACCCTGTTTAAACGGCAACCCGAGTTTTTGGAATACGGTCTTTGCCGTATCGATAAGATCAGGTGAAAGGGCATTCCCCATATCTATGAAACGCTCTCCTTCTTCCGGGATCACTCCGATGAAGGGGTTCACCTGAGCAAAATTGATCGTATCGCGAATCACCGCAAGATCGCCGGGCGCGATATCTTTATCAAGTGATCCGGCGGCGTTGGTCAGGACCGCGTTCCTCACTCCGAGCTCTTTTGCCAAACGCATAGGGAAAACGGTATCCCAGGAAGAATAGCCCTCATAGTAATGTACTCTTCCCTTGAACACGGCTATGAAAGAATCCTTGAATTTTACGAAAGCAAGTTCGCCCTTGTGACCGGCAACGGTTGAAACGGGGAACCCCGGTATATCGGAATACCGGAAAGTTGCGGCCGCCTCTGTCCCTTCAGGAAAGGCATTGATGCCGGAGCCCTGCACGAGAGCCCAATCCGTTCTTTCCTTGAATCTTTTACGAATGTGCTCTGCCGCTTTTAACTCCGGTTTCATATGATCTCGCCTATTTTCCCTATAAGCGCCTCTTCGAGAAGCCTCACGGAATTATTCACATCATCCTTGGATATGATCTCCGAGGGCGTGTGTATATATCTTGTGGGAATGGATATGCAGATGGCCGGCACCCCTTTATGGAGAAGCGAAAGCGTTCCCGCGTCCGTGCCGCCGAATGGAAGCACTTCCAGCTGAAAAGGTATCTTCTTTTCAGTTGCGACACCGATGAAATAGTTCTTCAGTGCGGGATGCGAGATCAGGGAGGAATCCATCACTTTGACCGCAGGGCCTCCGTCAAGCACCATATTGAGGTGTACTTTCTCGCGCGTATCGTCGGAATCGGTCACATCTACAGCTATCGCCATATCCGGAGCGAAAGCATATCCCGAGGTCTGCGCCCCGAGGCCGGAGAACTCCTCCTGAACGGTAAAAGTGAAATGCAAGGTGTTCTTGAGCTCCCTGTCCTTAAGCGCCTCGATCGTTTTGATAAGAATATAAACCCCGATCCGGTCGTCAAAGGCTTTGGCGAGCATCCTTCCGCCCTCAAGTTCAGTCAGTTCGCGATGAAATACGCCGAAGGTCCCTACGGGAAAATCCTTTTCCGCCCGGGCCCTGTCTTTTGCCCCGACATCCACGAAAACCGAATCCATATCCACCTTCACTTTAGGCATCGTCTTTTCAAAGGAAAAAACACCCCACTTTCCGTTGTCGAAAAGGACCCTGTTGCCCAAAAGCTGTTCGGGGTAGATGAACCCGACCGGCGATATCTTCAGAAAACCTTTCTCGTCTATATATGAGACCATCACGCCCACTTCGTCCATATGGGCCGCGAGCATGATCTTCTTGCCGCCCTTACCAAGTGTCACGCTGACATTTCCGTTCTGGTCTTTTTTCGGTGCAAGTTTGAGCGATTTGAGATGTTCGGTGACGATGCTCTCGACATCGCCCTCTCTCCCCGAAGGGCCGAAGGCCTCTGTCAGTTTTTTCAGTAATGCCGTATCAAAAGACATATATCATCCTCCATACACTTTTTTTAATTTAGCCTCAAGAAGCCGCATCGTCTTCTCGAGAAGAAGCACGGTATTTTTCACGTCATCCTCGGAGCAGATGCCTGCCGGTGAATGTATATAACGCACAGGCACGGAAAGGCATATTGCCTGCATGCCGGTCCGGTTCTGCTGAAGGAATTTCGTTTCGGTCCCGCCCGTTGCCGTCTTCTTGTACTGAAAGGGAATATTTCCCTTTTTTGCCACTTCTTCCAGAAGTTTTTTCAGCGAAGGGGATCCGATCGAGGCCCTGTCCATTGCCGTTATCGCAGGTCCTTTTGAAAGCCATGTTGAGGGTGAAACCTCGGGCTCCGCGGGTATTTCGTAAGATGTCGTTCCTTCCACGGCGAACCCGAATTCGCCTTTCACATGATGCAGCGCGGTCTGAATACCCCTCAAACCCACTTCTTCCTGAACAGTGAATATTCCGGTTATGTTTATATCCCAGTTCTTTTTAAGTATCTCGGTCAGAACAAAGCAGCCGATGCGGTCATCCCAAGCCTTCCCCATGAGCCTTTCACCCGTTCTGCATGCCTTTGTTGCGAAAACGGCGCAATCTCCGACCCCGACCCTCTCGGAGGCTTCCTCGAGACATCCTGCACCGATGAACATCCGCAGGTCCTCCGCTTCGTAAGGATCATCGCCTTTGGAAAGATGGACCGGAGGCACCATGATCACACCCTTTACCCGGCCGTCTCCTATCACGACGGTCTTTCCGGGAAGTACTCTTTTATCGATCCCGCCTATGATCCTGAAAGAAAGAGTGCCGTCCTCGTGGATATGTGAGATCATGAAACCGACTTCATCCATATGTGCGGAAAGGATTATTCCGGGGCCTTTGGATCTTCCGATCTTCTCGGCGATCAGGGAACCCAGGGGATCGCTCACAAATGAAAGGGATGCGCCGGAAAGTTCTTTTTTGATAAGAGCGGCAACGCGTTCTTCCTGTCCGGAAGGTCCGAATTCATCCGAAAGTTCCAAGGCGAATTTCATCTTGTTCCTCCTTCCGTCTTGTGCCGGCCTGCATCGGACGATTCAATGATGAAATGCATGAGCATATCGGCCATATTGTCGACAAGGGAGCTTTTAACCGCTTCGCAGGGAGCATGCATATTGTACATCGGATAGGAGATCCCTATCACTTCATGGCCTCCGGAAAGCACGGCATAACGAAAAGCATTGGTGCCCCTCACGCTCTCCTCGACCTCTCTTTGGGTCTTGATCCCGTGTTTTTTTGCGATCTCTTCGATCTCTTTCGTGAGCCGTCTCGAATAATTGGGACCGTATGAAAGCGTTATCCCGTCATCGGGATTGAAAACGCAATCGTCCTTCGTGCCCTGCTGCTTGGCGAATGTGGCGTCTATCACGACGGCGATATCGAAATCCTCTTCCATGGCCGCGCCGCGTCCTCCTGTCTCTTCCATTACGGTTGTTCTCAGAACAACAGTGTCCCGCACCTCGTGGTCGCGGAGAAATTCAGCAAGTTTAAGAAGGACCAGTGCGCCGGCTCTGTTGTCGATCCCGCTTCCGAACGTATATTTGCCGGAAGTGAAGGGTTCTACATTATAGGCGACGATATCCCCGGGGGAAACATTATCTTTAAGTTCTTTCTCATCAAGCCCGGTATCGACAAGCAGATCATCAGACGAAATGGCCTTATCCGTTTCGCCCTTCCTGAGAAGATGAGGCGGCTTTGCCGCAAAGATCCCCCTCAGAACCTTTTTACCGTAGACCCTGACCTCGCTGCCGGGGAGAACACGGTAATCGATCCCGCCTATGTTCTTGATCCGGAGGAAAGGACCGTCTATCTTCTTAACGATAAGGCCTACTTGATCGTAATGAGCGTCGATAAGGACCTTTCTTTTATCGGAAGAGCCCTTTTTAACACCGATAATATTGCCGCATTTGGAGGTTTCCGTTTTCAACCGGCACTTTTTGAAACTTTCCATGATAAAACTGCCCAGTTCCCCCTCGTGTCCGGAAACGGAAGTTTTCTTTAATATGTCCTGTAGTGGTTCCATACAATACGCCTCTTTTTATTTTACCATTAATTCGGCTTTTTTACAAGTGGAGAAACGCTCCTGCGCACGTTAAAAAATGGCTATAATTGGAAAAAATGAATGTTTAGATGATTTTCTTGAAAAATTCGGAAAATCCGTTAAAATATAACATGGAATCGTATAAAAAGCTCATCATTCTCGGTGCCGTGTTCATACTCTGCTGCAGAGGAAACCCTTCGGGCAATTATGCCATGTTTCCAGAAAAGGCAGAGTTCGGCGAGCCCGAACAGATCAATATAAAGGAACCCGAGACCTTTACGGTAAGGACTAAAAACGGGCTTTTTACCGTCACTCCGAAAGCGGAATACTATATCCATGCCCGTGTGGCTTCAAAAAAGAGCTACTGGCTTGAGGACGATGCCGCACTTGCTCCGGTGGACCTTGCCTTGGCCTGGGGGAAGATCTCTAAACCCGAACATTTGAAGAGGCTGGGGATCAGACAGAGCGGAAGATGGTATGAATACCGCTATGACGAGAATTTTCTTGTAACGCGCGAATATGTAAGGTCGCATTCCTGCAATAATCATGCTGTGCCGCGGAACGAGAATATTAAGCAAGCGCTGAAAAAAATCAAAAAATACGACCTTGTATATATTGAAGGTTTTCTTATCGATATCGACGGCGTGATGAAGGGAAACCGGTTCTTCTGGAGAACGAGCATGACGAGGGATGATGAGGCCGGAGGGGCCTGCGAGATCATCTATGTAACTCGCCTTCAGGTGAACGACCGCGTTTACGAGTGATTTGCTTTTTTTTCTTTTTTCCAGTAAAATCATTTAGTAAAACGGAGGCATTATGAAATATCTTCTCGTAAAAGAATTGAAAAACGGCAGATATCTGATAAACATTCTCTGCGAAAAAAGTTACGAAGCGTTGAAAGCGGCCGGAACGCTCGAAGGCGTGACCGTCTTCAAGTCCGAACTCTCCGTTGAGGATATCGCCGAAACGGGGATCATTCACCTGAACGACCTGGGACATATATCCGAATTTCTCGTCGGCAATGAGGAGAAGATCGCAAAGGTCCAGGGGCCCGATATTTCGTATAAGGACGAAAGAAGCATATAACCGAATAAAAGAATTGCCGCAATTCTCAAGGCAGATACCCAGAAATATTGAAGCGGGTTCTTGACCCGGGGATAAAGATGAAAAAAAGATCCGATGCGCCCGTCCTTGCCGCAGTTCTTCTGATCGCCGCCGCGGTGCTCATTCCCACGGTCCCGCGAACCGTTCAAATAGGGGATTCGGCGGAACTTATCACCGCCGCCCTCACCGATTCGCTTTCCCATCCTCCGGGATATTCTCTTTATCTTATGCTTATGCGCGTTCTGTGCCTTCCTTTTCCGGGTGCGAAGGGATACCTTTTCAATCTTTTTTCGGTTTTTTTCTCGCTCGGCGGAATATATTTCCTCATGCTCTCCATTTTAAACATTTTCAAAAAGCACCATCTCGTTTTTGCCGTATTGCCTTTGATCTTCACGTCGCCGTTCTGGGAGACCTCCACCGTGGCCGAAGTATACGCCCTTTATTTTTTTCTCCTTTCCGCAGGACTGTATCTTCATATAAAGATCGCCGCCGGAGAACGGGAATTCGGCCCGCTCTTCTTTTTTGTATCGGGCCTCGGGCTGGTGTCGCATCAGGCCTATCTTTTTTTCTTCATTCCCGGAACGGTTATTCTGATCTTAAAAAAATTCCGGCCCTCGCTGCCGGGATTCCTCTGCTTTACGCTCCCGCTGGCCCTGTGTCTATACGCTCCCTTCAGGGCAAGGTATGCAGAAGTTTACAACTGGAATTTTTCGGCGGACGGCAACCGTTTCCTGGATTATATCCTGAGACGCGATTATGAACCGATCCTTTTGGGACTCGGTATGATCGGGGATAAGATGAGGTATCTCTATCTTATTTTCATTGCGGGCTGGGGCGTCGTTTTCACCGTTATAGCGGCCGCAGCCGCGGTTTTCATGAAAAAGGCCTCTGCGCCGGTAAGAAGCGTTTTTATCCTGCTTCTTTTTTCTTTTCCGCTGATCGTCTTCCTTGTCCCCGCCGCGTTCACATATAGGAAGGCGGAGGTGTTCCTCCAGTATTTCGTCTCGGGAGTCCCTTTCGCCGCCGTTGTTTACGCGTTCCTTCTGAGTCTTCTTAAAAAGAAACACGCGATGATCGCGAACACGCTGCTTGCCGCCGCCCTTGTACTTTTTTCTTTTCGCGGAATGGCAGTCCGTGACGGAGGGTTCTATGAAAATTACGGCATTGCATTGATGAAGGACCTTCCGGAAAATGCCGTTCTCGTGGTCAAGGGAGATAATCCCACATTCATAACCCTGTATGAGAAATATGTAAGGCGCTTCAGGCCCGATATCGGTATATACTCGCGCAATGATATTATCAGGCAGCCGGAATCGTTGAAAGAGCGGAAGGAAAATGAGATCGCATTATTTCAGAGGACTGAGAATATCTATTACCATTCGTACTCGGGAATAGAGGAGATCGACTCGCGGCTTGTTCCCTGCGGTCCGTATTTTGCCAAAGATTCCTCAAAATGCCCGGGAACGGAGATCGAAACGCCGGAAATTGCGCGCGGGACCGCGCTCCTCAATCTCGTATCGACCTGCCACTATTTCTCGTTCCTGAGAACGGGGGAGATGACCTTTCTTGAAAAAGCCGAAACGACGGGCGATCATAACGCCTATCTTTTTTACAATCTCGGATATTATTTCTCGGGAAAAGGAGAGTTCGGAAAATCGGCGGAATATTATAAGAAAGGTTATGCCATAGAGAAGGATCCCGGCATGGAAGCGAATCTTTACAATGTCAATGTCCTTGCCGCTTTAAAGGCCTATGAGAAAAACGACCTCGGCGCGGCGCTTTCTTATATCATCGAGGCGGAAAGGGTCCGTTCCGGGCCCGACATACTTTTCTATAAGGGCGTGATCTACGATGCCGCGGGCGACAGGGAAAAGGCGCGGTATTTTCTCGGAAAATATACCGGCGTCAAAGACGCCGATCCCGCGAAAAAAAAGGCCGCCCTCGAAATACTCGGAAAATATAGATAAGCAGAAAATGATCACGGGTTAAAAGATACTGAACCGAACACATCTCAAGGAACAATTTTCCAAAGAAAAACTTGACTAAATTAAATTGAAAGAAGTATAATAATACAATAAAAGGAGGCGGTATGAACATTCAGAGGCTTCGGGGATTCATCCTTATATCGGTTCTGCTGTTCGTTTCAATACAAATTTCACTATTCGCGGGAGAAACCGAAATATCTTCCCCGCAACTTGCGCTCGATGCGGGACTTCCGGGAGAGTTCGACGGGTATTTCGTATCCGATCCCTGCGTATTGAAGGTGAACGGGACATATCTGATGTTTTATACCGGATATGGAAAGGATGAGAAGGCAAGAATAGGACTTGCGGAATCGGATGACGGCATCAATTGGATAAAAAAGGGTGTTGTTCTTGATAGCGGCATACTGACTGATCTTGGATTGATAGACCTTATGGAACCCTGCGTATTGTATGAAAAGGACAAAAAAACAGGAAAGGACATATACAGGATGTGGTATGCGGGGAATACGCATGAGGACAACTTCATTTTCTACGCGGAATCCGAAGACGGGAAGAACTGGACACAGAGGGTTTTACCCGTATACGGGAAGGTGAACGGAGAAAAAAGGGTAAGGGAGCCCTGGGTCATAAAGGAGGATAATAATTATCTGATGTGGTATTCGGACGGGGAGAATGTGAATATGCTGAGATCTAAAAACGGCATAGAATGGCATTATACGGGAAGTTTCGTGAAAGCAGGGGATAGAGGAAGATGGACGACAAGAGGGATATTCTCGCTTAAAGTGTTCATTAAGGATAAAACGAAGCTGTTCCTTTGCGGGGGCAAGGATGAGAATGGATACCTCACTGTACACACGGGTGAAATGTCGAAGGATAACAGGATACTTGAGATGAGCGAAGAGCCGGTGATCGGGAAGGATGAAACACACTATAAATACGGAGCGGGGGGCGCCTGCGGGATGAGTGAAAGCGGCAAGATAAGGATATGGTTCACGGGCATTAATTCCGAGCATCCGGGCGAAGAGGGATTTATGAGGATATTCTCTTGTGAGGCAGAGTGATGAAAAGAATAATATTTTTATTGGTACTATTTAATACAGTATTATCATTTGAAGCAAACACCTTAACTTTACGGTTATCATACAATGATTACATTGATTTTGAGTATGAGAATTATCATAAACTAAGAAGCTCCGTCCTTGCGGAGATGAATTATAATATAGATGCATATACCGAAGTCTATTATTGTCATGATCTCAACACCATTGGCGATATTACGGTACAATATCAATTCCCCGTCTTTAATAGATTTGAATTGGGATTTGTGTCACAAGCAAAATTCTTTACAGAAGAACTAAAAACAGAAACCTGGGAATGGACAACGGATTTTTCAAGTTGCTCAATAACGGAAGAAGAAGTTATATACAATAAACTCCGATATTACATGTTCTTCCAAGGGCGGTTTATTTCGATAATTTCAGAGCACTCTCGAATATATTTACAGATACCGATTAGATATTTCCCTGATTTTGGATATTGGGATCCCTTGGGCTCTCTCTTACGCGAAGAAGAAACAGTATACTATGAGCATGAAAAGAAGCACTTATCTTATCATGTTGGACTTGCTTTAGACTTTGCCATACTAATAAAAATAAAATATTTTCTACGCTTTAATATTGGACTCAATTATGAAACAGAACTCCGGCATAAAGAAGCAGAGCAATTCTTTATAACTTATCATAGATTTGGTTTGTTGTATAAAATCAACCAACTCATATTTAAATTATTTTTTAATAACTATACAAAGGGCTCATCCCCTTATAGAATAGGAATGAATTTTGAGGTAATATTTAAATGAAGCGTATTATTATTTACCTTGCCTTTTTTGTGATTACTTTATTATATTGCTATGAACAACCAGTTCATGAATATTTAATAGAACAATCATCTCCTATTTTTGGGAAAACATTCATATGGGGAGAAGTAAATGAGAATGGAGATGCCCGTTCTCTGTGCATCATTAAAAGGGAGAGCAAAAACGAGGATGAGTCGCCAGATTACATATACGGAGAAAACTTCCCATTTGTCACAAGCACACATTTCTCGGACA
>CALMGJ010000025.1 GCA_937863565.1 uncultured bacterium | reverse complement strand
TATTCACTTGGCTTTTCGCCCAACTCTCAACTCTCAACTTTCAACTCTCAACTCTTTTCACTATTCACTTCGTCTCGCCTCCAGCCTCTATTATCATTTTTAATTTTTCATCATTTCTTGTTATAATGTAGTAAAGGAGGCAATGATGACGGAATGCAATGTCAGCGGGAATAAAAGGGGATGCAACTGCACATATGAACCGTGTCCCCGGAAGGGGATATGCTGCGAATGCATCGCTTATCACCGGCGCAACGGGGAACTGCCCGCCTGTTATTTTAATGAAATGGAGGAAAGGACCTATGACCGGTCCGTGGAGAATTTCATAAAGATATACCGCAATATGAAGAAGGGGTCAGCGGGATAGTTCTAAAACCGCTTTTACGCCGGAAATGGCGTCCTTGCAGTAAATACAGCCGAGTTTTTTCCCGATCTCCTCGTTCAGGACCGCCCCTCCGATAAGAATGGGGCTCCCTATACCGGAGCTCCTCAGATATCCCACGGTCTCCTCTAAAGCAGATAGCGTAGATGTCATGAGAACGGAAAGGCCGATCATATCGCAGTTATCCTTTCTGTAAAGTTCGAGTATCTTTTCCTTGTCTGCATCTTTTCCCGCATCGACGACTTCTATTCCGTACCCCTCGAAGATTATCCCTACGAGCGTTTTTCCGATATCGTGAATGTCGCCCTTTACCGTGGCAAGAAGTATCCGTCCCTTTTTCTTTGTGCCGTCCTTATTTTTCAGATACGGTTTGAGCATATGGCTCGCTTTCTGCATCGCCTTTGCCGAAGCGATGAGCTGAGGAAGGAAAACCTCCTGCCTTTCGAATCTCTCTCCGGTGCGCCTGATCTCCGGAATGAGCATGTTCTCGATAATGTCCACGGCCTTCATCCCGCTCTGAATAAGCTCTTCGATATGTTTCTCAATGCCATCCGCGATCCCGAGGGAAATGCATCTTCTGAGATTCTCCTCAGGTGTTTTCGGTTCCTCTTCAATTTCGTCCTTCGTTCCCGAAAATTCACGGATGAAACTTCCCATCCTCTTTTCCGGTTCCCTCACCAGTTCCGCCGCTCCGCCCTCGACCGCGAATTTCAGGTCCGAAGGATTCATGATCGCGGCGGAGAGTCCGGCTTCCATCGCTTCCTTCAAAAATCCGCCGTTTATCCTCGCTCTTGCCGGCATTCCCGTGGAAATGTTCGAAAGCCCGATCACTGTAGCGATCCCTCTTTTTGAAAGTTCGTCTATCATCTGAAGCGTTACTTTAGATCCTTCGGGATTTGATGCGATCGGGGTCACGATAGGATCGGCGATTATATCGGAAGGATCGATGCCCAGCGAGATAAGCGTATCATAGCCTTTCTCGAAAGCCTTAAGTCTTCTTCCCGTATCGAAGACCACCCCTTCCTCGTCCATAGAAAGAAGTATCACCGAGCAGCCGTATCTTTTAAGAAGCGGTGCGGTCTTCTCTATCTTGCCTTTCTTGAAATACACTGAATTAACAATAGGTTTCCCGGCGATGTAGGGAAGCGCTTCGGTGAATATCCCCGAGCTCACGGAGTCGATTACTAAAGGCCTGTCAACGGTATTCTGAACGGCATACATGATGTCCGCGACCGTCGTGGAAGAAGGTTTCAATCCGTCGAGATTGATATCCAGCGCCTTTGCTCCCGCCTCGGCCTGAGAAAAAGCATCCTGCTTGAGTACGCTGTGGTCACCCCCGCTCTCGGCCGCTTTGAGCCTTTTATTCGTTATGGAATTGAGCTTCTCCCCGATTATAAGAAGCGGCCGCCCTTTGCCGAAAGCGTATGAGGATATCCTGTCGGAGATCACGTATCCCTTCCGGAATTTGCGGGCTTTCGGGGAGAGCCCTTTTACGGATTTCGCTATTTCTTTAGTGAATTCGGGCGTCGAACCACAGCAGGAACCGATGATATTGGCGCCTGCGTTGAAATATAGTTCGGCGGCCCGGGCATATTCCTCAGGGCTTATCCCGTACCGGATCTTGCCCTCTTCGATCCTCGGTATCCCGGCATTGGCCTGAACGATCACGGGAAGATCGGTATTCTCCAGGATCTTCTTAAGCGGCACTATTAATTCATCATTATCGGCCCCGCAGTTGAGACCAATCACATCTGCGCCGAGCGCGGCCGCCATAACGGCAAAAGCATCGCCGCGCGTTCCCGTGACGGTGCTTGCTCCGTTGAAGCTCATCTGGGCGATCACGGGTTTTTCCGTATTGTCCTTAACGGCAAGAAGCAGGGCTTTCATCTCGAGAAGGTCCGTTATCGTCTCTATGATGAGCATATCGCAGGCCGTTCCGTCAAAAGCTTTCACCGTCTCCGAGTATCCGCGGTACAGCGCGTCGAATTCCGTCTCGCCGAACGGCTTCAGGAATTCCCCCGAAGGCCCGATCGACCCGCATATAATAACATCCTTCTTAGATACTTTTCGCGCCTCTTCGGCGATGCCGGCGCCCGCTTTGATGATCTCGCGGAGTTTTCCCCCCAGGCCGTAATGTTTCAGTCTGAAAGGATTCGCATTGAAGGTGTTCGTGGTTATAAGATCGGCCCCGCTTTCAATATAATCAATTTGAAGTTGCCTGACCGTCAAGGGAGAATAGAGGTTAAGAACTTCGGATATCTTTTCGGGGTCCAATCCTCTGAGCGCGAACATCGTGCCGTATGCTCCGTCGGATATGTGAACATGTTCTAAAAATCTTTTCGGGCCGAATGTCATCTGTACCACCCGATAACTGCGGAGACGCTTTTCAGCGGCACCATGAAATTATCGGCAGTGAGCTCAATCCCGATCTTTCCCGCATCGCAAAGCGTATAAAGACGTCTTTGCTCGGAAAGGCCCAGGTCCCCGTAACCGGGACTGAAGCGGTGCTTGATCTTGAATCCCTTCTTTTCCGCCCGCATCCGGGTTCTTTCCTGAATGAATTCCGCCAGCGCTTCCGCCCACTCGGAACCTATAGCGTCCAGAAGAAGCGCCTCCGGTTCCGCCTTTTTCTCCATCAGTTTTGATGAACGCTTTTCGAGCCCGGGTCCTATCGTCGCAAAGAAGACCGTGGCATAAGTGCAGTCCTTGAGAAGCCGTGCGAGGCTTTTTGATTCAAGCGCCGTTTTTCCGAGTCCGATCTCGCTTCCCGATATCTTCACCGGAACATCCCTGTAAACGTAAACGGCATCGGTGAAAGCGCCCGCTTTCTTGAGTTCTTTTAATAGCGGTTCTTTATCGATCCTGCCCGTCTCCGTTCTTTTATAGCCGAGCCTTATCAATACATTGTCGAGTGAGGGTTCCACACGGATGTTCTTAACTATCATTCACTCTTTTTAAAAGTTCCAGAACGAAGGAATACCTGTTGAAAGGCGTCATGATGCAGATTCCGTTCGCGATGCCCTTAATCTTACTTATCATATCGGCGGTATAATCGAGTGAGATGGCCATGGCATCATCCCCTTTGGCTTTTTCGAGTTTGGAAAGGAAAACACCGGGAACTTTAACGCCGTGTATCTCATTGGCGAGAAACTCCGCATGAGCGTATGAAACAAGAGGCAGTATTCCGAGTATGAACGGTTTTTTCGTTTTATTCAGCATTTTTGAAAGCACTGCGGCTTCCTCGAAGGAATATACGGGCTGGGTCTGTATGAACCCCGCTCCCTTCGCGATCTTCCTGCCGAGATGCTTGAAGGCCTCCTTGTTCCCGCATATGTCCATTCCCGCGGCGGCGCCGATAAAAAAATCGGTTCTTGCGGGCACCTGGTTGCCGAGATAATCTGTTCCCTTATTGAGATTCGAAACGATCTCGATAAGGCCGGATGAGTTCACTTCGTAAACGGCAGTGGCGAAGGGATAGTCGCCGACCGAAGGAGGATCCCCGGTAATGGCGAGCAGATTGTTGATGCCGAGCGAGTACAGGCTCAAAAGTTCCGCCTGAATGCCTATCAGGTTCTTGTCCCTGCAGGAGAAATGGATGATCACGTCCATTCCGATCTCTCTTTTCGCAACGAAAGAAACGGCCGAAATTGACTGCCTCAGTTTCCCCAAAGGATTGTCCGCGATATTGACCGCCGCAACGCCCGCTTCCCTGAGCGCCTTGATATATGCGTAGGTCCTGGTATTGTCGATGCCTTTCGGCGGGTCCACTTCGACGGTCACGGTGAACCCGTTTTTCAAGGAGTCCTTGAAGGAATTGGGGAACTTCACGAATTTGACCGTTTTATCCGTTCTCTCCTTCCGGGGAAGAGCGGCTTTCTTCACTTTGAACGGCATCTTCATTATCTCTCCGGCTTTTTTGATGTGGGCCGGAGTTGTTCCGCAGCAGCCGCCTATGATGTCCACTCCCGCTTCAAGGAACCTTTTCGTATATACTGCATAATAATCCGGCGTGACGGGATATATGAACTTCCCCGAATGAAAAACCGGCTGTCCGGCATTGGGCTGGATGACGGAATATCTGGAGAAGGTCGTTATCTGGTTCACGATCTGGTATGTGCTCTGGGGCCCGATACCGCAGTTGGCGCCGTTTATCGGCGATCCCGACCTGCTCAGTTCCCTGAACGCATCCTTCGGGGAAACTCCGTTCAGCGTTTTCCCGTTCTCAACGAACGAAAGAAGACAGAAAGCGGGTATCCGGGCATCGAGTTCCCTCAGCGTCTCGAATGCGAGCACTATTTCCGAAAGGGAAGAAAAGGTCTCGAATTTGATGATGTCCACGTTCTGCGCAAGAAGGATCTGAATCTGCTCTCTGAATATAGAGCGCATTTTTGCTCGGGTCAGCGTTTTAATATTCTCGTAAGGCCTGGAAACGGGGCCGACGGAACCCGCGATGTAGAGATCGCCTCCGAGCGCCCTTACGATGTTCACAGCTTCCCGGTTGATGTTCTCTACGGAATCGGCAAGTCCGAAATAGGAGAGGATGTGCCTGTTCGCCCCGAAAGTGTTCGTGGTGATGATCTCGGCTTTCGCCTTCGCATATTCATTGTGCACGCTTCTAACGATCCCGGGATTGACGAGATTGAGATGCTCGAGGCATTCTCCCTTCGGGACATCGAGTGAATGAAGCATGGTGCCCATGGCTCCGTCCATCAGGACCGGGCCTTTTGCAAGCCTTTCCAAAAACGGTTCTTTCATAATGTAATGATTTTACCACAGAGCTTGAATTAAATCAATTTTTAAAAATAGGGACGTTGGTTGACATTGTTGACATATTTAGAATATATTTATAGATATATAGGAAACATCTTCATATTGAAGTTAAATGG
The DNA here is from genome assembly GCA_937863565.1 of uncultured bacterium. GTDB lineage: Bacteria > AUK180 > AUK180 > AUK180 > AUK180 > CALMGJ01. The sequence continues at coordinate 2,197 of CALMGJ010000025.1, read as the reverse complement.
TAATTTTCTTCCGTAGTGTGCCTTGCAATGATTTTTCTTTATATTTACTTCTCTATAGGGCTTTAGGATGAGAAAAACCCTGTTATTTTATCAACAATGTCAACCAACGTCCCTGATATTTATTCGAATAGAAAGGAAAATCCTCAGAATGCCCATTTTATCCGGAAAGGCAGGAAAAGAGGAAGAAAAATGAATTTTCAAAAACACTTGATTTTAAATTTTAAGATGCTAAAATATCCGCGGTTTGATTAAATTAAAGCAATTCGGCATTCAAGGGCCGATCTAACGGAAAAGAAGCTGTCATCGGCATAAGGGGGCTTCTCGTCTTTAAAAATACTTATGAGCGAAATGATGTATAGAACAGTATTGCCCTTAATACAAGAAAATAAAAGGAGAGTCATATGAAAAAGAGCATTTATGTGTTGATCTTAGCGTTATTGATGTGCGTTCTTTGCCTTAATTCGGCAAAACTGATGAAGAAGGAAGAACCGAAAGAAGCGGTGAAGGAGGAAAAGTCGGTCGAGGTCAAGAAAGAGACAGTTAATGTCAAGGAACCGCCCGTATTGAAGCCTGAGACAGGGAGTATAAGTGAGACGATTGAGATCGTGATAGACGATATCGAGAAGATGGGAGTTCCCGTATATGAATATGTGTCGAAGGTGATCATAGAGGGAGAGATGGGAACGGGAGAAACACTGGAGGCAGGCCCCGGGCCGTATGAATTCGGTTTCTGGAGTGATGGGAGGGTGAACGATCCCGAAATATTGAAGCCAAGCAGCATGGCTGTTGATACGAAGGGAAATATATATATCCTTGATGCGATCAATAACAGGATACAGAAATATGATCCTGACGGGAAATATATAAAAAGTATAATCATTGAAGGCTTCAGCGGGAAAAGATTAAATGCCGAGACTATACTGACACTCGATTCAAGGACGATGAGAGCAGCGGAAGATCCCTTTGATCCGAGTTCAATAGAGGTAAAAAAGAAATTTGTTAAAGTAGTGCATGATTATAAGTATAGAGGCATCAATATTGTTATCGATTCGGAGGACAATCTGTATTATTATCTCATCAGGAATCCCTGGAAAAAGGAAGAGAAAGGCGAGGTCTGGCAGTTCAGGGATGATGTGGTGGTGAAGAAGTGGGAGGGATTGCCGGCGTTGAGGAGTCATATCGGAGAATATTACGGCATATGTCTGGAATTAGATGACTCGCCATATATAGGAGCTGTCGGAGCCTACTCGTATGGAGTTAACGTTTATGATATTATCAATAAGAAATATTACACACATACCGGAGAATTCGATGCTCAAATGGAAGAAAAATATGAAGTGAAAAAAGCAATAAAAGCGCGAAATATAATGAAACCAGAGGTAAAAGAAATACAAAGTGATAATGAAAATAAAAAAGGCTACTCAATAACAAACGGAGAGAAAAAAACACTCCTTGTTCTAAAATGGCAAGATGATCATTATAGAATAGCTACATCTCCAACGATAAATACGAATAAGAAGGAAATACACATAGGGGTTGCGGGCAAAGGCATTAAAGGGACCAACTACTATATATTTAATTATGAAGGGCAACTCATTAAAATATGGGAGGAACCGCAATTCGTGCCGCGCCGATTGCAAATGGGAACAGAAGAAAATGGATTGAGGGTTGTGAAATATGATTATGAACCTAAAAGGCAATAATGATATGAAAAGAAAGGTCTTATTTTTTATTCTTCTGGCAATGTACTTTCCCGGCGCTATTTATTCATTGACCAGAGATGAAGTAGTTGCAAAAGCCGTCGAGTATACAGCAAATCCCAATAACTGGACTGTAGAGGACAGGAATATTCTAGATATAACAAAAAGAATATACGAATATGATACAGGTTCATACCGGATCGATGTCGGAGAAGGTGATAAATACTATGTTGTCAAAATAAACGCCTCAGGGCAAATACAAGAAGAAAGTGGCGTTTCTGATCGGTTTGACGACAGGATGGGATATTCTTATTCAGAAACAAAGAGTATAACCATATCCCTCCCGGATGGGACTAAGAAAACAGAAATAATCGGCTTCATTAAAGAATCCGATTGGGAAAAAATGCAAAACAACTGGCCGTATTACATAGGCAAGACGACCACCGGAGAGGCGTATGCATTGGCTTATAGTGTGGATGAAATACTTTATGGTTGGG
>CALMGJ010000024.1 GCA_937863565.1 uncultured bacterium | reverse complement strand
TGTTCAAGCCAGAAATAACAAAGAAGCGATCGATTCCGCGAACAGGAATAAGATCGATATCGCGATCATAGATAAAAATCTTCCGAACGGCAATGGTCTGGAAATTGTGGAAAAATTTTCCACCGAGTTCATGATCTCTTCAATACTGATCACGGCAGAGAGGGGAGCGCAGATCGAACTGGAAGCAATCCGCCGCGGAGCCGCTGAAGTTATATTCAAACCTATGGAGTTGGACGATCTCAAAGTGGCGTTGGAGAAGATCAAATTCAATATCATTCTGAAAAAGGAAGTAAAAACGCTGTCCTCCCTTTCAGATATCGAACATGCCTTCAACGGGATCATCGGCACTACTCCCTATATCAGAACGATTTTTAAAGATATTGCCGAGCTGGCAAAGACGAAAGTAACGGTGCTTATTACCGGAGAGACCGGTACCGGCAAAGAACTGTTCGCCCGGCTGATCCATGATTCCTCAAATGTAGACAAAGAAAAATTCCTCGCTATAAACTGCTCGTCTATACCGAGGGAATTATTGGAGAGCGAGTTGTTCGGTTATGAAAAAGGCGCTTTTACGGGTGCTGTGAACGCTAAGTCCGGTCTTTTCGAATTGTCTCAGAACGGAACTTTGTTCCTTGATGAGATAGGGGATATGCCTTATGATCTTCAAGCGAAGCTTCTCAGGGTCCTTGAAGAGAAAAAGATACGCAGGCTCGGAAGCACGAAGAGCGTAGATATCGACTTCAGATTGATCGCTGCGACAAATCAGGACCTTAACGGCCTCGTTGCCAAAAAAACCTTCAGAAAGGACCTCTTCTACCGCTTGAACGTATTCCATATCGATCTCCCTCCTCTGAGGGAAAGACGGCCCGACATCATTCCTCTTTCGTATTATTTCATGCAGAAATATGCAGTGCAATATTCGAAGAATGTGCCGGAGATATCAGAAAAAGCATCGCTCAAACTGATGTCTTACGATTATCCTGGGAATATCAGGGAATTGGAGCATATCATAGAAAAAGCCGTTATCGTATGCAGCAACAATGTGATCCAGGAAGGCAATATCCTTCTACCGCCGAGAAGAGCTGAAGTATTGGAGGAGGAAAGACCGGGCAACCTGTCCGTGAACATCGAACAGCCCTTGAAAAAGGTGATCGATTACTGGAAAGAGGAAATAATAAAAGAGTATTTTATGAATCTTTTAAATAAATACGGGTGGGATGTGCCGAAGATCATTGAGATCTCCGGGATCGAACGTTCTTATTTCTATAAAATTGTTAAGAAATACAGATTAACGGAACAATATTCCACTAAGTTGAAAAAAAGTCAACATACTAAAAGTGAGCGTTCTCCATAAAGCCTTTATTATAGGGCGAACAAGATTTGGCACAATTCTTGATGTAATAGATATGTTCTTTGAATTAATAAAAAAGTGTATGGTGAGAAAGGCTTTCTATTTACCCCTCCTTTCTTCAATCAATTTAATCAAACGGCCTTTCTCCTCGCAAAACCATAGACCCCTCATACTTCTGGGAAGGCGTCTACTTACCCCCTCCTTTCGACGCCTTCCCATTCTTTTTTTTATTTCATACCTGCAATGCTGAAAAAAACTTTTTTCTATTTACTGCTTCTTCTATTGTTCTCTTGCGGACGTCAAGTGAAAGATGATCCCGGTATTCCTGTTAATCCCGATGCGGAAAAGATCATCAAGGAAGCATTGAAATTACTTGACCGACCCTACCAGAAGGGAGGAACGGGCAATCCGGGTTTTGATTGTTCGGGTTTTGTGCAGTATGTTTTTGAAAAGAACGGCGTAAGCCTTCCGAGAACATGCGGGGATATCTATACGAAAGGTTCACCGGTTAATAAGGGTAAAGAAAAACCAGGCGACATCATTTTCTTTGCAATAGAGAAAAAAGGTCGCGCTTCCCATGTGGGCATCGTGTACAGGGACGGGAAGATGATCCATTCGAACAGTTCCGGGGGTTCAGTGCGGATCAGTATTTATAAAGGGAATAATTACTGGGAAAAATATTTTCTCGGGATACGGCGGATCGCAAAATAATCCTGACCTACCGTCACGTCTACCCTTGAAGCATGAATTATAAAGCGTGATATTACCATAGGGATTATTGAGAAGTGTTATTCTATTGAGTGTCGGCGGATGATCGCCTGCGAGTTATCGTGGTGATCTTGAATATTTTTGATTTTGAACCGTCAATTCTCCGTTGTCAATTTTCCATTCTCCATTTTTCACTTTGGCCGCTCACCTTGTAATAAACCTCTTTTCTCGGTATAATAGAATATGGGAACAGGAAAAAGGGATGCCGGGAGGAAATACCCGCAGATCATCAAGGCCCTGCACCTCAGAGCGCAGGTCTACAAACATATCGGTCTATTCGAAAAATCCCTTGAAGATTGCAGAACAGCCATTAATATGGCTCAGGATGACCCGATACGATATGAGCTTTTACTTCTTACGGCAGCCAATCTGATCATGGGTAAGAGGGATTTCAAGCTTGCCGAATCAACACTGAAGAAAGCGGAATCCCGCGTTTACGGTTCGGCAGCTGACCTGTACAATTACTTCGGGCTTCTGTATTATTTTAAAAGCGATTACGACCTTTCCTTCACCTACTATTCCCGGGCATTGAAAGAAGCCGAAAAAGACCGTAATAATTTCAGGATCGCATCAAGTCTTACCAATATCGGTTCGATATTCACGAAACAGGGCAAATATACAGAGGCACTGAAATATTTTGAAAAGTCCCTTCTGATCTTTCGACAACTCGGGGAGAAGCGATACATTTCAACTACGCTTCGCAATATTGGCAATATTCGGATGGAAACGGGGAAATTCAAGGAAGCGGAGCAAGCTTTCGTAGATTATATTGCACTTGTACGGGATATAGGTTTTAAGCAGGGCGAAGCGCAGATCTACGGGTCTTTGGCAAAACTATCTCTCGATATGGGGCATTACGGGAAGGCATCCGCGTATGCTCAAAGATCGCTGGAACTCTCGGGGGAGATAAACGACAAAATGGGTGTTGCAAACGGTTTTATCCTTCTCGGTGTGACACATAAAAGGAAACTCCAACTCCAGATCGCATTGAAATATTTTCGTAAAGCCCTGCGTATGTACGAGGAATTCGGTCAGAAAAGGGGTATTGCTCTGGCACAGATGGACATAGCGACCATCCACCTCGAAAGGCGTGAATACTCCGCGGCGACTTTGCTTCTGGAGAAAGCGAGGCGTGTCTTTGGCGCCTTGAATGATAATGTAAATTTGTGCAGAATATACACTAATCTCGGGACCGTCCTATGCTACAGAAAAAGAACGGAAGAAGGGATGGATTATTTTAAGAAGGCCGAAAGACTGGCGGAAAAATACGGCGTTTACCAGATCTATGTCTCTGTACTGACCTACAAAGCGCAGTTCCTGACCGGGATGTCGAAGGTTTCTGCTGCGGAAGAGTTGAAAAGAGCCGCCCTCATAGCTGAGGAGCACGGATTCGAAGCGGAAAGGGACATTGCATTGAAGGAACTGAAAAAACTGAAATTTGACAAAAAGTGATTTAGCGGTTATAATCCTTTATGAAAAAATACTTGATCACTCTTTTTTTTATGGTTGTCTTTCTGCCTTTGGCAGTCGATCTTCCGGTGGGCAGAATGGATGCTTTTGCCCAGGTGCAGTACTCTGTTCCCGAGACCTCGCCGAATGCTTTTCTGATCAAGCGTTTCAGGCTTAAATTCACGGGCGACATAGTCGAATCCCTCCTTTCCGTGACCCTGCAGGCCGAACTGAATAATAAACCTGTCCCGGAGTATGATGACAGCGAAGAGCTGATCAATGTGAATTCGATAGCGCTTCTCGACGCAAAGGCCACATTCAATTTTAACCCGATCAGGCTTACTGTAGGCCGTTTCCTTACGCCTTTCGACCATTACACGCCTATTTCCCTTTTTAATCTAAATACGCTGGATTATCCAATGATAGATCTTGATTACAGCCCGTCGCGCCAGATCGGGATCGAGCTTCTGATGACGCTTTCCGCGATGGACTTCTGGTTCTGTGTTCTTAACGGCAACGAGAAGAACAACTATGAGGAGACTGACAGCGAGAAATCCTACATATTCAGGCTCGACATTAAACCCGTAAAGGGGATCACCGCAGGATTCAGCGAGTATATAGACAATTATTTCCTTGATGAAGCCTATGTAAAGAATACAAAAAGCAATGTCTTCGTGTCCGTGAAGGAGAATAATTATTTTTTCATTACGCAGTTGTCATATATCGAAGCCGGTGGCGAAACGGGTGTAACTGTATATTCTTACGGATATTTCTTCAATCTCAGTTTTTATTTAGGCCAGTTCGAAATCACGGGAAGATATGAGTTCATTGACAAGGATTCGAATAAACCCGGCGAAGTGAAAACAAGGTTCACCGGCGGTGTGAACTATACGATAGTTCCGAACAAAGCCCAAGCGGGAATAAGTTACTTTATTAACGGGGAAACCGTTGAAATAGCTAATAATCAGCTTCTTTTTCAGTTGCAGTTCACTTTGTAATATTTGAAAAAAACATCAAATTATTGTACAATTAAGTCACATTAGACGGAGGTTTTTATGAGAAGACTAATGGTCGCTACGCTTGTGGTAGGGCTTATTTTGTTTGCCGGCTGCACGAACATGAAAAAGTATGATCCGCTTATGAACGATGCGCAGAAAGCTCTGGAAGCGGCAAAGGAAGCCGGTGCGGCGGAATTCGCACCCGAGGACCTTGCAGCAGCCGAAGAGAATTTCAAGAAAGCCCGGGAGATGTATGAAAGCAAAAAGGGCAGCGAGACGGAAGAATATGCCAATAAAACGATCGAATCCGCCGATAAAGCGAAAAATGCAGCTCTTGCTGCAAAGAAAGAGGCGGAACGGATAATCACTGTCAAGAGTGATTACGAGCAGAAACTGTCTGACCTTGAGAAGAATATCGATCAGATTAAAGGATATCCCGAGTATCAGAAAACACTCGACCTTATCGAACAAGCGAAAGCGGAATTCGAAGCTGGCGAGTACGATAAAGCGCTGAAAACGCTTCAACTTGCCTGGGACACATATAATAAAGGACTTGAAACGAAGAACAATTTACCGGTGTCCTATACTGTCGTAAAAGGGGATTGTCTTTGGAACATCGCGAAAAAACCGGTGATCTACGGCGATCCTTTTAAATGGCCTAAGATATACCGAGCGAATAAGGACAAGATACGTGATCCCGATCTGATATATCCAAGGCAGGTATTTAAAATACCGAGAAACTGAAGGAGTGTATGAAAAGGTTCTTTCTGACCGTATTGATCCTGCCTCTTTTAATTCAAGCGTACAATATCAAACCCGGCGATAAATTGAAAGTATTCGTTCCCGGAATAGAATTCTTCGATCAGTTATTTTTCGAGGTGGAAAAGGACGGGACGATAATACTTCCGTATATCGGTTCAGTGGAGATCGTCAATAAAACGCTTGCCGAAGCTTCACTCGATATAAAAGAAAAATATTCTCACATCCTGAATTCGCCGGATGTGATCATCGCAGTGGCTGAAAAAGCCCCTGTGATCATCTCGATAATCAGCAACGGCGATATGATCCCGAAATCGCTTATGCTTCCCGAGGGTAGCAATATTATGGAGGCTGTATCAGCAGCTCAGATAGACCTGAGCAGAATATGTCAGTCCCGCGTGAAAATACTTAAAAAAGACGGCAGGATCGTTAAGATCAATCTGGCCAAGGTGATCAAGAAAAATGATCCCGCCCTCACCGCGACAACGATACTTGAACAGGGAGATGTGCTGTACATACCGGATAAACCCAAACTGATCACGCTCGATAATCTGGTGAAATTCCTTTCACTGGTCTCGTCAACGATCGTTATCCTTAAGTACATCGAAGGATCATGAAAAAAAAGATCCTTAATATTCTCGGCGCCGCTGTCACGGTCCTGCTGCTTTATTATCTGATAAAAAGGAGCGATCCCGTCCTGGTCGGGGATACATTGCGTTCAGCCGATCTGAGATGCGTGATCTGGGGTGCGGTTCTTCTGGGATTAAATTCATTGATGCTGAGTTTCAGGATACATACGCTTTTTTCATTCTTCGAGAAAAAGATACCCTTTGTACTTACTGCCAAATATTATTTTACCGGTTTATTCTTCAATCAGGTACTTCCGACTTCGGCAGGAGGGGATGCCATAAAGGGTTATTTAATGGGTAAAGCCGCAGGGAGCGTTTCCAAAGGGCTTCTACTCACTCTTGTGGACAGGCTCATAGGCCTTGTGACTATGGCCTTATATCTTTTTGCAGCCTTAGTATTGGGAGGGTATTCTTTTTTACCAAGTTCCCAGAATATCATTCTCCTTTCCGCAATGGGTGTGTTCATTGTTCTAAGCGTTCTGATATTCTCGAAAAGGTTTTCTAAGAAAGCCTATATATTCCTTTCGGAAAAACTTAAGATCAAAGGCCGCATGTTCGATTCTCTTAAGGAAGCGTATAAGTTTTTCCTTGAGACGAGAAAGAACATCAAAGTATATCTGATCGCCGGCATTATCTCGCTTTCTTCACAGATCCTTCTGATCCTTCTGGCTTACATCGCAGCGGTCGGCCTCGGCGTGACTTGGGTTCCTCTCCATTACTACTTCATTATCATGCCCATTATTTTCGTCGCTTCAATGATACCTTCCATAGGGGGCTTCGGCGTGAGGGAGATGCTTTTCGTTTCCTTTCTCAGCCGTGCTCCATACAGTGTCGCGCCGGAACAGGGGCTTGCCATTTCTTTCCTGTATATCTTGATCTTCATAGCACTGAGCTTGCCCGGTGCGTTCTTTTATATTTTCAGAAAGACAAAGGAGTAATATATGGATAATGAAGGCAGTATGAACTTCTTCAAGTATCTGGCGATCATATTCAGATATAAATGGCTCGTACTCGTACTGTTCCTGCTCTTAATGCTCTCAGGCATCTGGGTCGTTTCCAAAAAACAGGAACTTTATTCCGCGCATGCGAAGATCCTGGTCAATTACCAAATGGAAGGTGTATCTGATATATCCCGTTACTTCATGAGGGGCACCATCGCTTATCTTGTCAAGACATATTCGATGACAATAGTAAGCAATAGCGTCATTGCCGCCACGAAGAAAAGGTTGAGCCTTCCTTATGGAGTATCTTATCTCAGATCCAGAGTATATGTGCAGACCGAGGAGAACACCAACCTGCTCGACATCACGGCCACCTTGCCGGATAAGGAACTTGTTGCGGATTTTGTTAATGTCCTAATAGAAGAGTATATCAAGCAGCATCAGGCTTTCATGAACGAAGATGCCACCAGGGCACGCGATTACATCTCTGAACAGCTAAAAACGATCCAGGATGACCTTAGTGAAGCTCAAAGAAAGATCAAGGTCTTCAAAGAGAAGAATAATGTCGTGGATGTCAATATCGAAATGGAGAATCTCGTCTCTACTTATTCGGATCTCGGCTTGAAGAAAACGGCTGCAGAGATGGAATACAAGTCCGTCCGCGAATCCCTTGATAAAGTAAAGGGCCAAATCGCCTCACTGAACACTGCCGGCGGACAGAGGCTCATTACTGATATCGAGAAATCGCCGGAATACATCTCTTACCAGAGACTTCAAGAAGAATATGAGAAAGCGCGTGTTTATTACAGCGAGGATTCAGATTATTTCAAGAACTTGGAGAAAAAACTGGAGGAACTCAAGATCCAACTCCTCTCGAGGCTTTCCAATGAGAATTCCTCTGAGAATTCGATACTTGCTCTTTATGCGCAAAAGGGTGAATTGGAAAAACGCCTTATACAGCTTGAACTCGAGATCCAGAAAACGGATTATATCCTTAGAGACCTCGATAAGAAGTTCAAAATGGTCCCCGAACGCGAAATGGAATACCTCAATCTTCAAAGGCAACTTTCCGTAAGTGAAAAACTCTATACACTCCTTCTGGAACAAGACAAGGAATTGGAGCTGCAGAAGATCTCGCAGGGCTCGACGATCAGGGTCGTAGATAATGCCGTTAAGCCTTCCCGGCCTGTAACAACGAGCAAAGTCCAGTATCTCATTTTCATGCTCTTCCTTTCCCTGATAGTCTCCGTTGGTTTCGCATTCCTGATCGAGTATCTTGACAATACGGTAAAACCCTCCGATGATATAGAGAGGATCTTTGAAACGGACCTGATCGGCAAGATCCCGGAAATATATAAAAGCGAAGAGAAGTTAAGCAAATGGGCTATCATTACAGGGCAGCGGGCAAAGTACATCACAAGAACTTTTAAAGAGAATCTGATAACGAATATCTCGCCTAAATCGACGATCAATGAATCGTATAAAGAATTGAGAACGCTTTTAACGTATTCAAAATGGGCAAAAGATAAAAAAGGGCTCAAATCTTTTCTTATAACGAGTTCAGAGACTAAGGAAGGCAAATCCATAACCGCCGCGAACCTTTCGATAATGCTTTCAAAAAACAACAAGAAAACGATACTCATAGATACGGATATGCGAAAGCCCTCTCTTCACAGAATATTCGAGATAGACAACTCAAAGGGTATAAGCAGCTATTTCGAGGATGACTACAAGGATATGAGCGAGCTTGTGAAAATGGGCGTAAATCCTTTTCACTACTTGATAACATGCGGTCCTCATACGCACGCTTCGACAGAATACCTCGATTCTCCGAAACTTCAAACGCTGATCGGTAAACTCGGAGAGATGGGCTTCGAATATGTCCTGTTCGATACGCCGCCCGTCAATGCCCTCACCGATGCGGTCGTACTCTCTAACAAAGTCGATGGCGTATTGTTCGTCATCAGGGCGAATCAGATCGCAAAACATAGAGCGAAGATCGCCCTCGAAAGCATAAAAAAGAGCGGCGGCCGTCTGATCGGCATCATTCTTAACGGCATTCCCATAAGAGGCGGCTACGGTTATTATTATTATTATTACGGTCAGCAATATTACTACAGTTATGATGATGTAGATAAAAAATAAAATCGAAGGAGGCGCACATGAAAAAAATGCTTTTCCTTGCAATCGCGATGGCAATCCTATTCTTCTCATGCACCGTGTATGTGAGAGAAACGCCTGTACCTTCGGCTCCAGTGCTCTTGATCAAAAGCAAACCGGCCCTTGTTGTCATACCGGGTCACACCAGATTCTTCTATACGGAAGAATACGGCTGTTCGGTATTTTTCTTTGACGGCAGATGGTTCATTTATGAAAACGACTTTTGGTATGTGTCCCAATTCTGGAACGGGCCGTTCACGCATATTAAAAATATTCCGCCGGGGCTAGTAAAAGCAAGAACTAGATTAAAAGAACTGCATCATTTCCGGGATAAAAAGGATAATGATGGAAAGCACGGTAAAAGCGGAAAGGATAAAGGAAAAGGCAAAGGCCGGGGTAATTGAACAATGCCCAAATATCCCGCATATTCGAAAAAACACTACAAATATTTGTGGAAATGTAGTGTTTCAGAACACCAAAAGTTCACATTCTTCATTATTTGCCCCATTAATTGAGCAGTTATAATGAGGAATGAATTTTGTAAAAAAACGATTAGAGGTATTGAAATGATCGATTTCAATAATAAAAAGGAGTTGGAAATGAGAAAGTATCTGTGGATCATTATTGGGGCTGTTATGTTATTCAGCGCTTGTGCTACGACGGGAAAAGCAACGATACGCGATATTCCGGGGCCCTCGCTTATCATTACCGGGCAACCGCAAGTCATCCTGATCTGGGGATATAAAGATGTTTATTATGCGCCCGAATATGCCCCTCAATTATTTTTTCACGGCAACAGATGGTTCATTTTCGAGAACAATAAATGGTATGTTGCTTCAAAATGGCAGGGCCCATATGCATTTACAAGGAGTATTCCCGCCCGTTTGATCAAAGGACGTCATAACCTTGTGACCGGCACGGATCCGAGCGGAAAAAAGATAGACTGGGAGCCCGGAGAATATCAGAATTACCAGTTAAAAGGCGGTGAGCATAAAGGTTGGGATAATAGTAAAGATCTGAAAGAAGGTCAGGGCAAAGACGACAAAGAGAAAGGCTGGGAGAAGAACGAAGATAAAGGCCAGGGCAAAGACGACAAAGAGAAAGGCTGGGAGAAGAACGAAGATAAAGGCCAGGGCAAAGACGACAAAGAGAAAGGCTGGGAGAAGAACGACGATAAAGAGAAAGGCAAGGACAAGGACAAAGAAGAGAAAGTGAAGGACGATAAAGAGAAAGGCAAAGACAAGGACAAAGAAGAGAAAGTGAAGGACGATAAAGAGAAAGACAAAGACAAGGACAAAGAAGAGAAAGTGAAGGACGATAAAGAGAAAGGCAAAGATAAAGACAAAGAAGAGAAAGTAAAAGAGGATAAGGATAAATCCGGGGATAAGAAGTCCGAAGACGAAGGTAAGGATGATAAAGATAAGGCTAAAGACAAATCTGAGGCTTCCGAAGATAAGGGCAAGAAGGACGAAGCCGTAAAGGAAGACAAAGACAAGGACAAAACTGATGACAAGGGCAAAACAG
>CALMGJ010000023.1 GCA_937863565.1 uncultured bacterium | reverse complement strand
CGGTAACTTAAACCGAGTCCTCTCGGTAACTTAAACCGAGTCCTCTCGGTAACTTGACCCGGCGACCCGGTAATAAATGCGGGTTCAAGAGAATTTCTGCTTAAGGACGCTCTTTGCGATTAAGTAGAGGGAAAAAAGAAGTGGAGATGACCGGACTTGAACCGGCGACCTACGCGTTGCGAACGCGTCGCTCTCCCAACTGAGCCACATCCCCACAACGGCATATTTTACACGATTTTATAAAAAAATCAAAATCGATGCTGTTAAATATTCCGTAATGCCTACGGTGTCAGTTTCGAGATATCATTCCGAAAAGAGGGATACTTCTTGCCGAGAAAAGCTTTTTCGCCCAAGATAAGATCATTGAAAGAAAATCCGGGAGACATCGTTGTGCCGAGAAGCGCCCATTTCCCGCCTTTCTTCATCCTTGTTCCCTGCCAGACGCCGGCCGGAACGGTAAATTGAGGGAGCTCTCCCTGCCTCGTGCCGCCTCCAAGAATAATCCTTTTCCCGTTGCCGTCAGGAAAAAGTAAGAGCATTTTCACGGAATCGCCCATATAAAAGTGATAGATCTCGTCGAAAGGCAATCTGTGCAGTCTCGAAAAAGATCCCTCCGAGATTAAAAAAAGGATCGAGGTACAAAGAGGTCTTCTTTTGCCCCGGATGATAATATCTTTACCGGACCGGTATGTTTCTTTGTAATACCCCCCTTCTCCCGGCAGAGGTTCCAAAGAGAACCTTTTAATGATCTCATCTTTTCCGGAAGCCATCAATCGAAGTAGGCGGAGGCTACGTACTGGTATACCATCCTGTGCGTATTGAAGAAAGACCCGTTAAAAGCGATGCAGTTCTGCATGATCCGCATCCAGTCTTCTTTTTTATTATAATAAGTAGGAATAATGATCTTTTCGAGTTTGCCGTAAAGATCGTTGAGTTCAGTTTTCTGCTCGACTTCGATATTCTGATACAGGGCTTCGCGATCGCCTATCGACCATCCGGTAACATTTTCCACATGCCCTTCAAGCCACCATCCGTCAAGAACGGAAAGATTTGGAATGCCGTTGATGCTGGCCTTCATTCCGCTCGTCCCGGACGCTTCTTTGGGCGGTTGCGGGTTGTTCAGCCAGATATCGACCCCGGCCACGATCGTTTTCGCAAGATTGATATTGTAATTATCCAGAAAAACGAGTTTCATGAAGGGAGAGAGCTTCGTGATTGAAAGCTTGATATCGCGGATAATGCGTTTTCCGTCCGTATCATTGGGATGCGCCTTCCCCGCGAAAACGACCTGGATCTTTCCGCTTTTCTCGCTGATCTTTTTCAGGCGCTCCATATCCTCGAAGAACATGAACGGTCTTTTATATGCAGTGATCCTCCGCGCAAATCCAAGCGTGAAAACCCCCGCTTCCATTCCGGAATCGTATTTTTCGTTTATATAGGTGATGAGCTTCTTTTTATTCTCGGTATGTGCTTCCAAGATCTCCTGAGGGGGAATGGAGAAAGCATTGCGGATGGTGAAAGGGTCCTTGCGCCAGTCTTTCAAATATTTATCGAACAGAACTGCGAGCGCATCGGAACACCAGAAAGAGGAGTGCACTCCGTTCGTGATCGATTCTATCTTGTAACCCGGGAACATCTCGCGCGAGACCTCTCCGTGTTTTTTTGCTACTCCGTTAATATATTTGCTGTTATTAAGGGCGAGAAGCGTCATGTTCATCTCCCCGTCAGGACAGAGAAGATCAAGCTCGTGTTTCGTCAAGTACGAACCGATGACTTCATTTACAAGGTCTTTGGAAAATTTATCATGTCCCGCCGGTACCGGAGTATGGGTTGTGAAAACACATCTGTTCTGGACTTTTGTCGTAACTTCCGCCTCGAAGATATCCCAGCTGGAATCTGATACAAGGTCCTTCCTTAATTCTACGGTAAGAAGGGCCGAATGCCCCTCGTTCATATGGAATTTCTCTATATCGTAAAAACCGAGTTTCTTCAGCATTTTATATCCGCCAATGCCGAGAACTACCTCCTGGAATAATCGATACCTCCGGTCTCCGCCATAGAGGTAATAGGTTATCTTTCTATCCTCTTCGGAATTCTCTTCGCAATCCGTATCAAGAAAGAAAATGGGGACCTTGTGCCCGGTAATGCCGGGAAGATCGTATTTCCATGCCTTTACGGTAACCGTTCTTCCCGAGATGGGAACGGTAACGGTTGCCTTGAGAGGTTCAAGAAAATCGCCTATCTTCCAATTGTTCGGCGCTTCGATCTGATTGAAATCCTTGTCGAACTGTTGAATGAAATAACCTTTATTGCTGACCAAAGTGACCCCGCAGATGGGAACCTCAAGATCAGCGCATGAGCGCAGCGTATCCCCGGCGAGTATTCCGAGACCACCGCTGTAAGTGGGGATGTCCCCGTCAAAGCCTATCTCCATACTGAAATACGCTATCTTTATCTCGCTTTTATCCATAGTCCGTAATCTCTGAATGCCTTCCATATTGCCTCTTGTTATTTAGATCATTATATGAAAAAATGAAAAATATTCAAGTTAGGGATAATCCTAAAAAAATCTTCCTCAGAAAAGACTCTCGCCTATCACGGCGGCGGCTTGTTCCAGAAAATCCCTGTCCGTTTCTGAAAAAGCATCCGGAAAATGCGAATCGATATCGATCTCGGCCACGAAAATTTCATTATTGAAAACAGGCACAACGATCTCGGAGCGCACGCTGATGCTGCAGGAAAGGTAATTCACTTCCTTTGTAACATCCGGGATCATAAATGTTTTTTTCAGGTCGGCCGCCTGCCCGCAGATGCCCGATCCGAATCGTATTCTTTTATGCTCAGTATCC
>CALMGJ010000022.1 GCA_937863565.1 uncultured bacterium | reverse complement strand
ATCAACCTGTAATTATCCGGAAGATCCGCAATAAGATATTTGAAGAAAAATATGATGAAGCAATGAAAATGATATTT
The DNA here is from genome assembly GCA_937863565.1 of uncultured bacterium. GTDB lineage: Bacteria > AUK180 > AUK180 > AUK180 > AUK180 > CALMGJ01. The sequence continues at coordinate 3,075 of CALMGJ010000022.1, read as the reverse complement.
GAGAACAAGGACAGATACCCAGACAATAAAACATTCGGGTATTATGAAAACCTCATTAGGCAGAGAATTGAAAAAGAAAAAGGGAAGTAAATACTTCGGATATAATAAAATATCCTCGGAGGAGGTGCTTTTGTATTCAAGGTATGAAGGCCGGGGCAACGGTTCAAGCGTATATATATATGCTCAGTTATTTTATTGCGGGTTAACGGGTTGGCAAGTGGCTTACCTGCGAGTTAGGAAATAATGAAACTCACGCCATATAAAGGCCTTGATTCCGAACCATCGATCCGCTATCTTTACACCGGCAGAGAGTATAACATAGAAACAAGGGATTACTACTACCGATACAGGGTTATGGATCCTTCTGTGGGACGCTTTATAAGCAAAGATAATGTGAATGCGTTGAACAGGTATTTCTATGCCGATGACGATCCGGTCATATATAAGGATCAATGGGGATTGTTTACAATTAAAATTGGATTTAGATTCGATTTCGGATTCATTGGCGGGGCTTCTCAGGAAGTGGGAATTGCCTTCGGATTTTCAAAAGAATGTGGGTTCACAGTAGGAGTCACTGTATCAAATAGTGGAGGCGTAGCACTCGGTGCAACTGTAACTGCCGGCTCCACTCTTAATTTCAATCCGTCAGCTAATTCAGTTAATGAATTAGCGGGGACAAGCTTAGATATGAATCTACAATTAGGGAGTGGATTAATAAGAGGAGGCGGAGTCAATATCAGCGATACTGGTCTTAGTATCAATATAAGTGGTTCAGGTATTGGTGTCGGGGGAGAATATACAAATCAAATTATCCAAACTGATGTTCAAGGTATTGGGAATAGTACAAAAGGGAAGTGCAAATGAAATATATCCTAATATTATTATTTTGTATTTTCAGCTATGTTTTTTTTGCAATATTAATGTATATTCAGCATTTTTTAATTATCAAAATAGCAAAAGGAAATTATTACGAGATTATTGATAAAATAGAATCCCTTTTTCTTTTTAAAAACAAAATATTAGGAGAAGTGTTTAGAAAAAGTGAAAAAATCATTACTTTTGGTAATTACTCCTGTAGTTGGAATGTAATTAAGTATTATTTTTCGAAAGGAATAGAGAAATATCCAAAGATTAGTAAGCATATAAAAACATTTCGCATGTGCTTCATTATATCATCTGTTTTTTTTATTATTTTTACTTTATTATTTATTGTTTTATTTTTACTAACTTTAACTGGCAAGATAGTTGAATGAAAAAAGTATAAACAGTAATATTTTTAGTGCTTCATGGAAGAAATATTTAGAAATATGGAATAATTGTCTCATAATTTGTGAGATGCACTCGAGCGGAGGGCAGGTATATGCCTCGATGAAACTGAGCGGCGATTCATATCATAATATATACAGGATAAATGCGGACGGGACCTATATGCGGCTCACGGACGATACGGGGGATTTCTTAAGGCCGAGGGCATCTAGAAACGGAAAGTATATAGGATATATAAAAAGCAACGGTACGCAGACGGTCTGCGTAAAAGACCTGATCGCGAATACGGAGACGGCGGCAGAAGTGTTCCCGTATGAAGCGGAGATCGACATTGTGGGCTGGAACCGTTCTTCATCGAACCTGGTCTATACGGTCGTCGTGAACACCCTTGGGGGCGGGAGCTGCATCAATCCGGAAATTGCGGGCGTAAGATACTATGAGATCGGTGCGAAACTATATTCGACGGAGTTGAACAATGTCTCCGATCTGGGCCTATATTATACGGTTGACAAAAAGATGAGATATGATACAATAAGCGGGGAGGAGGTCTTGATGTACAGCCGTTATGAGGGCCGGGGCAACGGTTCGAGCGTATATATGGTTAAGACGGGGGTGAGAAGGGTGTTGTCTGAACATGTGGATGCATATCCTTATACCGGCGGGATCATTGGGAACGATGCGGAGGATCATCTTGAATACGAACCTGCAGCTGAAGCGCTTGCAGAGATGAAACTCACGCCATATAAAGGCCTGAACGGCGAACCGATCATAAAATACCTATATACGGGCAGAGAGTATAACACAGAGACAGGGGATTACTACTACCGCGCCCGTATTTACGATCAGTCGGTGGGCAGATTCGGGGGGAAGGATTATAAAATTGAAAATATTATAGGAGAACAAAGAGTGTATTTAATATATTATTACTGTTTATACCGGCATATTCAAACACTTAATGAATATACATATATCGGCAATAAACCTGCTGTCGGTAAAGATTCTTATGGATTGGAAAAAGAGAGTTTCGGGGAAAAACTTAAAAGATGCGGGGATGAAGCTCAAGAATACTGTTTAGAACAGCTTACATCCTCTGGTGGTACTCTTGAAGAAGGTTTATTAAGAGTATCTCTAGGGAGTGAGACTGCAGCAGGTGCTGCTGTATTAGGGGGGCTAGGGAGTTTATATGGAGGTGTATTTGGGACTGCGATAGGGGGGCCAGTAGGTGGAACGATAGGCAAAATTGCAGGGGGTGTTATTGGTGCCTCAATGGCAATGGGAGCATGTCAGGCAGGTGCAACTGCAGGTTGTATGATGGGGCCTAGTATGGAGAAAGCACAATGAAAGGAAGACATGTTGAATTTGGGTATTTTCTTGTTGTTATAGTGTTAACAATGCTTAAAAGTTATTTTATCATTTCTATTGGCATTGGTATTATAATCAGTTCAATAATTATTTTACTTAAAATACAAGAGCTTATCTTTAGTAAACAGTCAATTTTAGGTCATATAATTGGATTCTTGTTATTATATATTGCTGTAATTATTCATAATAATTATGTAGGGAAACTAATCATATTCTCATATGATTTTTTACTGATATACTCTTTAATGAATGTATATTTACTTGCAAGATTTGAGAAACAAGATATTAAAAAAGAAAAACAATAAAAAGGAGAGCGATTAGAAAAAGAATATCACACTTTATGCTGTCGGATTCGCGAAGATGTTGGGAGCGGGGATATGTGTATGCGGATTTGAAACTGAGCGGCGATTCATATCATAATATATACAGGATAAATGCGGACGGGAC
>CALMGJ010000021.1 GCA_937863565.1 uncultured bacterium | reverse complement strand
TGCGGCTTTGTTCTTTCAAATTTCTCTTTAGCCATATATGCCTCCAAATATTATTTTGCGGCTAAGCCCACGAGCGGAATTGAACCGCTGACCCCTTCCTTACCAAGGAAGTGCTCTACCATCTGAGCTACGCGGGCAGAATTCATTTATGGAGCGGGAAACGGGACTCGAACCCGCAACAGCCACCTTGGAAGGGTGGTGCTCTACCAATTGAGCTATTCCCGCGGTGGTGGTGGGAGATGGATTCGAACCACCGCAGGCGCTATGCCGCCAGATTTACAGTCTGGTGCCATTAACCACTCGGCCATCCCACCGCTTGACCTAAGGAGACCTTAAGTCCTCACAACACAGGCTTACAAATAACAAGCTGGAGGAGGGACTTGAACCCACGACCGGCTGATTACAAATCAGCTGCTCTGCCAGCTGAGCTACTCCAGCGGTAAAGGCAGTAAATTTTTATTTTATATCATTTTGAAATAAAAGTCAATCGTTTTTTGCAAAAAATCCGAGAATATTGCCTCGATAAGTATTTTGTTCCTTCAGTAAAGGAAATACGTTCGGAGCTTTCACGCCGATATACTGAGCTTGATGGAAATGTTCTTAAAATTCGGAGTGAAGATGATCGCATTGATGATCTTTGCGTCAAAATCGTCCTCGGAAAGAAGCCCGGCGATGTCGGAGATCGAATCGTTCATGAAATCGACCACCATCTTCTCCGTTGCGAAAAAGATCCTGACCTTAGACAGCTTCGCCCCGCCGGCGATTAGCTTTGACAGTATGAAGTCCATAACGAATATCATCTTGTTCTGGTCCATGAAGAATTCAGCATTCTCATCGTATTCGAACAGTTCTTTAAAATCGCCTTTGAGGAACGGTTTCACGATATTGGCAACGGGCACCTTCTGAAGATTGAATTCGGGCATCCTGGTTTCAGCGATCACGCCGAACATATCCAGGCGGAGAACGATCCCTATATCGTTCTTCATTATCCCCGAACATGTTTCGGATTGTCTTCCCTGGAGATCCCCCTTCATCATGTTCATCATCGTGAAGTTAGTGGAAAGGACATTTTTGATCTTGATGAGGAGATTATTGAACACCGATTCTTTCTTGGCAATGTATTCCTCGGCGCTTCTTTTCGTCTCCTCAAGTATCTTGCTGTAATTCTTCAGTTCGTAGTAGGCCCGGTTGCGGTCATAGATGTTCATTATATCCTTGGAAATGCTTTCATAGTCGAGCACCATTTCCAGGAACTTGTCATTGATGCCGTATATGAAGATGTAATTCTGTCCGTTCTTTTCCATACATATCAACTGACGCCCGCGGAACCTGAACCCTGAAACGATGCCGTCAAGATTAATGGGTTTTTCGGGATTGTCTACGAGAAAGAATTCATTGATCTTGTATTTGAGCGGGTTGAACATCGTCTTCAGCATATTGTAGGATACTCGTATCACGATAAGGCAGGAGGCCGCTTCTTCCTTTTCCAGGATCGCTCCTATCTCTTTGAACAGGTACTCAACTGAAGTTCCCGAATACTGGATGTTGCGCAGTAAACTAGATACCGTGCTTTTCTTTTTCTCCACCCATAATTTCGAGGCTTCCGCATAATTGTTGAAAAGAACAAGGGCAAAAGTGAAATAACTTACATTGAAGAACGCGAAAAGGATCTGTTCGTTCCTTGCATAGAAGATATATGCCACAAAGGCGTATATGGCCGAATAGATCCACATCACTGCGGAAAGAAGGAGTGTTAGCGGCAAATTCCGCCACCGTATCTTGCCCACCGACAGGGCCGATAGGATATTCACTCCGTAAACCGTGCCCGCTACCGCCAGCGCTTTCAATATCTCTCCCCCGTAATTGATGCCGAGGGGCTGGAATTTCAAAGCCAGCATAACGATCCCGCCGGCAGAGATCTCCGTAATGCGCATGAACATCACCGTTACTATGTCCAAGCCGGTCTTTCCCCGTCCCGGGTTCAGCTTCATTTTTTTAGTGATCACGCCGTTAAGCAATTTAGAGAACAGTGTGCCCGGCATGGCAAGAATGAGCGTGGCGAACGGGCCGATCGTCATGAAGGCAAGCATTATATAGAAACCTATCAGCGTGTATTTGATGTTGGATGTGATGTGGAACTGCAGCGAACCTGCGGCCGTGAACATCAGAAACAGGAACATGGCCGTCAGAAGGTCTGGAGAAGCATTGATGTGATCGGATGCGGCAAAAGAGAGGAACATCAATACCATGGTCACCAATGCGGCAAGGAATAGCCAGAATTCTTTTCTCATTTCCCTATGTATTATACATTATTTCTGCGATAATTTCAATAAGATTCAGAATAGTCTTGCTATGATCTCGTCCCTGTGCATGGAGTTGTACGGCCGACCGTCTCCGTCAAGAATGACGGCTATGCGGACCTTCTTCTGAAACAGGTCCAACAGAACGAATCCGAGAGGCGTTTCCTCGTAAAAAGATGACGCATCTTCGAACGGATCGGAAATACCGGAGATAAGACTTTCAAGGGAGAGGGCTTTTATCCCTTCGTTTTTCACGACGAAAACCGTTCTTTTGCCAATATTGGTCATCGCCCTTACCATTTCACCCCTGTCAGGTTTCATGGGAATATTCCCCGGCTCATTGAGGGATAGGGATGACAGCGGAGCATGCATCTTTTCAAGTATTTCCTTGTTCATCCTGAGGAATCCGCTGCTTTTTTTCATTCTGATGATGTCGTGCACGGCCGCACGCACCTCTTCTTCCCGGAAATCCAATTCTCCCGCCCTGCCCAGTCTCAGGGTTTTTTTCAGAATATGGATCGCGGCGCCGAATAGTTTCACTGCCGGGAAAAGGATAATATAGAAAAATTCGAGAAGAGGTTCAGTGCCCATTGTCATAGTATGGCTGTGTTTCCTGAAGAACAGTTTTGGGAGCGACTCTCCGAAGATTATCAATACGGGCGCAAGAATGAGCGGAGCCAGGAATTCATAGTCCGGCACATGTCTTTGGGCAAGGATGTCGGCGGCAAGAGTGGCCGTGAGAACGGAGACGATATTGATCCCGACGAGTACCGTGGAGAAGAACTGGTTCGGGTGTTCACGGAAAAAAAGAAGCCTCTTGGCCCGGCGGTTGCCCGTTGCGCTCCTGTAGAATATCTTTGAATGCATGAGGGAAACAAAACCCGTTTCTATGCCTGAAAAGAAAGCCTGGATGAGAACGAGGAAAGGCAGCAGAATGATCTCAGACATCATCTTCCCTCGTGATCTTGAATTCGGTGATCCGCCTTTTTTCGATCCCTGTGACCTCGATATTGAGCGGTCCCGCTTTCAAGGAACTGCCTGCTTTCGGCATTTTCGGATAATGCTCCAGGAAATACTCTCTGATATCTTCTTCCGGCGCTTCACCGAAAAGGTCCGCGCCTATAAATATTTCGATCTCGAAAAGCGGTGTGGAGGGCTTGACCGTCACCGCTCTATCGTTCACTCTTTTTATATTCCCCTGAGCGGGTGCGAACAGTGTTCTTATGAAATCGGTCGGGGAGAGCATCCCTTCCAGGCCTCCGTACTCGTCAACAACGAAAAGAGGAGTTGTACCTCTAAGCATACCAACGGCTTTCTCCGGTTTCAGATAACCCGTTATGAACACGGGTTTCTCCATATGAGAGATAATGAAATCCTCAATATTCCCACACTGCATATCCGCAAGCTTGGTCTTGTCGAATACGCCTATAACATTATCCTGTCCGCCGCGGCAGACGGCTATCATTCTTTTGTCAATCCGCTTCAATGATTCCGCCACAGTGTCTTCTCCGTCCTCCAAGTCCACCGATTCAATAAGTTTACGCGGCGTAATGAGGGAGGAGATGTCCCTGTTCATGATCCTGAGGAAATTCAGAAGAACGAGTTTTTCGTACTTTTCCATTTTCTTCAATTCGGCTGACCGGCATAGCATCGCAAAGGCCTCCTCCCTTTCAACTTCCTCAGAGCCGCCTTTAAAGAAAAGGGAGGCCGCCGTAAGGAAGAAATTATTGATTATGCCGAACAACCAGATCAAGGGGGATATAAGCGTTACGAGCGCCAGAAGAGGGGCGGAAGTGACCTGAAGAATACGTATGTTCCGGTCCAATGCAATAGTTTTAGGAAGGATCTCGCCGAAGATGATGATGATGACCGACATGAAAATGAAATTAAGCACTTTTACATGTTCCGGGGAGAGGGCACTGAATATCTTGTAGGAGACAGAGGCGGCGGCAAGATTCACCAGTGTGTTTCCAATAAGAATGGCCAGCAGGATCCTGGGAGCGTTCTTGATCATGCCGTTTATCCGATCGGCAAGTTTCGGTTGGGATGCGTAGAGGGTCCGAAGGCGGCTTTTTTTAATTGAAAAAAGCGCCGTCTCACTGCCGGAAAAAGAGAAAGAAAGCGCAAGCAAGACCAGAACGATCAATATATCAAATATCATGACATGGTTTGCCGGGAAAGCGCGGGGATATTACTGCTGAAGGCTTTTATCCTCCGGGATCAAACCGATCCTGTGTTCCGCCGCATTAAGTATCGCAAAAAGCATTTCCTTGTATGATATGCCTGCAAGGGCGGACATTTTCGCCAAGTGACCGTCCCAGCACCAGCCGGGATTCGGATTAACCTCGAGAAGCTTCGGGGTGCCGTTGCCGTCAAGACGCCAATCGAACCTGCAGTAATCGCGGCAGTCAAGGCGTTCGAACAATTTTATGCAGCATTCCTCTATGAATTTCCTTGTCTCTTCGGGTATGACCGCAGGAATGGATTTAATATTCCAATATGGTGAATCCGGCTGCCATTTGGCCTCATACCCGCAGATCCTGGGGAGTTCGGGGGGGAGTTCCGAATAGTCCTCTTCAATAACGGGAAGGACGGTATAGGATTCGGGCGGATTTCCGATGATCCCGACGCTGAGGTCGTTCCCGGTCAATAATTCCTCTACGAGAATCGGTTTGTCATACCCGAATCTGCTTCTAATATCCGATATGGCATCTACAAGTTCAGTGATATTGTTCGCGACGCTTTTTTGAGTGATGCCGAAGCTCGAATCCCCGAAATTGGGCTTTACGAGCACGGGGAAATTGATCGTCAATTCGTACACATTGTCTTCCGGCTTGATGAAGAACGCTTCGGGAACCGGAATGGCCATCTCCTTGGCAATGCCCCTCACCAGAGATTTATCGTAACAGTATGCAAGACACTGGGGATTCGATCCCGTATAATTGATCTTAAGCGTTTCAAGCAGTGCGGGGACATGCAGTTCCTTCCTCGGATCGTTCTCTAATCCTTCATCGCACAGATTGAACACGTAATCGAGCTTCGCTTTGGAGAGGTCGGTATAGAGTGTGGAGTGGTTCGTATAGTATGTGATATTATATCCTTTGAGGTCCTGGAGCGCTGATTTCATCTGGTCTATCGTATAGAAATCATCTTCATCGAACACGCATCCGGGTTTGAGATTATCCGGCCGCTGCGGATCGCCGAGAAGAACCCCGACGTTTTTTACCGTTTCTTTCGGTTTGATCCGTTTTTTCGACCACTCCTTTTTAACGGTGCCGGTTATTATTAGCCGGGTGGCCATCATGCCCAGATCCTGGTTCCTCTGGGAGTTCGGCGACATCGAGCCGTGTAAGTTGAGATTGGAGATCCCCGCTTTTGTAAGGAGCTGCGTGATAGATTCCTGCGTGTAAAGCCGTTCGGCATAAAATTGATCGGCAAGCACGCCTTTCTCAACATTGGAGATCAGTTCTCTCGATATCAGCCGGTCCCCGTCAGCCGAAAGGGACCTTTCCCTGCACACGAAAAGCTTCTTGTTGATCCACTCCCAGGAACGCGGACTGTAATTCGCCTTCAGGAAATCTCCATCGGCGACATCGATGAGGATCTTCCCCCAAGGCTTCAAAACGCGCGCAACTTCGCTTAAGACCTTGAGATCGTCCTGAGCGGCCTCAAAATATCCGAAACTGTTCCCCAGTATCATAACGATGTCGAAATAATCCGTTGCGAACGGTATCTTCCGAGCATCGCCTTCTTTGAACATTATATTGAGGCCTTCCTTTTTCGCTCTCAGTTTCGCTTTCTGTATAAGATAGTGCGATCTGTCAAGTCCGGATACGTTCCTGCAGCCGCGGGTGGCGAGTTCTATCGAATGCCTTCCCTGTCCGCAGCACAGGTCGAGGATCCTGTGATCGGGTTCAACGCCGGTGAACTCCATGAATTGGGATATCTCGTCCTTCGTGATATTCACGTCATCGACAACGTCACCGTCCGTTTTCAGGTACAGTGAGTTAAATATCCTGCTCCACCATTCGGGATTCACGTTCTCCTCAAGATTTTCAACGGGCCCCAGAACCCTTATCTTGGGATTTTTAATTACGGGTTTTTTCTTGAACTTCTCTTCTTTCATTTCGCCTCTTCATTAAAAAATGTATTCTATTGAAAACAAAGAAAAAATCAAGCAGATATTCACTTTTTTTCAAAATATTCAAGAAAAGCCCTGAATGCGGACAGGCGTTTCTTGAAACTGCCCAAGAGGGTGAATTCCTTTTCCGTATGGTCGCCGCCGCCCCTGGGGCCGAGGCCGTCAAGCACCGGAATGCCGAAAGTGCTGATAAAATTGGCATCCGAGGCGCCCCCGGTTGAATCGAGAGAGAAGGTCTCTCCGGCCTTTTCGTATTCCATTTTGAGAATAGCCGAATATTTTCCGGTCTTCCCGCCCGGCAGCGGAGGCCTTTTGTCGTATACTGTCATTTTTATCCCGCCGGTTCTCGCCCGGGCGAAGCGTTTTCTCATATTCAAGAAATCCGACGTGGAAAATGAACGGAAATCGAACCACATATGGGCGCGGTCAGGTACAATATTTAGTTTGCCGCCGCCGTTTATCCTGGCAAGATTCAGACTGACTCCTTCCTTTTTGAAGAACCGGTCGTTCTTCAGGTTACCGTAAACGTGGAAGAGTTTAGCTATGGCATTAACGCCTTTATCGAAATATGTTCCCGCGTGAGCGGCCTTGCCCTGAGCCTCTACAAGGACCTCGGTGATCCCCTTTCTCTTTACGATTATACCCTGTTTCTCCGTAACCCCTTCAAAAACGAAGGCCGCATCAATGTCCTTTGTGTATTTCCTGAGAAATCCAAGGGAATCCTTGGAGCCGGTCTCTTCGTCGGAATTGATCAGCGCCCGGAGCTTCAGGTTCCGCGACCCGGCGAAACTTCTCATGAGGGACAGCATCATTACGATCCCCGATTTCATGTCCTCGACCCCTGGCCCTCTCATCATGGTCCCGCTCATCGAGAACGGCGCAAAATTCTCGGGGAATACTGTGTCTATATGTCCGACTAAAGCGAAACTCCGTTTTGTGTCGGACGGATCGTTCTCTATCACCATGAACGGATGCCCGTTCTTCCTCTCGGTCTTAATGCGTAGGGCGGGACCGCAGGCGGTTTTTATGGAGCATAAAACCTTCTCCAGTCCCTCGGTATTGTAGGAATCCGAATTGATGTTGACGAGTGTTCTTAAAAGTTCTATCTCATTCATATTTCACCCACGGTTTAATATTGAATTCCCTTATGAGCTTTTCTACCGCAGCGTCCTTGCCGGCTTCGTCAAGCGGGCCGATCCTGACCCTGTACCATACGCCCTTTCCCGTGATCTCGGTCCTTTGGATATTCACATCGTCCAGCGCCGATTCAAGTTTTTTCTTCAGGATCGAGGCGTCTTTCAAGTCGGGGAATGAGCCTGCCTGTACATAGATATTTTTCTTTCCGTTTTTTTTAACGGGGGGTTCCTGTTTCTTTTGTAGCGGCGGTTCCTCCTTTTTCAGGGCAGGCGTATTTTTGGTGATCTCCGGAACAGATTCCTGCGGTGGGGTCGCGGTTCCGGGAGATGACTGCGAGTCCGGCGGCGACACCGGAGCGTTCTCCACTTCAATAGAAAGTGCGGGCCTTGTCCCTTTTCTTTTCCTTTTCTCGGGACCGGCGACCGGATTCTTTTCGAGTTTATCTTTAAATTCGTAGACCATGTCGGACCGGGCATCTAGAACGGGATCGGATTGTTTTACGGCAGAAGCTGTCATTTTCCTGATATAGAAACCCAGCGCGATGCAAAGCAGGAATAAAAGGAATATTCCCAAGACGCTTTTCAGGTTCATTTATTATCTATGATTTCTTTTACCGCCTTAAGGAATTTCTGCCATTCGTTCTTGTCCCAATATTCGCCCGTGATATTGAAACAGCCTTCTTCGGAATCCGGGATGATGCTCATCCATCCCTTTTTCGAGAATCTTACCTTAATGCCGTCTATCATTTCTATGTCCTTGTTCTTGAATTTATCGTATAATTTTCTCAATGCTTCGCCTTTATTCTCATCCCTGCAGGGGAGCTTTGCAGTCGCATATTTCGCGGTGTAATCGAGTTTTTTATACATTTCATTAAGCTTGAAGCCGTGTTGGGTCATCAGCTGCAGCAGTTTCCCGATCACGATCATGCCGTCGATAGCCGAATTGAATTTCGGCAACATGAACGAACCCTCGATCGTACCAACGAAATCGGATTCGATCTCCTTGGCCTTTTTACCGAGATACTTGAGGGTTACGGGGGATTTTATCACCTCTATCTTTTTGACCTGGGCACGATCGAAAAGGATCTGAGGCGCATTGATCGGAAGGATCATTCTTTTAACCCCCGCATATTCCATGAAGATGTGGGCTACAAGAAGCAGCAGTTTCTCGTTCATGTATGAATTTCCCCGTTCGTCCACAGCAACGAAGGATTCTCCGCAGCCATCGATCACGAAGCCGCAATCCATTTTAAGTGTTTTAACGAGTTCCGAAACTTGGGCCACATGGAAGGAATATTCAACTTTATCCAGGGCTTCCCTGTTCTCGTCTATAGACGCATTAAGGCTCGTATTGTTCTTCACGAGTTTTCCCATAAGGGCGGGGAAGGCATTTGCGGCAAGACCTGAAGTGTAATCTATCACCACCGAAAGCTTCTTCTCCATGTCCTTCGCGCTAAGATAATCCTTGAATCCTTCCTTGTAATACTCGTAGATTCTGTGAGGATAGTAGATGTTGCCGACTTCCCTGTACCCCGTTCTGAGATAATCCTCTCTGTAGAATATCCTCTCGATATTCTTTCCCACATCCGCCGTTATGTCGAATCCCGTTTCGTCATAGAACTTGATATCCATCAGTTCCTTGTCTATGGGAGACATTCTTATAAAGATAGCTCCGCGGTATGTTCCCATTTTCAACTGATATCTGATGACGGGAAGCGGCACTTCAGAAAAATGATCCACATTGACGCCGACGGAGAGGATGCCGGTAATGAAGGCTCGCGCTATCATGCGCGACGCTTTGTGGGAATCCCTGGCAACAACGACTTTCTTTCCTTTTCCTATCATCGCTCCATATACGCTCCCGAGTTTTGCGGCGAGTTCTGGATGGATCTCGGCATTCGCGATACCCGTGATCCCGTAATTGCCGAAGAGGTTCTTGTTCCACTTCTCCCCCCATACGATGCTTTTATCGACCGTGGATCCGCTTTCCACCTTTTTCTCCGGCCAGATCTTTACTCCGGAATTCACTACCACATCGTCTCCCAATACGCAACTGTCGCTCAGAACCGCTCCCTCCATCACATATACGTTCCTCCCGATCCTGGCATTATACCCGACTATGTTCTCATGAAGGCGCGATTTGGAATCGATCTGGACACCGTCCCAGATCACGGAATTCTTCACCATGGCGCCTTTCCGTATAACAACATTCCTTCCGATAACCGAATTTTCGATCGTCACGCCCTCTTCCAGGGCGGCGCCTTCGCCGATGATGACCGTGCCGCCGAATTTGATGTTCGGTGCTAATGAAACCCCGTTCTCGCAACGCACGTCGAGGCCCAGTATATCAAGCCTCTTGCCGTGGATCGAAATGTTCACGAAACCTTTAAGAATATCGTTCACCGAATTTCTGTATTCGGAAATATTGCCTATGTCCCTCCAATAACCTTTCGCCAGATGCGCCTTGATCTTAATTCCCTTTTTCATCAGCTTCGGAAAGAGGTCCTTGGAAAAATCGAAGAACTCCTTCTCCGGTATCTCGTCCAGCACCTTGTTCCTAAGTATATAGATACCTGTATTGATCTGGTCGGAGAACACCTGACCCCAGGTAGGCTTTTCCAGGAATTTTGTTATCGTCTGATCCTTATCAAAGATCACTATCCCGTAATCAAGGGGGTTTTTAACGGAGGTGAGCACGATCGTAAAGAAAGCCTTGGTATCTGTAGAGTATTTGATCGCGTTTTTAAGATTGAAATCCGTCAGCACATCCGCCGATATGATTATGAAGTCTTCTTTCCCTATAAGGTGTCCGGAATCCTTAACGGCTCCCGCAGTGCCGTAATCCGCTTCGGCTTTATGATATTTGATATTCACTCCCCACTTGCTTCCGTCCCCGAAATACTCCTTTATAATATCGCTCTGATAGTACAGAAGCACCACCAGATCGGTGATATCATATTTTTTAAGCAGGCTGATATTATGCTCCATTACCGGGATGTTCACCACAGGCACCATTGGTTTGGGAATATTATAGGTTAATGGACGAAGTCTCGTGCCGAATCCTCCTGCCAGAACCACTCCTTTCATTTCTTCTTCCTCCTTTTTCCGAACGAAATATTATCCTCTATCCTGTCTATCGATTCTTTGACTACGGACCGGGCTTCTTCCTTCTTTTTTATAAAGAGATTGCTGTCCCTATGGACACCCTGATAGAACTCGTCCCGTTTTTCCTCATGGATCATCTCCTTATTCTCACCGCTGATCTTGATCTTGAAGAAAACATCCGCGATATTATCCTCTATCTGCACCCACATGTCGTCAAAAAGTTCAAAGCTCTCTCTTTTATATTCGACTAACGGGTCCTTTTGACCGTACGATCGGTAGCCGATGACCTCTCTTAGCTGATCCATCGAAAGAAGGTGGTCCCTCCAGTGGAAATCCAGGGCGGGCAAGGATACATATGTTAAAAACGGTATAAAATCGGCTCCCAGAAGGGTCTTCGCCCTTTCGAATTTCTCCTTTACGGCGTTCTCGGTCTCCTCTATGAGCATATGGCGGTTCATCTCGGCAAGCGGTTTTTTCAATTCGCTCCCCGCAGGAATACCGTATTCAAAGAAGAATTTCTTTGCCTCCTCGATACGCCAATCGTCCGGAAGCGTTTTCTCGGGGAAGAACTCTTCGGTACGCCCTATAATAGAATCCTTGATGAAATCGTAGATGACCTCTTCGAGGTCTTTCTGCATAAGAAGTTTCTTTCTGAGCCCGTACACGGCCTTGCGCTGCTCATTGTTCACATCATCGTATTTTAGAAGCTGTTTGCGTATCTCGAAGTTGTGTGCTTCCACCTGTTTCTGGGCGCGTTCGATGGCGGAAGAGATCATCCGGTGTTCTATCTTCTCTCCCTTCTTGAACCCGAATGTTTCCAGGATGCCCTTCACCCTGTCCGAGCCGAAGAGACGCATAAGGTTGTCTTCCAGGGAAATAAAGAAACGGGAAGATCCGGGATCGCCCTGACGGCCGGAGCGGCCCCGGAGCTGATTATCGATCCTTCTCGCCTCGTGACGCTCGGATCCGATGATATACAGACCGCATTGCGATTCGGTCCTGCAATCCGTTTTATCTTCTTCGCATAACCGGCATTCTTTGTCCGGCGGACATGCCCAGCAGTACATCTTGCCTTCTTTTCGAGGACAGAGTATCACTCCTTCTCCGAGTTTAATGTCGGTTCCCCTGCCGGCCATGTTCGTTGCTATCGTCACCGCGTTCTTCTGCCCTGCCGCGGCGATGATCTCGGCTTCCTTTTCGTGGTATTTCGCATTGAGAACATTACAAGCGATGTTCTTTCTTTTTTTAAGGAGCGAAGCTATTGTTTCGGAATCCTCTATGGATGTAGTACCGACGAGCACCGGCCTGCCCTTGGAGTTCCACAGCGCGATCTCGTCTATGATGGCCTCGAACTTCTCCTCCTTCGTCCTGTAGATCACGTCATCGTAATCCTTTCTTATCATCGGTTCGTTCGTGGGGACCACCATGGCGTCAAGTTTGTAGATCTCCATGAACTCCTGAGCTTCGGTAAGAGCCGTTCCGGTCATGCCCGCAAGTTTGCCGTACATCCTGAAATAATTCTGTATCGTGATCGTAGCAAGGGTCTGGTTCTCTTCTTTGACGGTCACGCTCTCTTTGGCCTCAATGGCCTGATGAAGTCCGTCCGAATATCTCCTGCCCTCGAGCACTCTTCCGGTGAACTCGTCAACGATCATCACCTGATTGTCCTTGAGTATGTAATCCACGTCCTTTTTAAAAAGATGGTGTGCTTTCAGAGATTGAGAAATAAAATGTACAAGATGGAAATTCTGCGGTTCGTACAGATTTGAAACGCCGAGCCAGCCCTCCATTTTTTCTATGCCGGGCTCTTTCAGAATGGCATTTTTCGCTTTCTCGTCAAGAGTGAAATCTTCTTCATTCTTGAGCCGCCTGACGAATTTATCTATTGTAACGTATTTTTTAGTGCTTTCCACCGAAGGACCGGAAATGATAAGCGGTGTTCGCGCCTCATCGATCAGTATCGAATCGACTTCGTCGATGATCGCATAATCCAGAGGTCCCTGCACCGTATGATCCTGGGATTGAACCATATTATCCCGTAGATAATCGAATCCGAATTCGGAGTTCGTACCGTACACGATATCGCAGGAATAGGCCTTTTTCCTTTCGCCGTATTCCATCATGTTCTGAAGAACCCCTACCGTAAGACCGAGGAATTCATAGATCGGACCCATCCATTCCGCATCCCTTCTGGCAAGATAATCGTTCACTGTCACTATATGCACTTTCTTTCCCGTGGCAGCATTGAGGAATGCGGGCAGCGTGGCCACAAGGGTCTTTCCCTCACCGGTCTTCATTTCCGAGATCTTTCCCCTGTGCAGAATAATGCCTCCTACGATCTGAACATCGAAGTGCCTGAGCCGGATAGTTCTTTTAGAGGCTTCTCTTACAAGGGCAAAAGCCTCTGGCAGCCTGAGCGACATGGCGGATTCTTTGTCGGGATCTTTTCCCATTTCCTCTCTGAACGTTCCGGCCATCACTTTAAGTTCGCTATCCGTCTTTTGCGAATATTGCTCCTCGAGCTCGTTCACCGCTTCAACAAGCGGGAGCATCTTCTTGATCTCCCTTTGGTTCCTGTCACCAAAGACACTGGCTAGAAAGTCCCAGAACACTACTTGATCTCCTCCGTGTAACCGCATTTAATGCATTCGGTCTTCTTTCCCTTTTTGTATGCGCCCTTATGGCTGCATTTCTTGCAGACCAGGGGAAGTATCGCCCTGAAGTAGATGAAACTGCATTTCTTCTCTTCATTGTTGTTTATGCATATCGAATAAATCGTTCCCTTCTTCGATCTCTTTTCGAGGATGAGACCGCCGCACAAAGGACAGATCACTCCTTTGGAGAAAGGCATATTGTGCGCGCATTCCGGATTAGTGCATTTCAGGTAGTTGCCGTATTTGCCTGCACGCACTTCGGTGACCGAGCCGCATTTTATACACTTGATCTCGCTTTCCGTTGCGATATTCTCCGTGTATTTGCATTGAGGATATGTTTCGCAGGCTATGAATTTCCCGTATTTTCCGTCCCTTATCACAAGTTCGTTCCCGCAAGAAGGGCATTTTCTTCCTGTCCTTTCGATAAATATCTCTTTGACCGATTTTACGTTCTCCTTCGCGTTCTCGATCTCCTTCAAAAGGAAATCCCAGTATTTAATGATCAATTCATCACCCTTCACCTTTCCCTGCTCGATCTCGTCAAGTTCTTCTTCAATATTCTTAGTGAACTCGTAATCCATGATCTTCGGGAACCCTTCCGTCAGTACGGAATTCGTTATCTTTCCTATTTCCGTTGGAACGAAGGCCTTCTCTTCGACCTCGACATAACGGCGGTCTGTAAGCGTTGATATGATCGAGGCATATGTAGAAGGCCTGCCGATGCCGTATTCTTCAAGTTGTTTGATCAGCGTACCTGAATTGAACCTGGGGAGCGGCTTCGTGTGTTTTTCATCGTCCCACACTTTAGTAAGAACCGTAGAGGATGTTATCGTAATATCGGCCTGGCCCGCTTCTTCCTCGTCTCCGGAACCCATCACTTTCCTGAACCCTTCGAATATTACGGTCCTCAGCGTTTTCGAGAACAGGTATTCCCCTTCCTTGGATCTTACGGAATAGGTATTGTGCATATCAAGCCCGTCCTTCATTTGACTTGCAAGGAAACGCTGATATATCAGTCCGTAGAGTTTAAGCTGATCGTCCTTTAAGAATTTCTTAAGTTTCGAGGGTTCATTGGAAAGGGAAACGGGGCGGATCGCTTCGTGAGCGTCCTGTATATTCGCTTTCTTGACCTTCTTTACGGTATGTGAAACGTACTCTTTTCCGAATGCGCTCTTTATAAAATCCTTTGCGGCATTTCTTGCCGTGTCAGAGACCCTGTAGGAATCGGTTCTCATATATGTGATGAGACCTGTGGGCGTACCCTGGATATCCACGCCTTCATAGAGGATCTGCGCTATCATCATTGTTTTCTTGGGCGACCAGTTGAAGCGCTTTGCCGCTTCCTGCTGCATGCTGCTCGTATTGAATGGAAGAGGGGAAAGTACTTTCTTCTCGGCCTTTTCCGCCGCCAGGGGAATGAACTCGCCGATCTTTTTTATCGCGGACAGGATCTCATCGGACCGTTTCTTCTTTTCTATTTTGAGTTTTTTATCCCCGATCTTCTCAAGTTTGAAGGGGATCCCGGGAGCCATATCGAAATTGGCGAAGATCTCGAAATATGTTTCCGGAACAAAGGCCTGGATCTTTTCTTCCCGTTCGCAGACTATGCGGAGGGCAACTGATTGCACTCTTCCGGCGGAAAGGCCCTTTTTGACCTTCTGCCATAAGAACGGCGATATCTTATACCCGACTATGCGGTCGAGTATCCTTCTTGCATACTGCGAATCCACAAGGTTCATGTCCAGCGTTTTGGGGCTTTTCAGACCTTCCGTTATCCCCTCCTTCGTTATCTCGTTGAACAGGATCCTCAGATACTTCTTACCGCCGACCAGAGTGGATATATTATACGCTATGGCCTCCCCTTCCCGATCGGGGTCCGTAGCAAGATATATTTCCTTGGAAGCCTCTATGCTCTTCTTGAGTTCATCTATCACTTTTTTCTTTCCCGGTATCGGGGCGTATTTTGTTTCAACATGCCCGTTCTGGATATTAATACCGAGCTGCTTTTCGGGAAGATCTATGATATGCCCCATTGATGCAATTATCTTGTAGTCCTTTCCGATGAATGATTGGATCGTTCTCGTTTTTGCGGGTGATTCAACTATCACTAATTTAGACGTCATCGCTACACTCCTCTGTAGGAATTATTTGATATTTTAACTATTTTATTTTTTATTTCAAGAGAGAACAGCAGTTCACTCAGCCGGCCGAAATCCATTCCCGTTCTCTCCAGCAGATCGTCAAAATTATCTATGCCTTCATCTATGAGTTTCCCGACCGTTTCCTCTTCCGGCGTAATCTCCTGTTCGGGAGGCTTCACGGAGGAGACGCCCTCAATATCGGACAGGTCCGTTACCATATGCGCCATTGCGTTCTTGATCAGAAAATTCGTACCTTCCGACGCGCTCCTGTTGATGTCCCCCGGAACCGCATAAACCTCCCGCCCCTGGTCTATGGCGTATTTTGCGGTGATCAGAGAACCGCTCTTTCTCCTTGCCTCAACGACAAGGACTGCTCTGCTAAGCCCTGATATTATCCTGTTCCTGACAGGAAATCTGAACGGTTCGGCTGATGTCCCGGGGAAAAACTCGGTCAGCACCAGCCCTTTAGCCTCTATTTCTTTTTTAAGCAATTCATTAAAGGCCGGATAACACAGGTCGATCCCCGTTGCGAGGACCGCAACGGTACTGCCCGTTTTCATTGCCCCTTTATGTGCACTGCTGTCCGCGCCGGCCGCCAGGCCGGAGACCACGGGAAATCCCGAGCCGGCGATCTTAGAAGCGAAATCGGATGCAATGGCTTTCCCATAAGCGGTTATCTTCCGGGAACCCACGATCGCGAACATCTCCTTGCCGAGAAGCGATCTATCGCCTTTCATGTAAAGGAGCATCGGCGCGCCGTAGATGTTCCTTAATTCCTCCGGATAATCTTCATCATCGATGGAGATCAGATCCGCGCCTTGTGAACGGATCTTTTCCTCGATCTCCTCCACGGGAACCTTCATTGAATCGTCTAGTTTCCTTTTCTGATTGTCGGTCAATTGCAGTTTTCCCGTATCCTTGAACAGGGCAGCAGGGCCTCCGAGAACGGAACGCACCTTTTCCTGGAATACTACGGAAAAATCACATGAGTTGAATCTCAGATGTTCTTTATATGCCGAATTCTTTTCCTTCAATAATCTTTTCTTCTATATCCTTGAACTTGATCTTCAGTATTGGTACGATCATGTTATAGTTGTAGTAGCTGTATTGGAAGCGGAACTTATTCTCCGGAAGCCTGGTAATGATGAAAGCCTCGCTGAAGTGCTCTTTCACTTTGCCTCTGATCTCGTCATCGAATCTCTGCATGATCTCTCCGTCATCGATGTCATGTCTTGCTTCACTGACAACATAGTTCTTTGTCTGCTCCAAAGCTCTTTTCACGGCATTGATCTCATTGAAGTACCTGATCCACGGCAGGGCGAAAAGAACGACGGCAACAAGGATCAGGATTATGATTATCGTTCCTATTAAAGAACCGCCCCTTCTCATTTCAGAACTCCTTATATACTACGGGATCGCCGGTAGAGATAATGTCGTTTATCTTGAGGATGACCGCCGCAGAAGTATACTCGAACACTTTTACAATCCTGATAAGGCCGATCTCTTTCATATCGGTTTCGGCGCTGCCGCCTTCGGGATCCTTCATCTTCCTTGTTTTTTTCAGAACGAGGAATTCCTGCCCCTGCTTCACTCCTTCCCCTTTACCGAGATTGACATAGATGATATCCTGTATCTTGCCGATCAGATCGTTCTCGTCCTTAAGGCCGGCGATGACGCCTTCCTTAACGGAAGGAGCATCTTTTTCCGGAAAATACAGCCAGTTCTCAGGCTGATATTTCACAAGGGAAAATCCGGCAGTAAGATTGGTGAATGATTTTTTTATATAGGCTTTTGTTACCCCTTCTTCGACAGCAGATACGGTAAGAAGGCCTCTTACGACGAGTTTCTTCCCGAGCGATGCCTTGGTCTGGGGGTCTTTAATGTTGCCTTCAAGCGTATAGATCATATATACATCTCCCACGGCGGCCGGTCCATATAGATTTATAAAAGCCGTTTCCGCCTCGGAATGGAATGATTTATAAATATCCTCGAATCCAACAAGGTATCCGTCCTTTCCGATCTCGCTTTCCTGGATGATCCCGCCGCTCTGAAGTATTATATTGTCATATGTGATAGGTATCTCTTCGTCTTTGACGATCTTGATCTCCTCTTCCTTGACGGGTTCGAGCATTAGTTCTTCTTCTTTTACGGTCTCCGTTACAGGTTCTTTCTCTTCCTCAACGGTCACTTCCTCGACGGTTTCCACAACAGGTTCCGGTATAGGTTCTGTAACTACGGTTTCTGCCGGCGACGTTTCGGGTTTTGTTTCCGTGACCACCGTTTCGGCAGGAGTTGTTTCGGGCTTCGTTTCGGTCTTGACCTCTTCAACTATCTCTGTCTCCACTTCGGCGGGCGCAGAAACATCGGGTATTACAAGCTGATCATCGGGGAAGATGAGATCGGGGTTTTTAATATAACCGTTGTTCTCCCAGATCTTGGGCCACAGGAAAGGATTCGAATAGTATGCCTTTGCAATATTCCACAAGCAGTCTCCCTCCTTGATGATGTATATCTCATTTTTAACGTTCAGTGTATCGCCGAAAGACAATACCACCGCTAAGATAAGCACAAAAACGATCGTTCTTTTCATTATCCACTCCTTTATTATGCTTTTCCGCCGCAGCCGAGCACGGCCAGTTTTCTTTTGACCATATCGCGTATCGCATCCCTTGCGGGACCTAAGTATTTTCTCGGATCGAACTCTCCGGGTTGCTCTGTGAACACTCTTCTTATCGAGGCGGTCATGGCAAGGCGCAGATCGGTATCGATATTCACCTTGGCAACATTCATAGAAGCGGCTTTTTTGATCATCTCTTCGGGAACGCCTTTGGCATTCTTGAGCTGTCCGCCGAATTTATTGCACATCTCCACGAACTCCGTAAGGACCGAGGAAGCTCCGTGAAGTACCAGAGGGTATTTCTCGGGAAGGAGTTTTTGGATCTCGCCGAGGCGTTCAAAATTTAGTTTGGCTTCAGATTTGAACTTGTACGCGCCGTGGCTCGTGCCTATTGCGACCGCAAGAGAATCGCATCCTGTCCTTTCAACGAATTCCGCGGCCTCCTTCGGGTCGGTATAAACAGCTTCATTCGCGGCGACCTTCACATCATCCTCGACGCCGGCCAGCTTCCCGAGTTCTGCTTCGACGGGGATACCTCTGGGATGAGCGTATTCGACAACTTTTTTTGTGAGGGCAATATTCTCCTCGAAAGGATATTTCGAACCGTCTATCATCACCGATGAGAATCCGCCGTCAATGACGGCTTTGCATAATTCGAACGAATCGCCGTGATCAAGGTGAAGGGCTATCGGGATCCTGCTCGTTTCCACCGCGGCTTCGAAAAGTTTCATCAGATATTCATGCCGGGCATATTTCCTGGCCCCGGCAGACACCTGGAGTATAAGCGGAGCGGAAAGTTCGTCCGCAGCTTCGACTATACCCTGAAGTATCTCCATGTCATTGATATTGAAAGCGCCTACAGCGTAACCTCCATCATTCGCTTTTTTAAACATCTCGCATGTACCGGTTTTGGGCATCCTCTCCTCCTACATGACCGTTTTTACCTTATTCAAGAATTCCGTTTTGAATTGCATTCTTATCACCGCTGCCATTCTCAGGTTGAAATACAGTTCATTGACCGTGACATTTCCTTTCAGGTTCTTCCCCGAGAAGAATTCTTTCATCGCCTTACCAAGTGAATCGGGCGAAGGAACGAAATTCAGTATACCCGGGAAATTCCCTGCGATCCCCAGCGTTATCAGCACTTTTTTTATGGAAATAAGGATCGAAGCGATCAGTTTCTGATTGCCTTTATTAAGAAGCGGACAATCCTGGAACAGGACAATAATCCCGTATTTCGACCCCTGCTCCTTGAAACTTTTTATGAACATGACCGAATCGTTCTCGTAAAAAATATCGGGGGTGATCCCGCGGCCCTTCATTTCCGCCGAAAAGGTTTCCGCCTTATTTTTCTCGTCCGGGGTCGCAAAGATCAGCATGCTGCTTTTTTCAAGACCGAGTTCGGCGAGCATTTTATAGAAATAGTCGTAATCTATATCCAATTTGAGCGCTCCTGCGTCGAAGGATATTCTCTGGGAACTGCGCTTATCTGCAGTATCATGAAAAATGAGGGCCTTTTCGTATATATTTTCGAACGAGGTCATATTTACGATACCGCCGGCTGTTTCAGCCGTCTTTTTATCGGGTTCTATGAATGAATAAAGCACATTGTCCGCGAACACGAGGTCAACTGCCAGAATAATTAAGATCACGCGGAAAAGCCTCTTCATAATGTATTATACATTATTTAAAATGTTTTTTCAATTAATTTGAACCTTTTCAGCTCGATTGTCTCGATCAGGTCCTTTTTATCGATAATGAAATCGCTTTCGACCTTGACGGTTCCATCAGGGTCCGCCAGCCTCATAAAAGGCGTTCGGCAGATCATATGCTCTGCAAGTTCTTCGTATCTTTCGATCTCTACCTTGACCGGATAGATCCTTTTCTCTTCGAGATATTTATTCAAACGGCGGCCCGAAAAAATATTACGGAAATCGTATCTGTACCATTCATCTTTTTTATTGAAATAAATGAACAGCACCTGCCCGTTGAGTTCCCTGGCTTTCTTTATCGCACTTTCCGCATCCTCCCATCTGAATCTTTCACTGAGGACATAGGCGCGGTTCTTAAGGAAAAAATATCCTCCTGTGGCCGTGAAATACAGAAAAGCTGCCGTGATCACAAGATAGAGCGGAATAAGCGGATGGAGTTTGAAAAATAAAGAGTTGAGCTTCCTGAAGCCGTCGCTTGAAGGCGGAGTTACTCCCATTATCCCGTATATTCCAGCCCTGAATGCCTTCATTTTTTTCAGTTCCGAAAGAGCGAAGACCGTGAACGGGGTTCTTTCCGTTGAAATAAAAAGAAGCCCTTTCTTTTTATCGAGCCGGACTGCAGTGTAGTATTTTGAGAACCTGATGTACCAAAGGGAATTACCGGGACGGTTCTTCTCGAACAGCAGCTCTCCGTCATCATCCTTTCTTTTATGAAAACCTTGATCGATGAGATATTTTTCCAGCTCCCCGCTCTTTTCCGGCGATATCGGGCAATCAGCTCCTTTTTGGGCCAGGAAATTAAGATCGAACAAGCCGGTTTTTATTTGTACAATGCTTCCACAGCTTTATCGACCAGTTCCTTCATATACGAAGGAAGATCCTCTATGCCGCCTTCAACGCTTATCGAGGTAGCCACTTCGACCTCGGAGGTTTCGACATCGACCATCCTCAGCGTGACGAAATATTTTTTCCCGAGCTGGGAGACATTGCCAACGACCATCTTGCGTACGGCAAGGATCTTTCCTATCTGGACCGCACATTCGGCTGAAGTACAACCGGACTGCTGGAAGTTCACTTCGCCGAGGATATCATTGATCGCCCCTCTTTCCAAAAGCTTGAAGAAATCCGAATTGATCATTTCCTGCCGGATGAAGTCCGTGATGATCTCCGCATCCTGCTTGGATATGTTCTTGCCTTCGAAATCGAGAACGGCGACGAGCATCTTTTCTGTAGGCGGAGTTTTCGGTTTTACTTCCTTTTCGGGTTCCTTTGTTTCTTTCTTGGGCGGCAATTTTTTGACCGGAGGCTTTTTCGTGACCTTTTCCTTTTTCACTATATCGGCAGGAGCAGGCCCGCCCAGGGGAGCGATCGAGAAGCCCAGGGAGAAATAGTGGACCGGTTCATACTCGGTGACCGAGAAAGTATAATCGAAGGATGCCATCTTGTATTTGAAGCCCAGACCGAAATTGAGGCCGACGGCAAGGTCGTTCTGCTTGAAATAGGAGAACCTGAGCGAGAGCATCTTGAAGAACGTATACTCCGCACCAAGTCCGATATTTGTATTATGCTCTGTGAATTTACCGAGCTGCTGGAAAATGAAATTCACTCCGAAGGCGTCTTTTAAAAATCTCTTCCCTGCCATCAGAGAAACGGCGACCGGTGCGCTTTCGTCCCCGGAAAGGGAGAGAATGTTCGTGGTGGAAAGACCCAGCCTGTATCCTTTGATATTCGCCGTGATGCCGAAGGATGAATAAGCGTAATCCTTTGAATAATCGTTGATGTTCGACGTCATCAAATCAACTGTTACGAGTTTTATCGCATAAGATGAAAAACCGAAGCCGGCAGAGAATATATCGTTGATCCTGTAAGCAATGTTGGCGCACAGGATATTCGCAGGATCGGCCTGCCAGTTTTCCTCAATTACAAATCCCGTCCCGTCGGATAGCGTCATTGAAGGCGTATGGACCATCGTTGCGGACAGGCCCAGGAAGAAGTTCTTGAACGGATTTGCGGAAAATGCGAAATTCTGCGTTTCCGCGCCCTTGAAATATCCCAAGAACATATTTGCGCGGGCATTGAATTTATTCTCCGCGAAATTAAGCGCGGCAGGATTGAAAAAAGAGGCGGAAAGCCCGTTGTTCTCCGTAATGCCGCCGGCGAGCGATAGATTCAGGCCGTCTGTAATGATATAAAGTTCGCTTACGGGAAGTTCGCCGGTAAAGATCGAAGCGGAAAGGACGAATATCAAAGAAAGAAGGAGAGATCTTTTCATTTCATACCTCCTTCATAAGGTATGTAGATGAAGGGATGGACATAAGGTTTTTTATCATCCGGATAGACGAGCACAAGATAATAGATACCGGGGATCGGTGTAAGGATCGAATCATTGAGGAAATCCAGCGTGGTCGGGTCCATGGATATATTGAAAGTTCTTATAATATCATGACCTGACTGCGATAATATCCTTATTTTCGTTCCGATGGGAAGACCGGCAAGGTTCAGGTACTGATGAGTGGGATTGGGGCCAAGAAGGAATTTCGATTCTTCTTCAACGGATCCCGGAGTCGTTATCTCAAAGATATTGGAATCAGGCGAGTCGCAGATATCGTTATATGACCTTACCATGAATTCATAGGTCGTGTTCTCCATCAGGTCGTCGCGCGTATATGAGGGTATCGATGTTGTTTCGGGAGCATTCCAGTCCGCAGTGCCGTATGTTCTGTAAAAGACCTTATACCCATACTCATTATTATTATCGTCTGACCAGGACAAACTGACGGTATGGTAATTCGGAGCGCTGCCTGTGAGGTTGTACGGCGCGGAAAGGTTTATATGCCGATAGATCTTGTAATCGGTTTTTGATGTATTCACAAGTATTTTATTGGTGTCGAAGCACTGGAAGTGATTATGGTTGCCGACATTCGTATATGTCGTATTCTCAAGATCTCCGGATGTTTCATTGACATCGCTCAGATACAGATCATAGTTCACATCGGACATCACCAGAATGGAACCTCCCATTACATCTATCCCGTTGATAGTTGTGGAAGAGTGTGAATAACTGTTCAAGTATGCGGGATCGGACCCTGAATTGAGTTTTATCATCCGGAGGAAAGAAGTGTCGTTGTTGTCGATAAAAACGAGTATATTCTCCTTAGAGAGTACACTGAAGGACCTTTGAATGAACCTGTCCTTTACCATATAACTTCCGGGCATCGCCCCGTCATAGAGCACATTATTGTTCGTGGCATCTATAACAAAAAGGAAAGAACCGGCATTGTAATAGTAACCTACTATCTGCCTTGTTGCAGGATTATAATCCATCGCATAAGGTCCTCCGGACATGAAATAATTGAGTTCTATGTAAGACGAGATCGAACCGGGATTGCCGGGATTTATCATGATGACCCCGGTGTCGCCGAAAGCGTAGAAATTGGAGGTATCGGTAAAGACGATATCCGAATAGGCCTCCGCCATCATGGAATGAGGTTTATAATAAAAGTTGTCACGGTAAAGATCGGAATACGGGGCGGCGAACAGTGTATAGTAATTGCCGTTCTTCACAAGAAAGTTCTGTGATGTCGAGTGATCCGTTGAAGTATCGTAATCAAGCGCAATGGAACTCTTTCCCTTTGAACCCCAGTTATTGTAGGTTGATGTATAGATGGCGTATGTGGACACTGGATTCAGGTCGTCCGCATTATTAAGAAGCTGGATGGTATTGTAACCGTTGAATATCACGGTATTCCCCCCGGCGGACAAAGCGCCCATAGGGACCTCGCCAATGGCCCAGGTCTGATCGATTATGATAAATTCCTTATTTATCGCCGGGAAAGACGAGAGGTCGGTTATCACGGGATCCTGGTTCTTTCTTGTTATGAAAAGGATATTGTCGTGTTTATTGATGAAAATGTCCACAGGATCGCCGGACACATTGTACTCATTGCCGTAATTCTGGTTATTGTAATTGTAGGAGATCACTTTTTTATCGTACTGGGAAAGACAGAACATCCTCGTTGAATCCGTATCGGATTCTATCCTGTCTATCGTGGAAAGGTAATTGGACCAGGTGAAATCGTATGTGGGCGACATATATGCGGGTTGTGTCTCATAACCCGACCAAGGGGTCACATTCCATTGCTGGATCACCGAGTTACTGTCCGCGATCGCGATGGAGTTGTTCCCGAGAAAAGTATAATCCTGGATGCTGTATGTGCTCACTATGCCGGGGTATACAACGGGGCTTTCATTATGGCCGCTCTCGTATCTTGCGTCCACGGCAAAAACATTGTACGTGCCGGGAGCGGAAATGTAGAATATTCCCTCGCGATCCGGATGCTGAATCATTTTGACAGGGCCCGAGGCCATGGCAAGCGAGCCGAGAGGCATGGCGCTTCCCCACAGATAGCCGAGATTAGAATCAAGGGCCTGAAGATATCCGTTGACTATGATATAAGTGTTCTCCACCGTATCCGCGAACTGCGATATCGTAACTGCGGCCTGGATATCATCCGTCAAGTATCCCGCGATCTCCATTCCGGTCGAGAACTGGACCTTATGCAGGCCGGGCGAGACATTATCCCCTCCGTTGGCATTGTCATCATAAATATAAAACATGTTCATCAGGCCCTTGTCCATATAGACCGAATGGGGCCGGCCCTGAAAACCCCACTGGAACAACCCGTTATATACTCCAAAAGTGCTGTCCCAGTAGAAATAACCGAAACCCCTCTCGGATGTGTATAGGTACTGGGGGCCGCTCATCGGGCCTACGCCGCAATTGGACATATGCTCGACGCATAAAGCCGGCATCCGTGTGTTCTTGATGAGCTCAAGCGAAAATGACGATACGCCCAAGAAAAGAAAAACGGTAAGGATAAGGATTCCTTTGATTTTCATATACGCTCCACTTTATGTTGTATTATCTTAAATTAATGAAAAAAAATCAAGTTTTCTGCCCGGGACCATGATGGCCGCGCCGTTTTACTTTATCTTCCTCTTTCGCGAGAATGTCCAATAGGCCTTTGACAGCGGCATAATCCCTAAGCGAACTTTCTTCTCCCGCAGTATCGTCCCCCGATTGCCGAAGGCATTCTACCTTTCTGATCCTGACCGAGACGGACCATTCTCCTTTATCCATTTGCTCGGCGCTCATTCGTGCCAGTTCGTAAAACCCGGCCGCGGCTTTGAAATTTTTCTCTCTCTCTTCATAGATCGCGTAGCTATTGTAGAAATGGAAGGAATAATTGGGGTTTTTTATGCCTTCAATGAGTTTTTCTGCTTTTTTCAAGACAATAAAAGCGTTTTTCCGGTCGCTGGTCGCCAGATAAGAACCTATAAGATTGAGATATGCGGAGACGGTGAAATTCACATACCCCTTTTTCCCGGCCAGCGAAAGCGCTTTTTTCAATAGTCCCGTCGCACGGGCATGATCGCCGGTTTCCTGATAATTCACGCCGAGAGATATTAAAGCGGAACATATAAGATATTCATCGTTCATCTCCCTCGCCAATTTTAAATACTCGTTCCTGCGGCGGAATGAATTTTTCAGATCGCCCTTCGACTTGTACAGGTATCCGAGGAAGTTCAGCACTTCCGCTATGCCCTTTTTATGATTGATCTCCCTTGCTTTTTTCAGATAATTTAAAAATAGTCCTTCAGCCCGCGCATATTCGCCTTTTTCAAGAAGCATTAGACCAAGGTCCTTTTTCGAATCCGCAAGATAGAACGGATCACCTGAACGCTCGAAAGACCTTTGAGCCACATCGAGATATTCCATCGCTGTATCGATACGCCCTTTAAGATGATATATCGATGCGATGTTCGTCGCGACAATGCCGCGGTTATGTTCCTTGTTCGGACCTAAATTGAATTCAAGTGCACGGCCGTAGTATTCAAGAGCCTTGTCCAGGTCGCCTCCATATCTTTTAATCCCTCCCATCAGATTGATAGCCTGGCAATGGAGCTCGGGGATCTTGCTGATCTCCGGTTTTCCGAGAAGTCCGGATACGATCTTCTCCGCTTCATTGTAGTCCTTTTTCCCGCGGAGAAAGAATTCGGCCTTCAGAAGGGATAGTTTGATCCTGTACCGTTCGGAAATCTTTGCTGACAGACCCAGGTTGCAATCACTCAACGCCCTGTCCGTTTCGCCAATGAAAAGATATATCTGAGAACGCTCAATAAGCGCTGATGCGAAGATCCCCCTCAGTTCTTCCATGGGTTTTTTGCGCTTACAGCAGGGATATTTTCTTTATTGTCACTTTTTCCAGAGGTCTATCGTCGCTGTCGGTTTTCGTGAGTCCGATCTTTTCGACTATGTCCATTCCTTCGGTAATATGTCCGAAGATGGCGTGCTTGCCGTCAAGCCAGGGAGTGGGAACCAGCGTGATGAAAAACTGCGAACCTCCCGTATCCGGACCGGCATTTGCCATTGAAAGAAAGCCCGGGCCGGCATGCTTCAGTTGGGGATGGAATTCGTCTTTTATCGCATATCCCGGGTCACCGGTCCCATTCCCCTTGGGGCACCCGCCCTGGATCATAAAGCGGGCGATGACCCTGTGGAATATAAGGCCGTCATAGAATCCTTTTGAAACAAGGTCAAGAAAATTCCCGGAAGTGACCGGGGCCAGATCGGTATAAAGTTCTGCTTTAAAATCTCCCATCGAAGTTTCGAACATTACTGCTGTTCTTGCCATAATGCCTCCTTTGCTTGATTTTACGATAAATCCATAAAAAAAGCAACCGGGGAGCGAAGCGCAGTGAAGAGCGGACATCGATCTTTTCTTTACTCCTTCTCCCGCGGCAGTCTATAATTGTATTTTCTTCTTTTCATTTTTTATTGTATAATACGGAATGGAAGAGCGCATTGCAGATATTATCACCCTTATCGAAAAGCACGATTACAAGGCCATACGCGAATATTTCGAAGGCCTTCAGGAGGAAGATATCGCCGATATCATCGAGAATATCGATCCCGAGTATGCGCCACTTCTTTTCAGAATGCTCCATAAATCAATGGCCATTTATGTTTTCGAGGATCTTGAAACCGATAA
The DNA here is from genome assembly GCA_937863565.1 of uncultured bacterium. Classification (GTDB taxonomy): domain Bacteria; phylum AUK180; class AUK180; order AUK180; family AUK180; genus CALMGJ01. The sequence goes on along the minus strand of CALMGJ010000021.1, from coordinate 34,000 downwards.
ACAGGTCGAACTCTTGAACCATCTTTCCGATCAGCGGATAAGGGACATCATTGATACAATGGATTCCGACGAGAGGACGGAACTCTTTGAGGAAGCGCCAGCAAAGGTCGTGAACCGGCTTTTCTCCATGCTCGACCATGAACAAAGGAAGCTGACGTACAGGATACTCGGATACCCCGAAGATTCCATCGGAAGGCTTATCAATACGCGTTTCATGCCGCTCAGGGTCGGAATGACGGTTAAAACGGCCCTCAATGAGATCCGCACGAAAGGGAAGCATCTCGAGACCGTTTTCTATATGTATCTTCTTGATGAACAGAGGAAACTCTTCGGCGTTATTTCACTCAAAGATCTCGTTATGGCAGATGAGAACGAAGTTCTCGAGAATATCGCGGAAACCAATATCGTTACCGTTAATCCTTACATGGACCAGGAGGCGGTCATTGCCATATTCGAGAAATACGATCTTATCGCCATCCCGGTCGTCGACCGGGAGGAACGGCTTTTGGGTATCGTGACCTTCGATGACGTAGCGGATATCATAGAGGAAGAGCATGAAGAGGACCTGCGCACGATGGCGGCCATCGGGGACACGGACGAACCGTATATGGAATCCTCTGTCTGGTTTCTTGTGCGTAAAAGATTCATCTGGCTTTTTATATTTCTTCTTATCGAGACGCTTTCCGGGTTCATCATGCAGCATTATGACGGCTTTTTAAAGGAGTTCATAATACTTTCTTTCTTCATACCCATGCTTTTGAACGCGGGCGGTACCGCTGGAGCACAAACATCTACACTGATCATTAGAGGTATTGCCGTCGGCGAAGTTCAATTCAGCCATTTAGCGCGGATACTTCTTAAGGAAACTTTTTCCGCGCTCATTATCGGATCGCTCCTTTCCATTGTCGTGATCGTAAGAGTGGTTCTGATGAAGCTTCATATAAGCGCTCTCAGGATCATCCTGGCCGTTTCCTTTTCGCTTATCTCGGTTATCTGGCTGGCTAATATCATCGCCGCTGCACTGCCTCTTCTAGTCAAGAAACTCGGGATCGATCCGGCTTTGATGTCGGCACCGCTCGTTACGACTGCCGTTGATGTCATCGGCCTTTTGATCTATTTCAGGATCGCTCTTCTTTTCCTGGGCGGATAATATATGGAACTGAACTTTTTAAAAGAGGAATACCGGAAATTCAGCGAGCAGATCGAGATCTTCAAGGCTGCTATCAAATACGATAAACTGAAAACCGAGGTGGAACATATCCGGACTCTTTCGGAAATGCCGGATTTCTGGAAGGAACCGGATAAAGCTCAGAAGATGCTGAAAGAAATGAGCGCCAAGAACAAGATCCTGACTGAATATCTGCGGATCGAGAATCAGGTCCGGGCGGGACTTGAAATGATAGATATGATTTCAACGGATTTTGATGACGGGATATTCAAAGACCTTTCGTCAGAATACGGAGGACTTAAAGATGAGATCGCTAAATTCAAGATAAAAACCGCTTTTACCGACGAAAACGACTTTAAGAACGCGATCATGACGATTAAACCGGGAGCGGGCGGCGTAGAAGCGTGCGACTGGGCGATGATGCTTCTTCGTATGTATACACGCTGGTGCGAGCGAAAGGGCTACAAAGTAGAGACCCTCGAATTCATGTCCGGTGAGGAGGCCGGCATTAAGGTCGCAACGGTCCTTATCCAGCATGAATATTCTTACGGATATCTGAAAGGAGAGATCGGGATCCACAGACTGGTCAGGATATCCCCTTTCGACTCGAATGCGAGAAGGCATACTTCTTTTGCTTCCGTTTACATAATACCCGAAGTAAGCGATGACGTCAAACTGGATATGAACGAGAAAGAATTAAGGGTTGATACATTCCACTCATCAGGACCCGGGGGGCAGAGCGTCAACACATCAATGTCCGCCGTCCGTATCACGCATGTCCCTACCGGCATCTTCGCCACATGCCAGGTTGAAAGGTCCCAGGCCAAAAATAAAGATCTGGCGATGAAACTTCTCAGAGCGCGCCTGTTCGAACATTTCAAGAAATTAAAAGAGGAAGAAGATTCGAAGAACCTTGCCGAAAAGAAGGACATCTCCTGGGGACATCAGATACGCTCATATGTATTTCAGCCTTACACGATGGTAAAAGATCTTCGCTCGAGCGTGGAGACCGGAAATATCAATGCCGTCATGGACGGGGATATCGATGACTTCATAGAGGGCTATCTAAATTATGTTTCCGATAAAAAAGGTTAAGGCCCTTCTTATTCCGGTACTGCTTGCCTTCCCTTTGTCTTTTCTGTCGGGTGAAACGGTAAGGATCGTTTTCGCCGGAGATATCATGGTCCATCAAACTTTTCTCGATGCCTTCAAGGAAGAAAACGGCTATGATTTTAACTTCCTGTTCTCGGAAATAAAAAGCGAGATCAACGGAGACATCAATATCTGCAATCTTGAAACAACACTGGCCGGGCCTGAAAGAGGGTATTGCGGATATCCCAATTTCCGGAGTCCCGACGCCATTTTGGATGCGGTGAAAAAATGCGGTTTTACGCATATCAATTTGTGCAACAATCACAGTCTGGACAGCGGAATGAAAGGCCTGATCAGAACGAAGCAGAAGGTTCTCGAAACCGGACTTGTTCCGATAGGCACCTATATCGGTTTTTATGAAGAACGCTTCGTGATCGAGGACGTGAAGAACATGCGCTTCGTCTTTCTTTCGTATACTTTCGGAACGAACGGGATCGTTCCTGAAAAGAGATTCGAGTACTGCATCAGTTATCTCGGCCGGGAGAAGATGCTCGACGACATAGCGGCAGCCGGCAGGTATCATCCGGATTTCATCTTCGTACTGCTGCATTTCGGGGAGGAGTACGTTTCCGAACCCTCCGGGGACCAGATCGGACTTGCGCGGTTCCTTCTTGAGAACGGCGTCGATTTCGTGATCGGAATGCATCCTCATGTCGTACAGCCATTCGATCGTTATAATGCCGACACCGGTAAGATCGCCTTCTTCTCTTTAGGTAATTTCGCCTCCTCTCAGACCGTGAAGGGAAGCGAGATCGGACTTCTTGCATCCTTTGAATTCGATTCCGAAGAGGGCGTGTGCACTTCGCGTGCCGTTGATACTTATCTTACCGTTCGGCAGAAAGTTAAAAAGAACGGCAGGATCATGTACCGCATCATCAATGCAGATAAGAACAATGACCGGATCCCCGAGCGCAGCAAGATCTATTATGAGGCCGTCCGGCAGAACTTGAGCAAAGATGTATTCTAAAAAGATCTTTATTCATGAATTTTAAGAATATCTTCACGGCGGTTTTTTTCATCCTTTGTCTCCCCGGTATCCGGGGATTCTTCGATCCTGTTTTTCAGAACGCTCTTGACGGAAAGGATTTCGCGGAGGCGTTGAGGATCATCGAGGCGGCGGGAGAGCGCAAGGACCTTTACAGAACGGCATATCTGGCATATATCGGCGATAATAACAGTCTCATCTCGGAGTATTCTTTATCAAGCGGATTAGCGACAGACGCCGCGCTCGCTGTTTACAATGCCATGGTCGCGACAGGTGCTGATCCCGCGGATTTCATCGCGGCTTATCCTGAAGATTCTGCCCCGGGGCTTTTTCTCCGGATGCTCGAGGCGGGAAAGAACGCCCGTGAAGAGGAGAGGAAAGACCTGACCCGAAGGCTCATCGCCTCTTTTCCTTTGGAAGACAGCGTGCGTTTTCTCGAGCGTGAACTTTCCTGGGAGCCCCAGTATCTTTCCGACAGAAAGGCGGGGATCGCGAAAGCCCGCGAGAACCTGGAGCTGATCGCCGCATCCTGCTACAAACGCTCATTGCATATATTCATTCTCTGGGCGCTTAAAGAAACGGGAAACAGGAAAGAATTCAGAACGGAACTTTCGAAACTCCTCGATCTTTACGGGAATGACGGCATCTTCCTTTCCCGGGCGGCCGGATTGCTTCGTGACTCAGAACACAGGGGCGGGCTTTATAAAAGGACCGTCGGACTTCTCAAAGCGGACCCGGAGATCGAAGTTGAGGCCCTCCCCGGACAACCCGAATGGCTGCTTTCGGATAGAAAGATCTCCGCCCGCATCTCGATCCTCTGCGAAATAGCGCTTTATGGCGGCACTTCCCCGAAAGATCTGGAAGGGCTGGCCGGACGGATAGCATCCCTTTACGGAGAACTCCGCTTTCCCTTCGATACCGATGCCTGCGTTCATTTCATAAGGTCCGTTCTCTACCGGAGGACCGGAGCGGATGCAGCTGAACTTTTCGAGTTAACCGAAGTCCTGAAGGCCGGAGATGAGCGCGGATATTGGGAATCGATGGCCAAGGCCCGTATGAAACGGATCTTGGGCGGGGCTTTATATTTTCTTGTTGGCGAGGCCGGCATCCTTGGTGCGGCAAGGAGAGCGGCGCATTATACAGGACCTGTTTTCGAGAGGGACCGGACTTTCAAATACTCGTTTTCGAGGATCGCCGCCGGAGATGTTGACGGCAACGGGCTTGATGACCTTCTTCTCGACGGAAGAACGCTTTTATTGAATTTCGGGACGGACGGGTTCAGGGACTCATGCCGTGAAGCGTTTAAAGGGATAGGAGGGACCGGCGGGATATTCGGGGATATGAACAATGACGGCAGAACGGATATATTCTGCTGGTCGCACGATCCCTCGCGCTGCGCCGCTCTGCTTGCTTGCGACAGCGGTTTTCGCAGGATAGAGCTGTTCCCTCCGCCGGAAGGCAGGACGGAGGCGGCAGCATTTGCCGCTTACGGGGAGAACGGCTTTCTTGCCCTCTACCTTGCCAATTACGAAGCGGCAGGAACCGACCTCGGACGCGGCACTCCGGATGATCTTTACCGCTACGATCCGGGAAAGGATGCTCTGGTGAAAGATAATGATATTCTTGTTCATAACGACCCTTATTATGCCCCGGCCTGCGGAAGGGGCGTAAGTCCCGCCGATTTCGACGGGGACGGGGATCAGGATATATATGTTTCCAATTACCGTCTCAACGGCAATTATCTATATCTTTGCGAGGACGGGATCTTCATTGAACGCGCAAGGGAGAAAGCTCTTGAGGGGCAGTGCAGGTCAGGTTATTACGGGCATACAATAGGCAGCGACTGGGGCGATCTTGACAATGACGGCGACCTTGACCTTGTCACGGCGAATCTTGCCCATCCGCGCTTCATAGAGTTCTCGAACAGGACCTTTGTCTACGAGAATGCTGCAGGCGGTTTTCTGCTCAGGGAGGATACGGTCCCTTTCAGCGAAACACATTCCGATGTCACAATAGCGGACTTCAATAATGACGGGATAGAGGATATCTATTTCACGTGCGTCTATCCCGGCAGAAGGAGTTTCCTTTACCTGGGGCGGGGCGATTTCACGTTCACGGATATCACCTACCTCAGCGGAAGCCGGCTTTACGATACCTGGGGCGTTGCAGCGCTTGATGCGGACGGGGACGGGATGACCGATCTCGCGGCCGGCGGCGCGGGAAGCGCTCTTCTGAAGAACGTTTCCCGGGGTATTCCGCCCTCTATCACAGTACTCCTTGAAATAAAGGACGCAGCCATAAATTCGACGGGAGCCGGGCTCAGGGTACTTCTCACGGACCGGGCAGGAAAAAAAGCTTTGAAGGAAGTCCGTTTGGGAAAAGGTACGGGAACACAGGGGCCGGCGCGCATCGTTTTCGGTACCGGTATTTTCTCGTTCCCTGTAAATATAACCGTAATGAAAGGAGAGCGGACGATCCGGCAGATATCCGTTGAAAGCGTGGCCGGAAATCCTGTGATCAGGTTCGGAATATAACCCGGAGAGCTTGAAATATTATTAAAAAGTATTATCATATCCTTATGAAGAGATTCTGGTTTTTTTCAACGATCGTTCTTCTTGTCCTTTTAACGGTCAGCATTATGATTATTTTTTCCGGCGGGCGAAAATACAAAGTGGACATACACCCCGTGATCGAAAAGGTGAAGGAGATAGGGGAACTTCATTTTTTTCAAATATATTTCAAGGATATTATCGTTGAAACGAAACCTTTTGTGACGAATCCCAATCTTGCCTATCTTAATTTCTTCGTTTCGGAGAAAAAGATGATCCTTCTGGTGGAATTTTTATCGGAATTTAAGATCGATCTGATGGAACCGGCGTTTGCCATAAATGTGAACGACGAGGACGGTTATGTGGAATTTCTTCTTCCCAGGATAAAGTATACGGTGAACATCAAAGACCTTCGGTTCATAGACGAGCAGAATGCGAGGATACTTCCATTTCTACTTCCCGGCTTTCTCTCGACGCAGATCGGATTTACCGTTGACGAGCGCAACGAGATCATTTCTCAGGCCAAACGAAGCGTTGAGCTCTCGACGCGGAATTATCTGAGATTCCATAAAAAAGAGATACACCAAGCTCTCTACAGAGCCGTATCCTCTCTCGCCGCAGGATTCGGGTATACCGATGTCCGGATCGCTTTTTCCTACGAGACGCCGAGGGCGGACGGGATACAGACGAGGGACCTGGAAAGGATATTCAACTGAGGGGATGAAAAGACATCTGGCAGAGGGGACCGTAATTTTTTTCAGCGTGTTCAAATGGTTCGTCATTGCGGCCTGCATCGGCATTGTCGTAGGTTTCTCCACCTCCCTTTTCCTTACATTGCTCGAGCTTTTTTCAGGTAAGACCGCCGAGACACCGTTCTCTTTCGTTCTTCTGCCTTTCGCCCTTGTTCTTACGGTCTTCATTATAAAAAGATTGGCTCCCGATGCCGAAGGGCACGGTACGGAGAAGGTCATAGAGGCCATACATCAGCGGAACGGGAGGATCAAACTCGCAGTGGTCCCGGTCAAATTGACGGCTACTCTGTTCACGCTCGTGTTCGGCGGATCGGCTGGAAAGGAAGGGCCTTGCGCCCAGATCGGGGCGGGGCTGGCTTCATTCTTTGCCGATCTTTTCAAGTTCAGCGATGAGAATAGAAGAAAACTCGTGATCTGCGGGATAAGCGCCGGTTTTGCCGCCGTTTTCGGCACTCCGATAGCCGGCGCGATATTCGCCATCGAAGTACTTTATATCGGGAAGATCCTCTACGATGTCATGCTTCCGTCTTTCGTGGCGGGCATTATATCCTTTCAAACGGCAAAGTACCTCGGAATGAATTATAATTATTTCGAATTGAACTTTGACGGTGCGGCATCGCATAATTTCATCTTTATCGTTGTTGCGGCGGGCTTGTTCTTCGGTATCGTATCCGCCCTGCTCATTGAAATATTGAAAGCCGGGAAGACCGTGTCCGACGGAATGCGGACGAATATCTACCTCAAAGCCTTTTTTATCGGCGGCGCTATGGTGGCACTTTCCCTTATCTTCGGACGGTCATTTTTCGGATTGGGTCTGGGTTCGATAAGGGAAGGGCTTTCGGGGGAGAAGATATTATGGTATGCTTTCGCGGCAAAGATGCTCTTTACTTCGATGACCTTGAATTTCGGAGGCAGCGGCGGAATAGTGACGCCGATATTTTTCATCGGTGTCACTGCCGGAAGTCTTTTTGCCGATATATTCGGTTTGGACAGGTCGACTTTCGCCGGTATCGGAATGGTGGCGCTTCTTGCCGGTTCAACGAACACGCCTATCGCTTCGAGCATTATGGCTGTGGAACTTTTCGGAGCGAAGATATCTCCTTGGGCGGCGCTTGCATGTGTTATTTCTTTTCTGATTACGGGACACAGGAGCGTTTATCCTTCCCAGATCATCGGTTTCGTGAAATCATCCTCTATTGAAATTGATACCGACAGGGAGGTGGACGGAGCCGTGCCCGGCGTGAATTTTTCGGATGATTCACTGTTAAAAAAGATAGTGGCGTTCTTCTCAAAGAAAGATAACCGCTGATCCCCGTCTCCGGACGGATATCGGATCGTCCTTTAATACCGGATCAACCTTTTATGATGACAGATCTGAACCTTTCAGGGTTGGAGGAGAATCTCGTCGATGATCCCGCAAATGGTGAGGTCGGATGGAGGTTTATATCCGACGAGCATGTCCACCGCCTCCTTTCCTTTGACAAGAAGTACTTTTTCATGAGGGCCGGCGCCCATCTTGTCAACGACGATACTGTATTTTTCGGACAACTCCCCGTTGTCTTTGAGGAATTTAATGATAAGAAGTTTCTTGTTCTTCAGCCCCGGTTCGCAGTGCGAAAGCGTGACCGAGCCGATCACTTTGCCTATGTTCATGTCCTCTCCACAAGGCGTATATCGAGATCATGCGCCGCATCTTTCGCTGCAGCTGTTATGATCGCCCCTTTCTGATGATACAATACGGATTCGCCGTTCATTTTCGCCGTTCTCACATCATCTGCGGTCACGAGTTTTTTAGGAGGCGATGTATATCTCTCGATCTCTTTCAGATTCGCATTTTCGAGTTTTGCAATTTTCTCCAGACGCATGGCATGCCGGCCGCCTGCGAAAGATCTTGAAATGAAGATATCGGTTATTTCCTTGGCAAGGGCTTCTCCCACGACGCCGGCCCCTATGACAAGGATATTGGCATTGCCGTGTTCGCGCGCGGAAGATGCCATTAATGTATTGGCGCATGAGGCCGCCCTTATACCCTTTATCTTATTTGCCGCGATCGCCGAACCGATCCCCGTACCGTCTATAAGTATGCCGCACGCGAAATTCCCTTTTGCGACCTCAAGTGCCACGATGGCCGCTATGTCGGGATAATCCACCGCATCTTTCGTGAAGGTGCCGAGATCGCTCACGTCCTCCTTCTTTGCGCGAAGATGTTCCGCAAGCTTCTTTTTCAATTCAAAACCGCCATGATCGCTGCCTATCGCTATTCTCATTTTTTCACCTTAAAACAAGCTTTTTTTAACTTCGTCCGAAGGAGCGGGAATGATCCTGTACGCAACAAGGTTCGTCTCCGCAGCAAGGAATTCCGCAGCTTTTCTTGTAGCCGATGTAACGGCCCCTATCTCCCCGGTGATGATGAAGTAACCTTTGCCGCCCAGGGCTTTACCCAGCCGCATCTCTACGAGAAGCACCTTTGATTCCTTAACGGCTTGATCGGCCGCTTCCACCGTTTTTATTATCGAATAGCTCTCGACTATGCCCAGAGCATCAATATCCTTCGCCGAGGCGGCGGGAATTCCCATTGCACCGTTCAATACCTGGGGATCGATATTGGGTATCACCGTATGTTCCAGAACAAAATCGTTCCCCGATTCCAACCCTTTCATCAATGCTTCCTTTACTGCCTGGGTATCGCCGGAAATGATCGCGACATGTTTACCCGGACAGGTTGGGTAATTGTCCAGAAGTTTTATATCTCCGCCTTTAGTCATCTGGTCCGCGAAGGCTATGCCGTGAGCTATGCTGTTAAACTCAACGAGCGCCAATGCTGTTTTCCGGTTCATCTCTTCCTCTTTATAATAACGTTTTTTTCGTTTGGGATTTCAATATATCCCGGGATTGAAGCGTGGTAATATACTCCGGAATCATCCGGGCATTCTGCAATGACATCGCCTCTTTCGACATGTGAGCCGTTTTTTACGCAAATTTTCGCGGGAGTACCTAAATGCCCCGAGACATCGATCTTAACTTCACTAAATTCAATGCCGGGATCGGTAAGGACCGGATGCGTCATATAACCGTCGATCCCGAGATGCTCGCATAACCTTTCCGTTCCGGCAAGCCTTTCTTTATAATATTCCCGGGTGTGAGGATCTTTTTCCCTGTAATGCTCGTTCTTTTGTCCCTTTTCGGCAAGAAGCCGTTTGTGTATACCTGCAATGAGTCTCGGTGAGATGTCCATAGGGCAGGACATGAGCTCGCAGAGACCGCATTCACAGCAGAGATAGGCGATCTCATTAGGTTCGATTTCTCCAAAGGCAAGGTTTCTCATCCATTTATGCGGTTCGCAGCGATGCCCGTTGAGATATCGCGGACAGAGGTCCGTACACCTTCTGCACTGTATACAGGCGCTTCTTGCGATCTTTGCGGTCTCCTTCAATGTCCTCGTTCTTTGCCTTACCAGTTTTGAGCCCTTCGGAATAAGAAGGATGCCTGAAGTCGTTTTCCTTACATTCGCTTCCGTATCGACGAATTTTCCCATCATCGGACCGCCGTCGATCACGACAAGATCATCCAGGGGCATTGCCGGACAGGCAATATCAATGATCTGCGCAAAAGAAGCGCCAACGGGCACTTTCGCAACAAAGGGGTTCTTCACTTCTCCAGCAACGGTAAGAAATCTCTCCACGGACGGTTCCCCGTGCTTTATAAAACGACCCAGATGGTACATTGTTTCCACATTATTGACAATGATGCCGCGGTCAAGAGGAAGCCCTCCTTCCGGAACGATATCCCCCTTTATCTCCCTAATAAGCACCTGCTCGTCGCCTACGGGATAGGCATTGGCAAGAGGGACGACAGTGATGCCGGCCGGAAGCGATCGGGAAAGGTGCTCCCCCAGATCGCCGTATTTTTCCTTAACGGCAAGGAATATCTCTCCGGCTCCCGTACGCGTGGTCGCTTCCTTTATTCCGGAGATCACATCCTCAATATGGTGTTTAAGTATCTCTTTATCCGTTTCAAGAAGCGGTTCGCATTCCGCTCCGTTCACAATGAATGTTTTTGCTTTGAGCCCGAGTTTTCTGTGAAGAGGGAAACCCGCTCCGCCGGAACCGACGATGCCGGCCCGTTTGATGTCCTCGAGAGGGACCGTCATATTATCCTGAATCTGTCAACCAGGGCGCACCTTCTTATTCTGGTGAAAGTGACGGCTGTGGTCACACCCTCTCCGGTCGGCGTAGCGATCGTCATTGAAGAAGGGCCTTCGCCCATGTATCCGAGTCCTTGAAGCGACATGCCGTTCTTCACGAAGATGGACGCATTGCATTTTTTAGCCATCGTTGAAAGTCTGTCGATATTCGTCGAATGCATCGTAAATGTGTGACGGTAGCCGTGTTCGGTCAAAAGGCTTCGTTCCATTCCTTCTTCCCAATCTTTTACCCTTACAACGGGCAGAACGGGCATCAGCTGCTCGGCCTGGACCAGAGGATGGTCCCAGTCGACCTCGATGATGGCTATGCGTATATTTTCGGGAACACTGATACCCGCATCCCTGAGGATCACAGCAGGGTCTTTCCCCACATATTTCTTATTGACCTGAGGTACCCTGTATCCCGTTCCCTCGTCCTTCGCGATGACAAGTTCGGTGATCTTTCCGATATCTTCGCGCGCAACGATGAAAGCGCCATTGTCCGCCATCTTCTCGATCAGGGAGGCCGCGATACTGTCCACGGCGAACACTTCCTTTTCAAGAATGCAAACAAGGTTATTGTCAAAGGAGGAGGATGCGACTATATCCGCAGCGGCACGCGCTATGTCCGCTGTTTCATCAACGAGAGAAGGGGGGTTCCCGGGACCCGCGACGATCGCCTTTTTCCCGGAATTCATAGCCAGATGAACCATGAATTCCCCTCCCGTAGCCACAAGAAGATCTATATCGGGATGTTTCATCAGGGCCGAACTTGATTCAAGTGTCGGGTCAGTGATCGTTACGGCAAGGTCTGCCGGGCCGCCGGCGGATGCTATTGCTGCGTTAACGGTTTTTACGGCTGCGATACTTGTAAGTTTTGCTGAAGGATGCGGATGAAAAACGATCGTGTTCCCGCCGGCCAGGGCGGAGATCGAGTTATTGATGACCGTAGCCGCCGGATTGGTGGACGGTGTAATGGAACCGATAATGCCGTATGGCGCTCTTTCTTCGAGAACAAGGCCGTGATCTCCTGTGAAGACCTTAGGTTGAACATCGCTCACACCTGGGGTTTTTCCGGCCACGAGACCGATCTTCGCTATCTTATCGGCGACCTTGCCCATTCCGGTTTCTTCAACTGTCAGTTCGGCAAGCGCAGGAGCGTTCGCTAAAGCGGCGGCGCGGATCGCTTCGATGATATTATGCCTTTTTTCAAGAGGAAATTCCCCGTATGCTCCGAATGCTGACGCGGCGGCCGATATGGCCTCGTTTATCCCCGGAAAAATTCCTCCGGAATTCCTGTTAGAAGTGGGAGTTCTCCCGAAATCCTCTGCGACCTTCTTTATAAGCTCGCGAAGTCCCTTTTCGTCCATCGGCATACCTCCGTTCAATTCAGATCGACGGAGTCTATGATCCCGATGATGGCCGCATCCACGGGATTATCTCCCTGATGGCTAACGAGCCGTGCCGATGATCCCTGAACCACAAGAACGGTCTCTCCGTACCCGGCTTCGACGGAATCGATGCACACCATCGGCTCGCCGGTCGGTTTCATCTTGAGATCGAGCGGCTGCACTACAAGAAGTTTCGCTCCGGACAGTTTAGGCTCTTTTCTTGTGGAAACGATCTTCCCGATAACTTTTCCGATAAGCATTTCTTTTCTCCGTTATATTCCCGGAGGCTCTTTTACTTTGATGAACCCTTTATCTTGATGGGGAAAATATCCTCGAGATTAGAATGGGGTCTCGGGATCACATGTACGCTTACGAGTTCACCGACTTTCTGCGCGGCCGCGGCACCGGCATCTGTTGCCGCTTTACATGCGGCAACATCGCCTCTAATCAGGGCCGTTACAAAACCACCGCCCGTTTTTTCATAACCAACGAGCGTTACCTTCGCTGCTTTGACCATCGCGTCCGCGGCTTCAATGCATGCGACAAGGCTCTTGGTTTCGATCATTCCCAATGCTTCCATTTCTTCCTCCATTGTTTTTATTTTAAGATCTCGGCACGACCGCCCGTCTTTATCCCGAGCGCATTGGCTTCATCGGTATCCAGATGAAGCGCCGTACTGAATTTCTCACTAACTCTGACAGCAATATTCTCGAGTATCCCTCCGCGCGGTGAATCTATCCTGACGGAGATTTCCTGTCCGTCAGCCAGTCCGAAATTCTCGGCATCGGAAGGCGTAATATGCAGATGGCGTTTCGCAACGATCACCCCCTGTTTTATTTCAGTATGACCAGCGGGGCCGAACAGGATCGTGCCGGGTGAACCTTCGATATCACCGGACATCTTCAAAACCGGCTGAATACCGAGATGAAAACAATCCGTCATAGAGAGTTCCACCTGCGTATCCCCCCTGACCGGGCCCAGAATGCGCACATTGTCCATGTGCCCGCGCGGGCCGGCTACTCTTACGGTTTCCTCGGCTGCGAACTGGCCGGGTTGGGAAAGAGGTTTTTTACCGGTCAATTCGTATCCTGCGTCAAAAAGGACATCCAGATCCGGGCGTGATAGATGAAGGTGCCTGGCGGATACCTCGACAAGAACGGAAGGAAGTCCGGTTGGAGGCACGAAATCCTTTTTTACTTTTGCTATGAGAAGTTTAATCTTTTCTTCTTCGATATTCATTAAGTAATTTTATTTTTTTTTAAGGAAAAAGTCAATATTTTTTTAGTTATACCTTACGGTATATTTTTTTTGATCATAAAAAAGATATCCGTTCCGGTATCTTCTTCACTTTTTATCCCAAGTTCGAAGCCGTGTTTTTCAAGTATCTTTTTTACGATGAAGAGACCCAGCCCCAGTCCGGTCGCCGGTTTATTTTCAGCCTGGTAGAATTCGGTGAACACATTCTCTATATGTTTCTTTTCAATGCCTTTTCCCGTATCTTTTACGCCTAAGAGGTAATCGTCATTCCGCTCCTCCGCATATACGGTTATCATTCCTTTTGGATTCGTGAACTTGATGCTGTTGGAAATGAGATTCTCGAAGACCTTCCGGAGTTCTACGGGATCGAACCCGATGATGTCATTCTTTATATCCGTTCTGAATGTCAATGTGAGGCCTTTTTCTGCAGCCAGGTCCCTGTACTCGTCCTCGATCTCAGCAAAGAAGGCAAGGATAGAATATTGTTCTATATTCAAAGGGATATCGAAGTTCCCCAATTTCACCACCTGTATCGTGTTCTCGATGATCCTCTGAAGCCGCTTCATGTTCTTATCGAAATACATGATGCTCTTCTCGAGATAATGAGAGGGGTCCTTTTTCAGTTGTTCCAGATACCCGAGCATTATCGTGAGCGGAATGTTCATTTCGTGAGTGAGAGAGGAGATGAACTTTTCCTGCTGCGTCATGATCTTTTTATTCAAATCCTCATGTCTCTGCATACGGTTTCTTTTCAATCCGATGCTTTGAAGCGCGCGGTCAAAATACTCCTGGTACTGTTTCAGGCTCTGGTACAGGAAATCGATCTCGTTCTCATAGACCTTGTTCTCGTCGTATCCGAGATCCTCGGTGAGAATATCCCTTGCCTTGAGAAGAGGGTCGAGTATCATTGTTTTGATCTTTTTCATTGCCATTTTCCGCATTAGCAGACAGCCGAACGCTATCACCAGGAAAACGATCAAAATAGTAAGCAATTCGATATAATACAGATTTCTAAGATCGAAGCAATACACGGCATGCGCAAGATGACGGTCTAAAACATCGCAGATCGGAAGTTCCACGTGTACCTTCATGAACTCCCACTTCATGGGCATCTCTTCTGTCTTCGCGTGTTCAATGCAATCGCCTTCAGGCAGCTTTTGATATACCGTATTGCCTTCTTCGTCAACAATGCTCAGGTTTCTTAAAAGGAAGAGAGCCTGATTGTATTCCTGGAAAACCTCTTCGGCTCTTTCTGAGATCCTGTTCTGCAGATATGCCTCGTTCAATCTGTTATTGATCAGTTGTGAAATGTGCCTGTACTGTTCCTTTATGAACGTATTGACGAAAAACTCATTGTATACCGTAACGCCGATCAGGAACATTAAAAAAGTGATTACAAAGAATATATTGAATTGAGAAAGCAATCTGGCAGAAATGCTGTTTTTGATCATTTCGAGTGTATTATATTCTTTTTTTTCTTTTTTGTCAAAAGCACCCGCAATCTTTCCAGTCTTCTTGTATTGTCTTCATCCAATTCCCGCGCCTCAAGGATATTTATCGTCTCTTCGCAGAAGTGGAGGCGGGCTTTGCTTAAATTCAGATAGCTCTTCAGAAGGGATTCGCCCGAGGAACCTTTTGATATGGCGTACTCCGCAAATTTGAAAAAGAGCTCGTTCAGTCCGTTCTTCCTGAAATGCTTGAGCATCCGCTCCATTTCGGATTCTTCTATCATTACTCCTTTTGATACGATCTTCCCGAAGATATCGTCCCCGAGACTTCCCTTGGATGAGAGAATATAGATCAGGTTCTTCAGAACGGCCGAGCAATTATCGGGAAATATCTCAAGTTCCCTGCCGAATGAAAGCAGCACCCCGAAAAGCGAGATTACATCCCATTCATTATGCATTAATATCTTTTCGATATCTGACGTCTTTCCCGAATAAAGGTATTCTCTGTATTTTTCGGGGATCATCCAGGACGGGATATCCCCCTGCCTCTCGAAACCCAGCACATCCTTTTCCATTACCGAGAGGTTCCTTCTCTCCATATGCGCATAAAGCTTTCTTGCTTCAGGCAGCAGATCGGTATGCGGAACGCCGGGGAAGGCTCCGGAGATGCCGTTCACGTTCATCATATGCTGAATGGCGGGTATATCGAATCCGTTCCCGTTATAGCTTAATATACGGCCGAATGAACATGCGAATGAAGCCACTTCCGAGACCATCGCTCCCGCGTTCGAAGGATGCTTGAGGAAATACTGCCTCACCTTCACTGCATTTCCTTCAATATAGGAGAATCCGGCAATGAACGCATAGAATCTCTCGTCAAATCTGAGACCGGATGTTTCTATATCGAAACCCGCGAGCCGAGGGACTTCACAGTGTATCCCTAGTATTTCGCAAAGAAGAGGGTCTGTGGAATAAAGTTTTTTATAATCGATATTGTATGGCAGTTCAGCGAATGGATAAGTTCTCTCAAGGAAATGGAATTCGCCTAACCTGTTCGAACCTGTCTCGAGCTGCTCTAAAGACCCTTTTTTCCCCGAGGGAACAGAGGATCGGGCGGGCATGCCGTATTTTTTATTGATGATCTCTATCTTTTCGTAAAGTTCCTTTCTGATTCTGTCATTCAAATTGAAGGACGTCCTTCATCGTGAAGAAGCCGTTCTTCTTCTTAAGGAGGAATCTCAGAGCATCCAGTGCGCCAAGCGCAAAAGTATCCCTGTCCGTAACCCTGTGCGTCAGTTCCAGTCTCTCGCCTTCCCCGAAAAAGTATACAGTATGTTCTCCGAGCGTATCACCGCCACGTATCGAAAAGACGCCCATTTCGTCCTTGGGTCTCGGGCCGCATATGCCGTTTCTTCCCGTTATGACATGCTCGTTGCTTTTTAGAATATCCGTGATCCTTTTGGCGGTCCCCGAAGGAGCATCCTTTTTCCTGTTGTGATGCAACTCAACGATCTCGATCTCCGCTCCGGGCAGCATTTTCCTCAATTCTTCGGCAGCCCTGTAAAGGACATCCACTCCCCTTGCGAAATTCGGCGACATCAGAACAGGGATGTCCGCAGCGGCCGATCCAACGGATTTTTTTTGCTCATCGTCGAATCCCGTGGTTCCGATCACGATCGGGATCTTCTTTGATCTTGCGTATTCCACAAGCTTCAATGCAAGGGGCGGGGAAGAAAAATCTATTATGGCATCGCCGCCTTCGAGTTTCGATATGTCATTTATGATATCGTTCGCACAGGTCCGGTCCACACCCTTGAAAAAACGGAATTCTTCCGCCCGGTCAAGGAGCCTCGTCAATCGCCTTCCGATATCGCCGGCGGCACCGCCTACGATGACATCGATCTTCTTCATAGAACATCCTTATTGATGAGGACATTGCGTAGTTTGTCCGTATCCTGAGCGTTCATCCTCGTGAGCGGCATTCTGAATTCGTTCTTTATCATGCCCATGAGGAACACAGCGGTTTTCACAGGTATCGGATTGGTGGTTATGAACATGGCTTTGTGAAGAGGATACAATTTATTCGCCAGCTTAACGGCTTCCTTGTTCTTGTTCTCATTGTAAAGGTCGAGGACCTTTTGAACTTTGTCGGGAACGATATTGGCAGTAACAGAAATAACCCCATGCCCTCCGGTGGCCATGAAAGGAAGCGCTGTCAGGTCGTCTCCGGAAAGCATGAGAAAATTATCTGCGACTAGATTTTTAATCTCTACTGCGTGGGTCATCGATCCCGTTGCTTCCTTGATACCGATAATGCCGGGGATCTTTGAGAGTCTTCCCACGGTCTCGGGGGCTATGTTAACGCCCGTGCGGCAGGGAACATTGTAGATAACAACGGGGAGACGACCCTTTTTAGCGATATAGGCATAATGCTCGAAAAGGGATTCCTGCGGAGGTTTATTGTAATACGGGGTAACAACGAGCGCGGCGTCCATTCCCGCTTCCTTCGCCATAAGGGTCTTCTTGAGCGTTTTTCTGGTATCGTTCGTCCCGGTGCCGGCAAGAAGAGGGATCTTGTTCTTGTAATTCTCCACGGCGATCTTAAAGAGCCTGAAGAGCTCATCATCCGAGAGGGTAGGCGATTCTCCCGTTGTGCCCCCGATCAGTATTGCAGAAGTTTTATTGGCTTTATGGAATTCGCAGAGTTTGAGAAAGGCCTTTTCATCGACTTTGCCGTCTTTGTCAAAAGGTGTAACGATGGCAACAGTGGTTCCTCTAAACATATTCTCCTCCTTTCCTTACGATCTTTGAAGATACAAGGATTATTATCATCCCTTCGATCACGTAGATGATCTCCCGGGGTACATTTGAAATGATATCTATGAACGAACTTCCCGAATCGAACATGCCGAAAAGAAATGCCGTAAGAATAACGAAAAGCGGATTATTGAAGGCCATGAGAGAGACCGCGATACCAAGATATCCGTATCCGTCCGGGAATGGTGAAACAAAGTGTTTGAAAACACCCGCTATTTGTTCAAACCCTCCGAGTCCGGCCACGGCGCCGGAGATCAGCATCGTCCTTATAATGATCTTTTTAACATCGATGCCGGCATAACTTGCCGCTTTAACCGATCTTCCCGTTATGTTCATCTTGAACCCGATAGCGGTACGCGAGAAGATGAAAGCGAAAAGAAGGCAAAGGGCGATGCCGATCAGGAATCCCGTATTGAGCATCGTCTCGGGAGACAGGATATCGATCTTGGAAAGACCCGCGGAAGGAAGAATATTCTTCGTGAAAGGAAGCGATTTATCTACGCGAAGGTCCGTTTCCATTACAAGGAAATTGCACAGATTCAGCGCAATATAGTTCATCATTATCGTCGAGATGACCTCATTGACCTTCAGATGCACCTTTAGAAGAGCAGGTATCAAAGCCCACAATGCGCCTCCCGCCATGGCTGCAGCAAGCGTAAAGAGAAAATGCAGGCAGGGAATATCCGTTTTCAGATAGCATCCGGCAAGAGCGGAAAAAAGAGCTCCAATATAAAGCTGGCCTTCCACTCCGATATTGAAAATGCCCGAACGGAATGCAATGGCCGCGGCAAGCCCCGTGTAAAGGAGAGGGGTCATGTACTGGAGGGTATATGAGATAGCGGAAGCGCTGCCGAGGCTTCCCCTTATAAGATCAAGGAAAAATTTCAGCGGATTGTTCCCGGTAAGCAGCAGAACTACCGAGAGAAAGATAGATCCGGCAAGAACGAAAAGTAATGGTCTAAGCTTCCTGACTGTCAATGGCCTTTTTCTTTTTGATGAGTTTTTTCAATTCATCGCCCGAAAGCACTTCTTTTTTCAGAAGTACTTTGACCACATGTTCAACCGTCTCCTTATTCCCCGTAAGGATGTCAAGGGCTCTCTGGTATTGGTTCAGAATAAGTTTTTTCAGCTCCTCGTCTATCTTCTCGCTCGTTTTCTCGCTGATATTCTTGTGCGTTATCAGTTCCTTGCCGAGGAATATCTCCTCTTCGCCCGAAGAATAATATACGGGGCCCAGTTCGCTGCTCATTCCCCATTTTGCTATCATCTTTCTGGCGAGTTCCGTGGCACGCTCCAGATCGTTCTCGGCACCGGTGGTGCATGTATTGAGGAATATCGTTTCAGCCGCTCGGCCTCCGAGCGACATGGCGACCTGGTCCAGGAGATATTCTTTCGAATAATTGTGAAGTTCTTTTTTGGGAAGTTGAACTGTTACTCCGAGCGCCATACCCCGCGGGATGATACTTACTTTGTGAATATCCTCTCCGTGTTCGAGGAAGATCGAGACCAGCGCATGTCCGGCTTCGTGATAAGCGATGTTCTTTTTTTCTTCCGGAGACAGGATCAGGCTCCTTCTCTCGAGGCCCATGAGCACCTTGTCCTTGGCCTCCTCGAAATCCGCCGTTTCCACCCGGTCCTTATTTTTTCTTGCGGCAAGAAGCGCTGCTTCATTGACAAGATTGGCAAGGTCGGCGCCTGTCATTCCGGGAGTACCTTTGGCCAGCGATTCGAAATCCACTTTCTCGTCGAATGTGATGTTCTTCGCATGCACTTTTAAAATGCCTTCGCGGCCGGTTACATCAGGGAGCGGAACGACTATTCTCCGGTCAAAGCGCCCCGGCCGGAGAAGAGCGGGATCGAGAATATCCGGCCTGTTAGTGGCGGCGATTATTATCACGCCGTCATTCGTTTCGAATCCGTCCATTTCGACGAGAAGCTGATTCAAGGTCTGTTCCCTTTCATCATGCCCGCCGCCGAGGCCCGCGCCTCTGTGACGGCCTACCGCGTCTATCTCATCGATGAAGATGATGCTCGGCGCCAGCTGTTTACCCTTCTCAAAAAGGTCCCTCACCCTTGAAGCCCCGACGCCTACGAACAGTTCCACGAATTCCGAACCGGAAACGGTCAAGAAAGGCACTGCCGCTTCGCCGGCAATAGCTTTGGCCAGCAGCGTTTTCCCGGTACCGGGAGAACCGATGAGAAGAACCCCTTTGGGGATCTTGCCGCCGAGATTGGTGAATTTTTTCGGGTTCTTCAAAAATTCGATGATCTCCTGCAATTCCTCTTTCGCTTCCTCGCAGCCGGCAACATCGGTGAACTTGATCTTGATATTCTTCTGGATATGCGTTTTTACTTTCCCGAAACTCGCCGCATTGGAATTTGCCGAGGATATCTGCCGGAATATCATGAAGAATATTATGATCGTGAGGACGAAGAAACCTACTGTGGAGAATATCTCGAAGAAGGACGGCCCTTCCTTTTTCACGGAAACGTTCACCTTCTTTTCCACCATCGTATCGAGTAAATTATTGTTGTCGAACGGTATCTGAGTCCTGAAATCCACATATTTCTTGCCTTCGAGATCGATCGCATTCTTGAAAGTGCCGTTTATGACGCGGCTCTGGAATTCCGCCTGATCGATATTGCCCTCTTCAAGCTCTTTGTAAAGCGTTGTAACGTCTATGTTCGCAACGGTCGATGAAAGGCCTATTTTGAATATATAGAACGTCGCTATGAAAAGCGCCGAGATGATCAAAAAATCACGGATGAAGTTCTTTCTCATTTTACCTCCAGGCATGCTGCGAGCTTCTCATCATATGTTTTTATGCCCGGCAGCATGATGATCTTTCCCCCGGTTTCCGCGACCGGGTAAAGTCTTCTGATGAAATTGTCTATTTTAGCTTTTTTCATATCTTTTGAGAGCATTCTTTTCTCGCCTTTATATGTTACCCTGTCCCCGTACCTGAAACATCTGACCGTGACCGTATTCCGTCCGGCGTTCTTTATCCTGAACCGCAAAAACGGTATCTTTATTTCTGCGGAACAACCAGGACCGAGTTCCGCATATGGACCGGATCTCATCAAAGAGCTTTCTTCATATGCATAGATATGCTCATATCCTTTAAATATATAATAATTTCTGCTTAATTTCAAATATTTGCCTCCTTTGGAAAAGAGGAATTTTCTTAAGTGCTCCATATATGCCCTTTTCACAAGGTCTTCGGGATACCCGATACGGAAAAGCATCGCTTTGATGCTTTCGAACACGCCGTCGTTCATCCGTTCCGGTATCGCCGTTCTCACAATGCGCATATCCTCTTCGAAATCCGGCCGGCGGGCCGAGACGGCCTCGGTTTCCGAAGCGCTGAGATAGAAGTCGCGGAAATGCTTCTTCCATTTACCGAACCTCGAGTCCATCTCGCCTATGATCCTGTGCCGTATGAAATTGCGTGAATACCTTATATCTCTGTTCGTTATATCCTCGCAGAACGGAAGCCCGTTCTCTTCTATGAATTCAAGGATGTTCTTTTTCTCCATATGCAAAAGCGGCCGCAATACCGTTATCTTCTTGCCGTTTATCGTAAGGATATCCTTCTCCTTCATCCCCAGAACGCTTTTGAGAGCGCGCCCTTTTACTATCTTAAGAAAGAACGTTTCCACAAGGTCGTCAAGATTATGGGCCACGATGATCTCTTCCTCTCCGTTCTTTTCAAGCGTTTCGGCGAAAAAGCCGTATCTTATCTTCCTCGCCCAGTCCTCGAGATTCCCTTTAGGCTTTTCATTCACTTCCTTCAGAAGGAACCGCGCGCCCCATTCTTTGCAAAGGGCTTTCACGAGTCCCCGAGCCTCGATGGAATCGGCCCCGCGCAGATTGTAGTTCACATGAAGAACATTGAGCTCAAAACCGAACGTTTTTTTTATTTCCTTGAGAAAAAAGAATAGGAAGACAGAGTCGGCCCCGCCGGAAACAGCGGCGAAAACCTTCTTCTTGTCTTTCAGATGCCCCTTTAATATTGAGGTCAGAGATTCAATCATATTCTTAAATAGCGGGACTGGGGATCGAACCCAGGACCTTACGGGTATGAGCCGCACGCTCTAACCAGACTGAGCTATCCCGCCATAATGGTGGCGGGGGCTGGATTTGAACCAGCGACCTTTGGGTTATGAGCCCAACGAGCTACCGGACTGCTCCACCCCGCGTCAGTAAGTTGTATTATAACACAAAAATATTCTATGTCAAGGGGCTGTTTTCTGTCCTTTCCGCATATACTTCCATATATTTTAGTCAAGAATATTGACATTTTCCGGCAAATCATTATAATTAATCATGAAGAAGAGTTTACTATTCTTTCTTGCCCTGCTTTTTGCAGTTTCTTTCTCTTTCTCCTGTTCAAAGAAGAAGGGGCCGGTACCGGTGCCGCTGAATCCTCAGCTTCTGAAGAACAGGTCTTCCGGGGAAGGCCTTTCCGGGAAGCCGATAGGGAAAAAGAACAAAAGAGTGAAGCATGGGGAAAGGCCTTTTGAACCCTGTATGGTTTATAATGCAAAGAACGGGGATTATATTCCGCCCAAACCGAATTTCGGTCCTGCGGAAAAAGCCGTTCCCCGTGACAGAGTACCGTCAGAACATGATAAATTCATCTCCTGCGAAGTCGAGCTCATCAAAGAAGGGAACATCATCGAAAGAAAGGTCTTTGCCGATACGATTTTGATCACTTTGAGACCCTACGGCAAAGAAAGGACCGAGGAAAGGATCATCGACAGAAGAACGAACAAGTTCATTGAACCATAGCTCCCGGGACCGCATTTGAAGTTTCAAGAAACATGCAAAGTGCCGGAGGTGGGAATCGAACCCACACGAACCTAAGTTCACTGGATTTTGAGTCCAGCGCGTCTGCCAATTTCACCACTCCGGCATTCGGTACTATTTTATAATTTTTTCATTTAAAATCAATATTTTTCTTGCTTCAGGATGCACGGTAAACGGTATTCAGGGACCTTTTTGCGATATCGGCGAAATTGTGTTATAATGCTTACGAACATGAAAACGTGCAAGAGTTGCCTTATTGTCGACCGTGTCGAAGGCGTTGTGATCGGAAAGGACGGCGCATGTAATTATTGCTCGGGGCAAAAACATTT
Organism: uncultured bacterium; assembly: GCA_937863565.1. Classification (GTDB taxonomy): domain Bacteria; phylum AUK180; class AUK180; order AUK180; family AUK180; genus CALMGJ01. The sequence continues at coordinate 11,159 of CALMGJ010000021.1, read as the reverse complement.
CGGGGTAATGGAGGATCCGGCTTTCAGGGATGCATACGATAAGAAGGATGTCTTTTATACAGAGCTTCTCGATATCCTGAAGAACTCGAAGGGGCGAGATTATGACGCGCTAGTCGCGTTGAGCGGAGGGAAGGACAGCACCTGGCTTCTGAAATTCGTTAAGGAACATTCGGGAGGAAGGGTGCTGGCCGTGACCGTGGACAACGGTTTTGAAAGCGGCATCGCCCTTTCCAATATAGAGCGGGTGAAAAAGGCGCTTGGGATCGACCATCTTTTCATTGAAGAATATACAGGGGTTCTTCTCAAAGCATACCGGTATCTTCTCACCCACAACAAAGACCGGAATACTGTGGATATCCTCTGCAGGATATGCACGATCGTCTGGCAGAGCGCTCTTCTTAAAACGGCCGTTAAATACGGCATTCCGAATGTTTACATCGGATATTCGCCCGATCAGATCGAATACTATTTTTTCAGGATAACCGAAAAACGGCTCAAAGAGAACTGGTTCCCGCGAGAGTTCTTCCCGGAGGACATGTTCTCGGAAGAAGAGAAGAAACTCTTCTGGCTGGGGGAGAGTGAAGGCGGCCGGCCTGCCGTATATTTTCCTTTCCACGTCGTTCCTTCGTATAAAAGTTCGCGCATAAGAGCGGAGATCGCAAAGGCAGGGCTCCTCCCCAAAGGACGCTCTTCACAAACGCTCACGAACTGCAGGTTGAACTGGCTCATGATGTACAGGGATTACCGGAATCTCGGATACAATGCCCATCTCCCTTCGTTCAGTCATAAAATACGTCGCGGGATAGAATCCCGGGCCGAGTGGAACATGAGCCTTTTTCTCGCAAAGATATTCATAGGCAATGCGCTGTTCCCGAGAAAACTTATGAAGGACGCATTGAAAAAACTCGGATTGGATTTCAGCGATCTCGTAAAAAAACGTTAAAACTCAGAGGATTTCAGTATTGCTCTTAACGGAATGCTTTTCTCAGAACGGAGGCCGCCTGTGACATTTCAGCCATTGTACCGATCGTGATCCGGATGAACTCATGTCCTTCTATCGTATAGAACCTCGTTTTAATACCGTTCCGTAGAAGGTTTTCGAAGATCTCTTTCGAGCTTTCCATCAAAATGAAATTGCCGCGGCTTTTAAAATATTTTATACCTGTCTCATCCAGCGATCTTTCAAAGGCGGCTTTTACTTTATTGATCTTTTTCGCATTCTCGGCGGCCTGCAGTGTAATGTCCCGGAACCTGTCCAGAAGAGCGTAATGGAGAATGGATATATTGTACGGCGAGAAGACGGCTTTTTCCATAGCGTCGATGATGTCCCTGCCGGCAAATGCATAACCCAGCCGGAGGCCGGCCAGACAGCAAGACTTCGACATTGTTCTTAAAATTATCAGATTGTTGTGGTCCTTAAGATACTCCGTATATGTTATGCCTGAGAAATCATAATAAGCCTCATCCATCATTACTAGGCGGTTGTCGTGAAGCGCTGCAGGAAGAGCATCTTCCGGAGCAAGATTACCTGCGGGGGGATTCGGAGATACAAGGCAGACAAGATCGAAATCCTTTCCTCCGGCATTTGCCGGGATGCCGAAACCGTTCCCGAATGTGAGCGCAGCCTCGCTTACTTTCTTCCCCGTGATGAGCGCATCGTTCCGGTATATGGGATATGTCGGGTTAAGAAGCCTGATTTTCGGACCGCTTATGAGCATTGAAAGCAATATCCCCTGATCGGCCCCGTTCAGGATGATCGTGTTCTCGGGAGGGATCCCCGTGATATCCGAGACCGCTTTTTTCTTTTTAAGGTATTCATCGGGCTGAGGATAACGGTTCTCTCCGTATTTCGTTCTCATCTGATCCAGAACACTTGAAAGCAGCTTTTTGGGAAGACGGCATGGAGATTCGTTTTGATCGAGTTTGATCCTGTAGTTCCCGGGAACCACTTTGAATTCGGGAAGGCCGCTCAATTCAGATCTTATGGTTCTTTCTTCCATAATACATTCCCTCCTTTATCTTTTCGGGAACGAATTTGAAAAGCTCGTTCTGCTTTATTCCTGGGGCGGCGCATTCAATGTAATTTTCCGAGATCCCGATGTATATTCCCTCACCGGAAGGACGTTCGGCAATAACTTCGTAAATCCGGGCGAAATATTTTTCCAATGAGCGCTCTCTTATCTTCTTGTCCATCCCGTGCAGTGCTCCCGCCCTTTCATTGATCGTTTTAGACGGGACCTGCGGCATTGCGGCAGCCGCTGTGCCTTCCCTTCCGGAATACTTGAAGATGTGCATATAATCGATGTCGCTCTCCTCTAAAATACTTGTAGTTCTCAAAAAATCTTTATCGCTTTCGCCGGGGAGGCCCGCTATGATGTCGATCCCGATCCTCGTTCCCGGATTATTCTCCTTTACCCTGTATGTCAGGTCCCTGAACATCTCCCCGGTATAGGAGCGGTTGTGTTTTTTCAGAACATCGTCGGAAGCACTTTGAAGTGAAATATGAAGATGCGGCGCAATATTCGTGCCGGCCTGAAGATACTTAAGAAGTTTTTCGTCGATCTGATTCGGATCAAGGGAGGACAGCCTGAACCGCACATCCTTTATCTTCACAAGTTCGGCGATAAGATCGTGAAGGCCCAGGCCTTCCTTCTTCCCCCAGAGCCCGATATTGACTCCCGTAATGACGATCTCCTTTTTCCCGTTCTTTATCAATGTTCCGGCTTCCGCGATGATGTCGGCGGACGGGCGCGAAAGCGAAGGACCGCGTAACTTCGTTATAATACAGTATGCGCAATTAAAGTCACACCCGTCCTGGATGGAGAGGAAAGCCCTGGTCTGCGAATCGAAACGCCCGACGTAGAAAGAACCCTGTCTGGTACTGCTGCCGAACAACGCATCATATGTCCGGGCTTTCAGCTTATCCGCATTGCCGGTTATCGCAACGATTCCCATATCCCTGTAATCATCCGCATGGTAATCGGCCGAACATCCGATTACGGCCACATTCGTGGCGCCGAGCCTTTTCACCATTCTTCGCGTAAAATCCCTGGTTTTATATTCTGCCTTTCCTGTCACCGCGCAGGAGTGAATGATCGCCTTTTCGTAGTCAGAGACCGAATACTCATGTCCGTTAAGTATCAGCATTTCTCTGATAAGTTCGCTTTCATAGTGGTTCTGTTTGCACCCGAAGGTTTTAATGAAAAATCTCATTTCCCGATGCAGAAATTTTTAAAGATATATTCTCTGATATCCTCGCCGGCGCCGGCACCGAGGAAGTCATTCAGAAGCTTAAGGATGTGTTTTAAAAGTTCGGCGCAGATCTCGGCTTCGGACCTTATGTCCTTCTTAAGAAGCCTTCCGAGTTCACGTTTGACCTTGCTAAGCAATTGTTTTTGTCTTTCCGTGAAGATAAGCGTTTCACAGGGACCGTTTTTCAATCCCGCGATCTTCGCCGATACCGCTTTGAGAAGGGCTTTCACTCCGCTGTTCCTCAAGGCGCTCCCTTTCACTGTTTCGAACGATCTCAGCTCGGGGATTTCCGAATAATCGTATGCTTCGATATCCGATTTATTAAGAAAGACGATCACGGAAGGGTTTTTCCCTGCTTCCTTAAGCGCCATCCTGTCCGCTTTCGAGAACGGAGTGGAGAGATCTGCCACAAAAACTGCGAGATCTGTCTCGGCAAGAAGTTCTTTGGTTTTCAGTATCCCCTTTTTCTCGATGATATCGTCCGTTTCCCTTATTCCCGCAGTATCATAGAGCGTTACATCATATGAATCAAGGTCGATCTCTTCACGGATGATGTCCCGCGTGGTCCCTCCGTATTCAGCGACGATAGCGCGTTCTTTTTTAAGGATAGCATTTAGAAGTGATGATTTTCCTGAATTGGGTTTTCCCGCAATGGCCACTTTGTAACCCGTCGATATGGCCTTTGCGAATCCGTAATCCGCAATGAAGGATGAGAGTTTTCCGTTCATGGCTTCAAGATCTTTTCTTGCCTCTGTAAGAAGATCGTCAGAAATATCGAGCGAATCCGAAAAGTCTATGCCGGCCTCTGTTTTCGCGAGGATCTCGTAGATCTCTTCTTTGAATTTTCGGATCTCTGAAGAGAGGCCCCCGTGCACGATCCTGTTCAGATAATCGATCGCGCTTCCCGTGTTCGCATTGATCAGCGTATTTACAGCTTCCGCCTGGAGCATATCCATCTTTCCGTTGAGAACGGCCCTGTATGTGAATTCGCCGCGGAAAGCGGGCCTGATCCCTGCCGATACGATCGCGGCCAGAATGGCATCTTGCACGGCAGTGCCTCCATGGCAGTAGATCTCGAGCATATCCTCGCCTGTGTATGTCCCCGGGCCTTTGAAAAAAACATAATTGGTAAGATCTATCCCTGAACCGCCGTTTTTAAAGGGTGCGGTGCGGACAAGACGGTGAACCGGACCGGGATCCCCGTAGAATTTCTTTGCGGCCGAAGATGCTTTTCCGCCGGATATCCTGATAACGGCTATAGCCCCCCTGCCCGGAGGGGAAGATATCCCGCATATCGAATCATCGGTTCTCATTCTTCCTGTTCAGAAGCACCGTGTGGATTATGGTCAGCACATTGTTAAGAAGCCAGTACAGAACAAGACCCGATGGCAGATTCCAGAAGAAGATAAGGAATAAGAACGGAAGGTATTTCATGTATTTGGTTTGCTGGTTCTGGGAATGCTGGGTGCCCTGCAGCTCCTGCTGGAGGAACATGGCCACTCCCATCAAAATGGGCAGGATATTAACGGGGATCTTCCATATATAGAAAACCGTATCCGGTGCCGAAAGGTCGCTGATCCACCAGAAGAAAGGAGCTCCCCTCAGTTCGATTGACACGGAAAAAGCCGAATATATGCCCCAGAAGAAAGGCAGTTGTATGAGAAGCGGAAGACAGCCGGAAAGAGGATTGACTTTGAAGGTCTTGTAAAGCTTCATCGTTTCCTCGTTCATTTTTTGAGGATTTTCTTTATACATCTTCTGAAGTTTCTGAAGTTCCGGTTGAAGTTCCGCCATTCTCTTCATTGATACGATCGAAGAGGTTGAAAGAGGCAGGAAGATCAGTTTTAGTATTATCGTGATGATGATGATTGCGATTCCGTAATTGGGGATCATCCCGTAAAGGAACTTCATCAGCCAGATAAAGAACTTGGTAAGAAAACCGAACATTCCCATATTGATGAGCCGCACAAGACCGAGACCCTCTTCATCGTGCGCTTTTAATATGCCCGAATCCTTGGGACCGATGAAAAATTTCAATGAGTGAGATCTTTCCTCTCCCGGGGCGACCGAAAAGTCGGGGAAGCGGGTGGCGAACCAGACCTGCCTGTTCACGGCGGCCTTGAAGAATTCTCCCGAAATATTCTCTTCACTTTTCAGCGCGACGACAGCGAAATAAAGGGAATTGTAGCCGAACCATTTAAAATCGGATATCCTTACAGAGGGTCTTTTGCCGAGAATGTTCATCTTTGCTTTCTTTCCGTCGAACATGATCTCGCTCACATAGCGTTTTTTCATAGAAGCCGAGATCTCCTTGGATGATATCTCCGGCCCCCACTGTATCTCGAAAGAGTTCAGGCCGAGCGGCGCGGAGGAATCATTGCGCGCATTAACGGTGAGAGTCATGAAATATGTGCCCGGAGTGAATTCGAAGACCTTTGAGATCACGATTCCATCTACTATGGACGTGAAGATTATCCGGTCCGCTTCCTTCGAATGGGAATATTTGATCGCATTGGGGTCTATCCCGGCTATCGCACTGAGTTCCGGCGGGTAGATCGAAGTATTCTCTGGGATCAGATCGTATTCCTCTTTATCTTTGTTCTTATATCCTTTGATGATGTACCCGGTTATCTTAGCGCCTTCGGCATCGAAGCTGACCTTGATCAAATCATTCTCGTAGATGATCCCGGGGTCTGCGGATACAAGACCTTCTGTTTCTGCGTAAAAAGCCGCAGTAAAAACGATCAATAATAGAACTACCGTCCTTTTAATATTCATGGTGTCTCCTATACAAGCGGATCGTACCCGCCTTTCGAGAAGGGGTGGCATCTCAGTATCCTTCTTGCAGACAGGTAGAAACCCTTAAAGAGGCCGTATTTCAGTAAGGCTTCCTTCGAGTATTGCGAACAAGTCGGGATGAAACGGCAGGAAGGGGGCTTCAATCCTGAAATGTATTTTCTGTAAATATCGATCATGAAGATGAAAAGACATGTCGCGGTGTGCTCTATTTTTTTAAACATCCCGCCCTCTTAAGTATCATCGTCATATCGTTTTCAAGTTCCCCGTATTCCAAGGCATTCACTTCCCTTTTTGCGCCGATGATAACGCTAGTCCCGTCGAACATGTTCTTATTGTTCCTGAAAATCTCTTTGATCTGCCTTCTCAGTCGATTGCGCTGGGCCGCGTTTCTGTTTTTCTTGCTTATGACGAACCCGATCCTGGGTTGTTTTCCGTGCTTTAGAATATATGCGAAAAGGTATTTGCCGGAGACCTTTTTTCCCGATCTGAAGATCTCATCGAATTCGGTCTGTTTCCTGACTCTGTTCTCCGGCTTAAAAGAAAGATCATTAGGCAACTGTTAACCTTTTTCTTCCTTTGATCCGTCTTCTTTTAAGTATCTTTCTGCCGTCGGCGGTCCGCATTCTTTTTCTGAAGCCGTGGACCTTGCTGCGTTTCCTTCTGTGCGGCTGGTACGTTCTTTTCATGCCGTTGCTCCTAAAAGTAAAAGTTTATTTTAACATAAATATGTTAAATAGTCAAATGGAAAAGCTTCTCTCCAATAATACGGTATTTAAGGCGCCTTTTAACATTTTTAATGCGCGGGCCCGTTAAAAGAAGCGCTGTTCCTTATTTCACCACCGCAAATTTTTTCATTACGGTTTTCCCGTTCACTTCAGCAACGGAAATGTAAACTCCTGCGCTCAAACCTTCGAAATCATGCCTGAGCGTCATCGGGTCGACCACGGTCATATCGGCGATATCCAGCACTTTTTCACCGGCAATATTGTATACGGAGAGCTCTTCTATGGCGTAATCCGACGCAAAGAAGATGAACGGTTCATCCGAAGTGCGGAAAGGATTCGGATATATCTTGAGGTCCGTAGCGGCAATGCCTTTATTGTCAAGAGCGGCGATAGCATAATAGCCGAGACCTTCGCTTTTTCCGGTGATAATGCCGCCGGTAGCGTCCTTCTGAAGCGATGAAGGGACCACTCTCCATTCACCTCTGAATTCGTCATATTTCACAAGCGTAAGATCTGCGGTATCGATATTCCTTATTTCGGCGTTCATGAAATGTATGCCCACGGTCCCTTCAAATATAACGTCTCCGTCGGAATAGAACTCCCTGCATTCTCCGATGTACTTCATCTTTCCCGGGAGATCCGGCACATCAAGCGGTGCGCGCATGAATATCTCCGACGAGAACATGTCGATGTATTCTATATCAAGATAGGAATATCCGTAATCGCTTATCCTCATCCCGCCCGATTTATTGAAACCGGCCGTAACCGAATGGGTTATGACATTGAGCGAATAATTCCCGTCCGAATCCCTTGAGGCATAGATGAACTGATCGCCTCCGGCAGGGGCCCATTTCATGAAACCCTCATTGTGGGCATTTGCTTCAAGCACTTTAGCATCGGCATCGCTCCCGTCCGTTTTTTCATAGAAAGCATCAAAATTAGCCGCGGAGAATTCCGCATCGGGAGATGTCCAGAAATCCACATTGGCGAACATATTGTTGACGTCCACGACATAGGAGACCTGTGTGCCGTCCACTGAGATCGAAGGCGACCAGCTCGGGCTTGCGTTCCCGCTTATCAAAGTTAGGTCCGCATTTGCCCAGGATGTGATCGTCGTTTTTGCTGCGATATGCGTTTGAACATTCTCGTAAACATAGATATCGGAATCGACAGCGCCTGTTCCGGGATACCTTCTTACAAAAGTCAGCATGGTATTGTCCGGCGACCATCGCGGCTGAAGGAGCTTGTCAACGGTCTCATAAGTCAAAAGATATGAGCCTGCAAGACCCGTAAGTTTTATCATGGATGCATCGGTGTCCCTTATAGTTGCCGGATCGAAGACCCAGAGGTCGCCCGAGATCGAACATACGGTCCGCTCGATACCGCCAGTCTGGTTCACATTGGATGCCCAATGAGGATCCACCCAGCCGCCCCATTCATTGCCTGAAAGAGCGCAATACGGTTCCATGAGAACAGCAGACCCTCCCGTGACGGGTATCATGTAAAGCTGCGTATGGTCAATGAGAGGTATCATTGCAGTATACATGATATATTGATCATCGGGAGAGAACGTGAACGTCCCCACATGCGATACATAGTTCGGGTCCGAAGTGATCTTCGTCCTATTATCTCCGTTGCGGTCCTGAATAAAGATATTAGACCTTCCGGTAGTGCTCTCGTAAACAATATAGCCCACCTTCGTTGCATCATTGGACCATTCCGGGAACATCACGGGATCCGGGGTTTTTATCATCTGGTACGGCGCAGTGAACGTAACTTTTTTATGTGTTGCATCCACAGGGTGCAGCCAGTAATCCTGTACCGCTCCTATGATCTCCAGTGTATAGTTCATTCCCGGTGTTAGCGTCGAAACGTCTATAAAACCATTGATCCTGTCCGCGGCGATGTCTATCGAAAGGAGCGTTATGGTATTGGCCGGCGTATCCGTTTCATATATGGAATATTTGGTAACATTGTTCGCAGAGGCGATATCCACATCATGAGTGAAGCTGAAAGAGATATAATCAAGAGCCGGGGCGTTCGCATAATACAGACCGAACGGGAAATTGGATGTGCCCGGAGTGCCGTAGCCGCTGTCCGGCGGATTCCACTGCGTCGTTTCATTAGACCAGGAGATCTGATTATCTGAACATGCCTGCATGTCCACTTTCGTAATAGAATATCCCTGATCGAACCAGGTGTCGTCGTAGATAAGCATGTCTATGGTATTTCCCGTATTATCCTTCAGAATAACCTCATCTCCCGTATTGCCGAGAGCGAAACATCCGTTTCCGCCGCTGGTACCTCTGCAGTATACATAATCCACTTCAACGCCGTCATTCAGTACGATATTGTCCGTTGCGCCGAGCACGAGATATCCGTATGCCGGAACGGAAATATCCGCGGTGATCGTATGCGTATCGGCGCCAAGGTCGGAGAGGCTCCAGTTCAGTATGGATACGGGAGTATCCGTAGGATTGTAAAGTTCCACCCATTCGCCGTACATATTCTCTATGCCGTCCCGGGGATATATCATTATCTCGCTTATGAGCACTGTTCCGCCCACGGGATAGCAGGCTTCGGGAATAGCATATTTCTCATTTGAATAAAAGCTTTCCTGCGGTTCTTTTTCGAGGTCCACCGCCGTTACGACATAGTAATATGTTGTACCGTTGGCAAGCCCGTTATCAGAGTATTCAACGAAGGTGGTATCGTCGATGAGAGAGTACGGGCCTCCGGAGGTTGTGGACCTGTATATATTGTAAGAGTCTGCGCCGGAAACGCCGCTCCATGTCAGATAAATATATTCGTTGCCGCTGATGCAAAGATTGAGCGACGGAGGATCGGGAGGATCGATGATCCAGATTGCGCACTTATCGGAGCCGTAGGTATAGAGCCCATTGCAGTTGTATGTGGCTATCGAGTAGTAATTCGTATCCCCTCTTACGGCATCGTAGTCATTGTAAACAAGGCTCTGGAGTCCTGTCGTGATCAGCGTAGAGATATCCGGCGTGAATCCCGGATCGGTGCTTCTGTAGATATTGTAATATATCCTGTCGGGATTCTCCGCATCTATAGCAGCATCCCAGGAGATCACGGCATGATCGATCGAGAAGGCCGCTGTAACATTTGATGTCTGAGAGACCGTCCAATCCGGAGCGGTCATATCGGCGAAATTGCACAGATTATTGTTCCCATCCCATGTGGCATCCTGTTCCGTAAAGCCTGATGTAATCCAATTGAATCCGTCATTCGGACCTGTACCGTTCGGTACTCTCTGCGCTGTGCCCGTTGTAAAAGTATGACCGGTATCACCCGCCTGGTCCTTTCTCACACCCGAGGAATCGTAAAGATAGATGCAGTCTCCGGAAATCGCCACATTGGCAGACGGTGTTGTTGTATCCCGAATAAAGACAAGATAGCTGTTGGCATATACCGTTCCGCTCAGGGTCCCGATACCTGCATCAGTATTATCGGCATCGGTGAAAAGCCAGCCGGTCACATCGATATCGCCGCCTGTAGGATTGTAAAGTTCGAGGACATTCGCCGAAACTGCGGCATTCGCCAAATACTCGTTTATCAGGACCGAACCTCCGAGATCTACGCCGGGAGCGTCATTTACGGCTCCCCAGGTAGGCGAAATATCCCTGTTCCAATCCGCGGCAAGATCTCCTGTGGATGCGATCCTTGCGGTTGATTGGCCCGTATAGGTGATCGGCGCGCCGCCGGCCGTGCCATAAGCCACCTGGTCTATCACGGTCGAATTTATCCTGATCGTGATCGTATCGCCGTCATTGGAAAGAGTGGCGGCGGATACGTCAAAATAAATATACGAATCCGGCGAGATATACGATTTCCCCGTTCTCTGATAGATATTATCGCTTCCGGAAGAGGATTCCAGAATGAGATTGCAGATATTGTACGTATCGCTGGAAGAGGTATTGTAGATCTCTACCCTGTCCGTACCTTTTGCAAAGAATTCATTTATCAGAATATCCCCGTAACCGGGTTCTCCGAAGACGGATGTCGGAACGCCTGAGAGTTCAACTGTGTTCGCATCCTCATTGCCTCTCTGATCTTCCGCCCTGACGACAAAATAATATGTGGTGCCGTTAGTAAGGCCGGAAACAGGATACTCGAGTGAACCGGTGGAATAAGAAGGAGTGGAGAAATTCTGTCCGCCCGAGGTTGTGGACATGTATACATTGTATATAATGGGCGGATTAGTATCCGAGGCCGTATCCCACCCGAGCATGAGCTCGCCGCCGTATGTAGTATCCGTTACGCTCTGAATACCTGAGAATACGGGTGGTTCATTGTCCGGTGCGCCGCAATCCATCGTGTGCGAGCCCAGGTATGTGAACGTATCTATCGCATAACCGT
>CALMGJ010000020.1 GCA_937863565.1 uncultured bacterium | reverse complement strand
GCACGCCTCCCGGCGGTTGTGCGACTGATCTTATCATATCGGAGTACATAGAGGGTGGAAGTTTCAATAAAGTGATCGAATTGTATAATGGGACCGGTTCCGACATCGATCTCAGTGATTATAAATTACAGCTTTTCACTAACGGTTCTGCAACGGTATCCCAGGAAATGACACTATCCGGCACATTGGCTGACGGCGAGGTTTTCATCGCCTGTCACGCGAGCGCTTCATCCGCCATATTGGCGGTCGCGGATGTGACAAACAGCCTTGTTGTTAATTTCAACGGCGATGACGCATTCGCTTTGTATAAGATCTCAACCGCTCAATATGTAGATGTGATCGGGCAAATAGGAACAGACCCGGGAACTATGTGGGGAACGGAACCCGTTACAACGGTCAATCATACGCTGGTGCGCAAGAACTCCGTCACGGATGGGGATACGATCGGTTCAGATGCCTTCGATCCTGCAGCTGAATGGGATGCTTATGCTCAGGACACGATAACTTATCTTGAAACCCATACGATGGAATGCGGAGGACCGTCGCCGTCATGCGACGCATCGGATATAACTCCTCCCGATTGGGCGGTTTCCGGAATATCGGATATAACTTCAACGGGGGAAACATATTATACGATCGGCATCTCCTGGTCAGCGGCCTCTGATCCTCAGAATGATACGGAACCTCTTACTTATTCATTGTACCGGAGCGGAACAAGCCCGGTGGATACGGCAACAGCAACGCTTCTCGTATCCGATACTACGGTCTTGAGCTTTGCCGATGAAGGCCTGACACCTGATACAAATTATTATTACAAAGTAACGGTCTCCAACTGCGTTCCGCTTACCGGGACCGCATCTGATGAACTTGCGGCATCAACACTGCCTCTTTGCGATCCCGCCGATACCACGGCTCCTGATTGGACGGTATCCGGGACCTCCGGAATAGATTCTGCATCATACTCAAGCACGGATGCCGTTATTGAGTGGACAGAGGCTGCCGATGATGAACAAACGATGGAACCTGTGCTCTATTCATTGTACCGGAGCGGGACAAGCCCTGTGGATACGGCCGCTGCAACGCTTCTCGTGTCCGACACAACAGCTCTGAGCTTCACTGATGAGGGTCTGACACCTGATACCGATTATTATTACAAGGTTACGGTCTCGAACTGTATTCCTCTTATCAGGACAGCTTCTGATGAGCTGGGAATAACCACTCTCTCCTCCCCGCATACCATATCCGGGACGATCACATCCGGCGGTTCGCCGATGCCCGGTGTTCTTGTTACTTTGAGCGGCGCCGTATCCGATACTGCCGTGACCGATATCAACGGGGATTACTCCTTCACTGACCTGCCAGCACATGAAGCGTATTCGATCAATCCTTCAAAGCAATTCTACTGGTTCGGTCCCGCATCTGCGGCCTTTCCCGACCTCAGTGCCGATGAGGTCGTGGATTTCATATGCGGTCTTTATTCCTACGATATCTCAGGTGTGGTCTCAGACGGCATCAACCCGCTAACCGGTATTACGGTCTCTTTGAGCGGCGGGGCAGTCTCTTCGACGACAACGAGCGATACGGGATTCTATATCTTCAAATCGCTTAATGCCGGCGCTACATATACGGTAACCCCGTCAAAAGCATATTGGAGTTTCACTCCGGTCTTCATAACATTTGCGGGACTTGATTCGGAAAAAGCAGATGTTGATTTCACAGGCTCATTTAACGTATACGATATTTCAGGCATAATAACCGAGGGCCTCGCGCCTCTTTCCGGCGCTACGGTATCTTTAAGCGGCGGCGCGGTCTCTTCGACGACAACGAGCGATACGGGATACTATATCTTTAAATCGCTTGATGCCGGAGCGACATATACCGTAACTCCGTCAAAAACACATTATTTATTCGCTCCTTCGAGCCGGAATTATCCCGAATTTTCTGCCGATATATCAACCGCTGATTTTTCAGCTACTTTGATAACATACAACATTTCCGGCATCATAGAGGATGGTTCGAGCAATCCGATGAACGGCGTTTCCATTAATCTTACCGGCAGTATGACGGCTTCCACTACGACGAGCGATACGGGATTCTATATCTTTACTGGCCTGACGGAAGGCGGCGACTATACTGTCACCCCGAGCCGGACATATTGGAACTTCTCGCCGACCTCCCGGACTTTTTATTCACTCTCGGGGAACAATACGGGTGATTTCGCAGGGACGATAGATACATGGGATGTCGGAGGAACGGTTACCGACGGTACAGATCCAATGCCCGGAGTATCCATTTCCCTTTCCGGAGGTGCTGCAGCAAGTACGACAACTTCGGATACCGGATTCTATTCATTCAAGGGGCTTGATGCGGGGGCGGATTATACGATCACACCTTCGAAGACCCACTATACGTTCCTGCCCGTAGAAACGGCCTATAATGCGCTTTCTGCGGATCATATGACAACGGATTTCACGGGAACGCTCAACAAATGGGATATCAGCGGAACAGTGACAGACGGATTCACGGCGCTTGCTAATGTTGCGGTCTCTTTGATCGGCGGCGCCGTTTCCTCCACGACAACTTCGGATACCGGATTCTATTCATTCAAGGGGCTTGATGCGGGGGCGACATATACGGTTACTCCTTCAATGACGCACTGGGTCTTCTCTCCTGGTGAAAGGATATATTCCGATCTCGGCGCCGGGATAAGCGGTGCCGATTTCACGGGGATACTGAATACATGGTCTGTCTCCGGCATAATCACGGATGGTTCAGCGCCTATTCCGGGAGCAGCTGTCAATATCAGCGGGGGAATAATTTCGAGCACTACAACAAGCGATACGGGATTCTACTCGTTTATCGGCCTTGATGCCGGCGCAGCGTACACTCTTACGGCTTCCAAAACACACTGGTCTTTCAACCCTCCCGATATAACGATCGCTGAACTCGGCTCCGACATTACGGACGGGGATTTTACCGGCACTTTCGATACGTGGACGATCTCGGGAACCATTACCGACGGATTGGATCCTCTTGCGAATGTTACCGTGAACCTTACAGGTAATACCACGGCAAGTACTGTAACGGATGTAACGGGGTATTACGAATTCGCAGGTCTGAATGCCGGCGCGACATATACGGTAACGCCGTCTTTGCAGAACTGGTCATTTTTCCCGGATTCATCCGCGCTGTACGATCTTTCCGCATTTGAAACACTGGATTTCACGGGCACAAGGCTCTTCTTCGACGATCTCAAGGATTTTATACTGTACCCGAATCCCGTCAATACGGGAATAACTGATGAAATCGTATTCGCCAACCTGACAAAGGGCTGCGTGATCCGGATCTTCGACATAAACGGTTCTCTTGTGAAGGTGCTTGAGAACGAGGAAAAGACGCTTTACTACGATGTCCGCAATGAAAACAGGAGGAAATTATCCTCGGGGATCTATCTTTATGTGATCACCAATGCCCACGGAGAGAATAAGACAGGTAAATTCGCAGTTGTTAAATAACGGGTAATGGTCACCCGATGATTTTAGCATAGAGCAGAAAATACTTGACTTTCAAGAGAGATTATTGTATACTTATTTAGTAGAGTATAATGATATGAAAATTACAACGCGTTTCATTTACGGACTGAGAATGGTAACATATATCCGGCAAAGAAAAGGCCCTGTGCGCATGTCCGAGATGACCGCTGAACTGGGTATCTCTAAAAAGTATCTTGAAAAACTTGCGCATTGCCTTACAGGAAAAGGGATCCTTTCAACCGTAAGAGGCCCGGCCGGGGGTTATAAGATCGATCCCTTCAGAAGAACTCTTTCGCTTTATGATCTTTATATCGCTTTGGAGGGGGATGTTGAGCAAGGCCTTTGTTACAGGAATTCCAAGTGCAATTCCGCCGATTGCTCGACAATGAACATCCTGAACGGGCTTAATAAACATATAAAGGAATACCTTAAAAAGCATGATCTGCTTTGCACAGAAAAAGGAGTTCTATGAGACGGTATTATTTCGATAATATTGCAACGACTAGAGTGGATGACGAAGTGTTGAAGGAGATGCTCCCGTATTTCAGCGAGATCTATGCCATCCCTTCTTCGCAATTCTCCCATCAGGACGGCATCCTCGGTTCTGATGCCATAGAAAAGGCAAGGGAAAGGATCGCCGCATGCATTAATGCGGAACCTTCCGAGATCATTTTTACTTCCGGAGAGACCGAATCGAATAATCTCGCCGTTAAGGGAGCGGCGTATTACGGAAAGAAGAAGAGAGATCATCTGATCACTTCGCCCATAGAACCGCGGTCGGTACTGAACTCCGTCAAGAAACTCGGAAAGGAAGGTTTCGGGACCTCCATTATTAAAGTGGACGGGGAAGGTTTTGCGGATCCCGATGATATCAAGGGAGCTCTGACAGAGAGAACCTCTCTGGTTTCCGTTTCATACGTTAATCATGAAGTAGGTACGATGCAGGATATCGAGAGGATCGGTACGCTCTGCGCCGAAAGAGGTGTTCTGTTCCATACGGATGCCTCCTATGCCTTCTCCTGGTTTCCCATCGACGTGAAAAAGCAGAACATCTCTCTTATGACACTTTCCGCAGACAAGATCCACGGTCCGAAAGGAGCCGGAATTCTTTATAAGAACAAGAATGTAAAAATAGACAGGCTCTTCGAAGGTAATTTCAATGAATTCTATATAAGGCCAGGCCTTGAGAATGTTCCCGCCATAGTCGGTTCCGGCAAAGCCGCCGAATTGATAGAAAAGAACAAGGAGAACATAATGAAAGTGAAGCCGCTGAGGGATAAACTGATCGCGGACCTTCTGAAAATAGACGATGCCGTTCTAAACGGCCCGAAAGATAAAAGAGTTGATAATAATGTCAATGTGACTTTCTACAGAGCGGAAGGCGAGGCCATCGTCCTCCATCTCGACATGCACGGCATCTCGGTGATAACCGGGTCGGCGTGTTTTTCGGAATCCCTTGAACCGAGTTATGTGATGATGGCCTTGGGCTACACGCATGAAAGGGCTCACGGATCGGTGAGATTCGGATTATCGCGCTTATCAAGTGGAGTCGAAATTGAGTATGCCGCCGAAAAAGCGCGTTTCGTAGTAAATAAATTGAGGGAAATAAGCCCCATAAAATAAGGAGCGAATATGTCGATGCCGTATAACCAGACCATACTGAAATACTTCCTGAACCCGAAGAATGTAGGGCAGATAGAAAATCCCGACGCTACAGCGACAGAGGGATCGCCCGCCTGCGGGGATATGGTGAAACTCTATCTTAAAGTGGATCCGGAGACACTCGTTATCCAGGATATTAAATTCCAATCCTACGGGTGCGCTTCAAATATCGCCACTGCCTCGATCATTACTGAAATAGCCAAAGGCAAAACCATAGAGGAGGCAAAGCAGATAAGTTGGGAGAGCGCGAACAGGGAACTCGGAGGCTTGCCTCCGGTCAAGATCCACTGCGCCGTGTTGGCTGTAGATGCGTTGAAGACAGCCATAGAGAATTACGAACATACCCACGGACTTCTTAAAGAAAAAATCCCGACCGATGAAAGCACGGTCACAAAAAGGCTCAGAAGCGTTATCAATCCCGTTTTAGGAAAAGATATCATCTCCACCGATCTTGTGAACGGCATCGATATCTCCTCGGGCACTGTAAAGGTACACGTGAAAATGAAGGAAGACGAGCAGTTCTTCGCCAATGTCAAGGACGAGATCATTGAGCGCATCAGCCCTCTATGGGATATAAGAAAAGTTGAGGTCGTCCCGAATGGAGATTGAAGTCGATACCACCGGAAAAACTTGCCCGTATCCGCTTATCAATATGAGGAAAGCCGTCCTCAAAGCGAATGAAGGGGATATTATTTCGATAAAAGGCGATCACCCTCAATCCTTCGAAGAGATAAAGATGGGCGCCGGAGCCCTCGGATGCGAGGTCGAAGAAGCCGTTAACGCAGGGGAGAAGGGGTGGCGGATCAGGATCAAGGTCAAAAAACAATAAAATACTTGATTTTTTATTTTAAATACATTATAATCACTGACAAGAATAAATGATTTCAGTTTTTAACAAGCCGAATAAGTTTCTTTGACAAATCTCAGGGGAGAGGTGCCCGAGAGGCCGAAGGGAGCTGCCTGCTAAGCAGTTGTTCGAGTTAATCGAACCCAGGGTTCGAATCCCTGCCTCTCCGCCAGATAATAGAGAGGCTGGAGGCTAAGGGTTAGAAGAGAGGCAGAAACATGAACTGCTTCCGGATTCGGGACATTCCTTTCTTAAGGTGTGTCCCGGCAGATTCGAAAGCCGGAGCCATGTCCAAAGTCAATGGAACATTGACTCGACAGGCGAGGCGGGGTCGCGAAAACGGTAAGCGAAGCGAAAGTTTATTCGTGACCGCTAAATCTCTCTGATCCACGTATGCGCGGATAGCCGATCAGAGCGACAGGAACATTAACTGATCCGGCGTTTAATTTGTTTGTGATCCCATTAATATTTGTACTAGTACCTTACTTGATTTACTTCATAACATCAAAGAGTAAAAAGTCGCTCTTCTTCATCCTGATAATCTTATCGGCAGCAGCTGCTGTTATTGCGGGGATGCGACAACCGTTCTGTTTCTTCGGCATTCTGAGCGCTGTTCTGGTCATTTTCATGGACAGGTATGCGATCTTGAGAAGAGAACGGATAGCAAGGAAGATAGAACAGATAAAATATGAACTTAAAAACCTTGAATATGAGGAAAAGGAGCTCATGTCCAAGATGGAGGATTTCAGGATCCTCGAAGAGTTTTATTTCCAGATCCTCGATATGTACGAGAAGATAGGCTACGAGAACAATTTCCAGACTATCTCCGAGACGATCTTCGATTATTTTAAGCAGATGTTCGCCGTTGATGCGATGGGGATATCCGGTTATGAGGGAAATGAAGAGATATTCCATGTAAGGAAGGATGTAGAAAAAAAATTCGGATTGAGCGACATCCCGGATGAATGCGGAGAGATCGGGAAAGGTTATTACGGGAAGAAGATGGAGAGGAGCAATATCACTTTGACCCTTTATTTCCATTTGAGTTCTAAGGATGCGATCAAGGACGAGCTGAGAATATTCATAAGTACCACATTGATCGTTCTGATGAAGATATATCTGTTCCAGAAATACGATAATTTCTCAAAAACGGATTTTCTAACGGGGCTTTTCAAAAAACGCATACTTATCGAATACCTGATCGAAGACTTCAACAGATGCGTCAGGAAAAAAATCCCCCTTACGATAAGTTTTTTCGATATCGATGATTTTAAGTCGGTAAACGATACATATGGGCATCCCGTTGGAGATAAAGTGCTCATGGTCTTCTCATCCCTTCTCAGAGATCTTATAGATCAAGGCTATATCGCAGGCCGGTACGGCGGCGAGGAATTTCTTGTTCTTTCGATAGGGGAGACCAAAGAAAGCGTATATGAAACGATGGACAATGTAAGAAGGAAATTCGAGGAACATGATTTCACCGAATACTCTATTATGAGAAAGATAACTGTAAGTTGCGGGTTGGCGGCATTCCCCGGTGACGGCAATACGCCCTATGAACTCATTGAAGCCGCGGACAAGAAAATGTACGGGGCAAAACGTTCAGGAAAGAACCGAATAGAAATATAGGAGGATATATTATGGCAGGCAGAAAGAAAAAATCAGATTCCGAAGAGATCATCAATACCCCTGTGGATTACGAAAGAGATGTCGCAGAACAAGTGGATAACGATGAACTTCTGAACCAGAGTCAATTGCAGGAAAAAACTGTTAAAGAACTTCAGGTAATAGCGAAACAGCTTCAGATAGACGGATATATCAGTTACAGGAAGCACGAGCTTATCCAGAAGATCATAGATACAAGATTGAACGAGAAAGGAACGAAATTCTATCTCGGCGGAGGTATCCTGCAGATCCAGAATACGGGTTTTGGTTTCCTAAGGAATATTAAAGAGAATTTCATCCAGAGCAGCGAGGATATCTATGTAGCTCCCCAGATCATCAAAAGGCATTTCCTTCGCGAAGGGGATTTTGTTTTCGGTATCATCAAACCCCCGAAGAACGAGGGTGAAAAATACTGGGCGATGATGAATGTCCAGAAAGTGAACAATCTGACCCTCGACGAGATCGCGAACCGCCCGCTTTTTGAGAATCTTACGCCGCTTTATCCGAAAGATAAACTCAATCTCGAATTCAAATCCAATGTGTTCTCAACAAGGATCATGAATCTCTTCACTCCTATCGGGAAAGGACAAAGAGGTATGATAGTAGCGCCTCCCAGAACGGGGAAAACCACTATACTGAAGGAAATAGCCAACTCGATCACGGCGAATCATCCCGAAGTGCATCTTATAGTCCTTCTTATCGACGAAAGACCCGAAGAGGTTACGGACATGCAGAGATCGGTGAACGGACTTGTTATTTCTTCTACATTCGATGAGGCTCCCCATCAACAGCTTCAAGCTGCCATGATGACCCTGAAATATGCCAAAAGACTCGTTGAAGTTGGCAAAGACGTTGTGATATTGATGGACAGCCTTACACGCTTCGCGCGGGCGAACAATGCCGTACAGCCCTCGTCGGGGAGGGTCCTCTCCGGGGGTCTCGAATCCTCCGCCGTAAGAGAACCGAAGAAATTCTTCGGTGCCGCAAGAAACACCGAGGACGGCGGAAGCCTGACGATCATCGCAACAGCCCTTATCGATACGGGTTCCAGAATGGATGAGGTCATCTTTGAAGAATTCAAGGGAACCGGCAATATGGAGATCCACCTTGACCGGCAGTTGTCCGATCTAAGGATATTCCCGGCAATTAATCTTCAGAAATCCGGCACAAGAAAGGAAGAGCTCATCCTCAGTCCCGAGGATTATGCGAAGATCATACTTCTCCGGAAGATACTGGCAGACGACAACCCCGTAGCTCAGATGGAATACATACTCCGCTTCATGAAGAAAACGGAGAACAACCAGGAATACTTGAACAGCATGAATAAATTTTAATGGACTCCGGGGACAATACGCGCAACTTCTCGATAATAGCGCATATAGATCATGGGAAATCGACCCTTGCGGACCGCCTTATCGAGTCAACGCAGTCGATCCCGCAGAGAAAAATGCGCCCGCAGTTCCTTGATAAAATGGATATCGAGAGGGAACGCGGCATCACGATCAAAGCCCAGCCGATTCGTTTAAATTACTTCTCTTCTGACGGTAAGAATTACATTTACAATCTTATAGATACCCCGGGCCATGTCGACTTCTCTTATGAAGTTTCGAGAAGCCTCGCCGCATGCGAAGGAGCCGTTCTTCTCGTGGATGCTTCGCAAGGGCTTGAAGCGCAGACCTTCTCGAACATGTTCATGGCCTTCAATCAGGGTCTTGACATCATCCCCGTCATAAATAAGATCGATCTTTCCAATGCACGTGTAGAGGAGGTCAAGAAAGAATTGAAGGACGCGTTCGGGTTCAGGTCGGAGGAGATAATCAGGATCTCTGCAAAAACAGGACAGAATATACCCGATCTTCTGGAAGCTATTAAAGAGAGAATAAAACCCCCGGTATCGACCTGCGGAATTCCGAGAGCTCTGATCTTCGATGCCCAGTATGAACAATACAGAGGCGTTATACTGCATATAAGGGTTTTTGACGGAGAATTTGAAAAGGGAAAGAAGATCATCCTCAATTCCTCAAAGGGTATTTACGAGATACTTGAACTTGGCGTGTTCAAGGAGCGTATGTACGAAAAGGAAATGCTGAAAGCAGGCGAAGTCGGATACATTGTGGCCGGCATAAGGGACCTTAAGGAGGTCTTCATCGGGGATACGGTCTTCAGGAAAGGGGATGAACACGGTCTTCCCGTTCAAGGTTTTCTAAAGATAAAACCCATGGTCTATGCGGGCTTGTATCCTGCCCAGAACGAGGATTATGAGAAATTAAAAAGGTCTCTGGAAAAGATCGTCCTGAACGATTCCTCGTTGATCTACGAGCATGAGGCATCGAATTTCCTAGGGTTCGGTTTCAGAGTCGGTTTTCTGGGTCTTCTTCATATGGAGATCGTGAGCGAACGCCTGTCCCGTGAATTCGAAACAGATGCCGTGTTGACCGCCCCGAGCGTCCAGTACAAGGTAAAGAAGAAAGACGGGACCGAACTTCTGGTGAACGATACCGAGCAGTTCCCCGATCCGGCCCAGATCGAAGAAGTGCTTGAACCCTTCGTTGAAGCAACGATAATCAGTTTCATTAATTATGTGGATATACTAATCAGGCTCATTGAAGAAAAAAGGGGAACATTAACACAGAAAACCGAATATATCGGCGATAACAGGATCATCTTGCATTTTACCATACCGCTTTCCGAAATCATCTCGAATTTTTTCGATAAAATGAAAAGCGCTACAAAGGGGTATTCCTCCCTGGATTACGGGAATCCCGTATACAAAGTATCCGATATCATCAAGGTGGAAATACTCTTAAATGGCAAACCCGTTCCAGCATTCTCTTTTCTTACCGAGAGGAGCAAAGCGGAAAGAAGAGCCCGTGAGATCATCGAAAAACTCAAGGAAGAGATACCCCGTCACCTTTTCGTGATCAAGATCCAATCGGCCATCTCATCCAAGATCATCGCGTCAGTGCAGGTTTCAGCTCTGCGCAAGGATGTGCTTGCAAAATGCTACGGGGGCGATATCACAAGAAAGAGAAAACTTCTGGAAAAACAAAAAGAAGGAAAGAAGAAGATGCGCTCGATCGGGAATATCAATGTACCCAAAAGCGCATTTTTAAATATTCTGAAAATAGATTGACCCCGCTATCCGGATCTGTTTTATCCGATTTTACGTTATACACATCAAAAAAAAGGGGGAGGAACTTTCGTCCCTCCCCCGGTAAAGCGCCTATGTAAGCTGCTTTTCCTTATTAATACATCATGTCTCCGCCCATTCCGCCGCCCGGCATAGGAGGCATGGGTTTCTCTTTTTCAGGGATCTCGGTGATGGTCGCTTCCGTTGTGAGAAGCAGGGCCGCGATCGAGGAAGCCTTCAGAATGGCGGTCACTGCGACCTTTGTCGGGTCGACGATACCGGCCTTCATCAGGTCTTCATACTGATCTGTGGCCGCATTATATCCCGTATTATCCTTTGCTTCCATGACCTTTTCAAGAACGATAGCACCTTCCTTCCCTGCGTTTTTCGCGATCTGTCTGATAGGTTCTTCAAGCGCTCTTCTTACAATGGATATACCGATTACTTCCTCGGGGAAATCGGTTTTAAGACCGTCAAGTGTTGGGATGACGCGGATAAATGCAACGCCGCCGCCGGGAAGAATGCCTTCTTCTAAAGCGGCCTTCGTAGCAGCCAGAGCATCTTCAAATCTTGCTTTTTTCTCCTTGAGTTCAGTTTCAGTTGAAGCGC
Source organism: uncultured bacterium (assembly GCA_937863565.1). Taxonomy (GTDB): domain Bacteria; phylum AUK180; class AUK180; order AUK180; family AUK180; genus CALMGJ01. The sequence continues at coordinate 54,171 of CALMGJ010000020.1, read as the reverse complement.
CGACCTTGATGACGGCGACGCCGCCGGCCAGTTTGGCAAGCCTTTCCTGAAGTTTTTCCTTATCATAGTCGGAGGTTGTATCCTCGATCTGCTTCTTGATCTGTTCGATCCTGCCTTTGATCTCCTTGATATCTCCTGCGCCTTCCTGAATAAGCGTATTATCTTTATCGATCTTGACCTTCTTGGCTTTTCCGAGATGCTTCATCGTAACATTCTCGAGCTTCATGCCTTTTTCCTCGGAAACAACCTCGCCGCCGGTAAGATATGCAATATCCTCAAGCATGGCTTTTCTTCTGTCGCCGAATCCGGGGGCTTTAACTGCACAGACCTTGAGCGTGCCGCGGAGTTTATTCAGGACAAGCGTAGCGAGCGCTTCGCCTTCGATCTCTTCGGATATGATCAGAAGGGAAGAACCTTCCTGAGCGATCTCCTGAAGTATATTGATGAGATCTTTCATCACGGATATCTTCTTATCGTAGATAAGGATATGAGGATCGTCCAGTTCAACTTCCATCTTTTCAGTATTCGTTGCGAAATATGGTGAAATGTATCCTCTGTCGAACTGCATACCTTCAACGAGGTCGATCGTTGTCTCTATCGACTTGGCCTCTTCGATCGTGATCACGCCTTCTTTGCCGACCTTGACCATCGCCTCGGCAATATATTTCCCGACATTCTCAAGATCATTGTTGGCTGAGATCGCTGCAACATTGCCGATCTCTTTTTCGCTTTTCTCATTGATGGGTTTTGTTATTTTCCGGAGCTCATCCACTACTTTATTAACAGCTTTCTCGATGCCTTTCTTGATGTACATCGGGTTTGAGCCTGCGGTCACGTTCTTGAGCCCTTCATTGAAAATGATCTGGGTTAGAAGAGTCGCGGTCGTCGTACCGTCGCCGGCCGTGTCGTTCGTTTGTGTGGCGACCTCTTTAACAAGCTGTGCGCCGAGATTCTCGATCGGGTCCGGAAGCTCTATTTCCTTGGCTATCGTTACGCCGTCATTAATGACCACGGGTGCACCGAATTTCTTTTCGATAATGACATTGCGTCCGCGCGGGCCAAGCGTTACTTTTACCGTATTGGCGAGTTTATCAACGCCGTTTTTGATCTTCTCTCTTGCCTCAAAATCAAATTTAATTTCTTTACCTGACATATTCTCCTCCTAATTAACCTTCGATAACGCCGATAATATCGTCCTGATCGAGTATGATCAGTTTCTCGCTACCTATTTCGATCTCAGTTCCGGCATACTTGGAATAGATAACCCTGTCTTTCTCTTTGACATCCATGGGTATAAGTTTCCCGTCCTTATCTCTTTTTCCGGGTCCGATGGCCGTTACGATACCGATATTCTTTTTCTCCTGAGCTGTGTCAGGGATGTAGAGTGAACCGACCTTACTTTCCTTCGGTTCCTCCGGCTTTAAAATGACTTTGTCCCTTAACGGTTTGATATTCATATCTACCTCCATATATTAGCAGTCTAGCCTCTTAACTGCTAAATTATAATAAAAAACAGTTTCTTTGTCAAGAAATTTTTTAAATAAAAATAACAGATAAGGATAAGTATAGTTATAAAGGGAAGATGTATCCGGGACTATAGATTGCTAAAATCTTGAATAATGTGGAATTCCACCCTTCCGTCTTTGATTTTAAAAGTCACTTTCTCGCCGGTTTTACCTGCCAGTTTTCTCCCGTATGCCTCAGCTTTTCTTCGGATCCCGGTCAATCCGGGATTCGTGATCGTCAAAAGTGAATTCCGTACGGAATCGAAGAACTGTTTCCCGGATAATTGAAGGGAAGGGGGTACAGGTTCCAGGTTTTTCGCCCGTGCTGACAGAAAAAGGAGATTCAATTCCTCTATCTTATTCCGTCCGGGCGTATAATCCGCAATGAGAGGTTGAATGAATGAAAGGAACTCATCGGTCTTTCCGGAAAGAGATAGAAGTTCGGGATCATTGAATTTTAAAGCAGGCTCTCCGAGAATATTGAACAGCCGGTTCAAACCATTGTTCATTGTTTCCCCGGAATACTTTAATAAAAAATATTCATCCTTGAAACGAATAGAAGGGTATCTGTTTGCCCTGAACCCGAGGATCCCATCCTTCCCGAATCCTTCATAGCGGATACAGACCTGCTTCTCTTTTGAGGGAAGGCCGTCAAAGGAAATGTATGCATCTTTATAATAAACTATCTTTAAAGGTTCATTGATATAAATCCCATCATAAGGGAAAACAATTCTAATATCCGCAGCAGGAAGCTCGACGATGTCAAGCTTCATCTTTGCTCCTGTCCGAGATGGGCATGATCCTGCCCGGGCCGAAGGCCTTTACGGATACTTTCAAAGAAACCGCGGCCTGTTTTCTTTTAAACTCCGTTCTTCTGATATTATCTATGATCCTTTTTACGGTCTTCTTTTCAAATCCCTTTTTAACGATCTCATCAGCTGACAGCCTTTCCTCGAGATAAAGCCCGAGTATCCTGTCAAGGATCGCGTAGGGGGGCAGATCATCCTCATCCATTTGCCCGGGTGCCAGTTCAGCTGAAGGGGCCTTCCTGATTATTTCGGCCGGTATAGGTCTCCCAAACCGAGCGTTTATATATCCGGCGATCTTATAAACATCCGTTTTGAAAATATCGGCGATGGGAGAAAGCGCGCCTGCCATGTCCCCGTAGAGTGTGCAGTAGCCCATAGCAAGCTCGGATTTATTCCCGGTGGAAAGCACAAGCGCGTTCAGGGAATTTGCGCGGGCCATAAGAATATTGCCTCTGATCCGGGATTGAATGTTCTGTTCGGTGAGCGAAACCTTCTTGCCTTGTTCGATGCCCAATCCTTCAATATATGAAGAGTAGATCAGGCCGATGCATGTCTTTTCTCTTTTGATGCCGAGCCGCTTTGCGCATTCAAGCGCATCCTTTTCGGAAGAATCCGAGGAATATGGCCCGGGCATCATTATACCTGTTACATTGCGCGGCCCGAGGGCCTTTGCGGCAAGAACGGCTACAACTGCAGAATCCAGGCCTCCTGAGAGCCCAATGACCGCTTTAGTGAACCCGTTTTTAACGAAGTAATTCCTTATTCCCGCTATAAGAGCGTTAAATAGTTCTTCTTCCCGGGGGATTAATACATGAGCGGATACTTTCCTGCCGGTTTTTCCTGCTGTTTTCAGCGCATCATCCCGAAACGGCCTCGAAACGCCGGCCGTTTTACCGTTTTTCAAATACAGACTTGCCCCGTCAAAAAGGAGATGATCCTCTGCCCCGCTTCTGTTGACATAGAGGAGTTCACCTCTGTATTTCTTCGAGAAGGAGACAAGGAGTTTTTCTCTTTCCCCGGCCTTTCCGGCATAGAAAGGGGAAGCGGAAATATTGATAAAAATATCGCATCCGAATTCGCCCTGTATGTACGGCACACTGCCCTTGACCCAGATATCTTCACAGACCGAAAGCCCCAACCATCGAACTTTGTGACCTTTCGAATATTTCGTCTCGGCTTCCCACTTATTCATCCTGAAATTCGAATGCGGCTCCCTCAGCATACCGTTCTCGAGAACAAAATTTAAGACCTTTTGAAGCCGGTCGCCGTTTGAAACAAGCATGAAAACATAGATATCCTTCCCGGGATTGAAATACCTGTTCTCGAAAAAAATATCATAAGAGGGCAGATTGAATTTATCCTGGAATCCCGCCACACGGCCATTAAAGAGGACATAGGCGCAATTTTTAAGGTCAAAAGGAGAGTCCTTCATCTTTGTGGGATCGCTGTATTTCCGTTCGGTGTCGTCAGCTATCCTCGAAGCCCCCAATATGACCAGTTTCCCTTTCGCAAGTTCTGCGATACGGCTCAACATATTGCGTTCAGCGAGCACAAGATCCTTGTTCTGCCACAGATCGTACGAAGGATATGAACTGAGGCACATCTCGGGAAAAACGAAGAAATGCTCTCCGGGGTTTTCTCTGATGCAATCCGTTATCAGCGCGGCATTCCCTTCAAGGTCACCGGCGGAAGTATTCAGGGGTTTCAGAACGGCCTTCATATCATAACTCCAGAAAATAGGAAAGATCGCCCGATGCTTTTAAAATGAATATGAGATTATTTATCTCATCAATGCGTTTAAGGCCCTTGGATGAGAAGATATCCGGAAGAAGGGTCTGCAAACGCTGGAGTTCTCCGATATCTCCTGCTCCGGCAAACTCGGTTAATTTCGCGTAATCGTAAAGTTCCTGATCGGTCCCGATACCGTCTATCATCGTTTTCAAGGCAGCTGTGTCCCCCTGAGGTTTAAATATCTTTTTCTTCACCCAATCCACTTCCAGTATCTTCTTGATCTCGCCGAGTTTTTCTGAAGCCTCCTTTTTCAAAGCCCCCTTCTTTGCCGATTTACGAAGGAATTGCACGGCTTCGATCTCTCCTGATTTTTCGAAAACTGAAAAAAGCAGGAACAATTTGCCCTGATCCCTTCTGCATTTGGCAAAGAGAGTCCGTAACTCCTTTTCTGTTAAACGGGTGGCTATCATATACAGAGCATAGGCCGATGCTTCGAAATGATCTTCTTGAGAAATGAAAAGATCGATCATGTCTTTTTTAAATGTGTCAGGCGCAAGACACAGAACTGATGCGGAACGGTACTTGTCACACCCTTCCATGAAAAGAAGGGGAAATATCTTATTCGGTTCAAAGCCTTCTTTTACGAGCTTAAAAGCGCTGAGGTACCATGTGTCCGTATATTTTTCCTTTTCATTCAAATAATCAAGAAGCAATCCTTTGGAGGCATCAGTATTCATCGATACGAAATAATTAACACAGGCGGCGAAAAGCACTTCGTCCGGTTCAGCGTCAAATATCAATTTTACGGGAAAGTACGAGGCCGGGTACTTCTCCAAAGAAAGAAGGAAAATGAAACGGATAAGTTCTTCGGGAGGCGTATCGAATCTGATACGGGAAGCAACTATATGAATGAGTTTCGGGTCCGTCCTGATCATGTCCACGGCCTTCTCGATCTCCGCGGCATCTCTGAGGTCGAAACTTCCAAGGTATTTTAATTGATCCTGCGCTCTCGGAACAAGAAGGATGAACAGGAATGCAAGATAGACATATTTTTTCATAAGTACTCCCAAATGGATAGGATTTTCTCGACCCGCCCGCCGGTCTTTATAATAATGAGGCTTCTCTCAAGGTCAAAATCGCATTCGTACTCGTCAAGCTCGAACATGCGGCATATCTTTTTGATCGTAAAAGAGATGTTCACTTTCTCCGGATCGATCACCGGCGCTGTTCCGTGTTTCAGTTCTCCCACCGAGATGCCCGTGAAACGCCCGTTCGCGTAGTAGAGGTCATACCTCCTGTTATCTCCGAAAAAAAGGTGTTCTTCGAAGATGTCCTGGTGCACTCTCTCTGCCGAGATGCCCGCCCTGACGAGTTTGCCGTCCTCAACCTTGACGGAAATGAGAAATATCTTGAAAGCCCTCTGTTTTTTCAGGATGGATATCCCTTTCCCCATGATCTCTTCCTCACCCGCAGGTACATCGATGTATTTTGCGGAATTTCCCGAAAGAAAGGCGTTGATCAGCATGTATGCCATGAACAGCCCCGCTGAAAAAAGGATTGAAAGATAAAGTTTTTTTTCGGAACTCATAATTTTATATTATACTTTTCTTCTGGTAAAAAATCAATGAACGGATCACCGGGCATCGGAGCCCTTATTCGTCAGCACGGCCGGCTAAGACAAGGAATGCCGATACGCCTTCCCGAAAAGAAGAATTGGGGAACATGCCGAGAAAGGCATTGCCTTCCTTTACGAGTTCTTCGTTCTCTCCGAGGCTGAAAAGACACATCAGTCTCCTGTAGAACGCTTTTTCCCTGAGCTCCGGGTCAGGCGTGTCAGCGGCAACGTAACTTGCCATTTCGCAAGCTGTTTTCAGATCGCCGCTTTTATAGGCTTTCACGGAGATATCGAATATCCTGTAATTGTCGTATGCCTTCCATGGTTTTCCGGCCGCCGCATAATAAACGGAGGCGAATAACTGCTCCCAGGAGAAGCTCACCGCTACTCCGCCATAGGCTCCACCCGAGCCGCTCCCCGGTTCCTCCTTCGGTCCCTCTTTTACGGTCTTTTTAATGAATTCACCCATTTCTCTCTGCACGGGATCGTTCATCGAATATGCCTTATCATCTGTGATCCTCTGAGAGAAATGCCTGAAAACGATACTAGTCCCTCCATCCGGGATCTCTTCGGAAGATCCTTCCTTCTCCTTGAAAAATTCTGAAGGCAACGGCACGCTGACATGACCTTCTTTCACAACTGCCTGTTGGGGTTTTTTATCACCGGAGGATGAGGTGCGAAGGAAAACGAGTCTTCTCGGAGGGAGTTCCTTGAGCGGTCTTCTCCCGTGATGGTCCGGTATCATCAGCGTAAGAAGATAGAACAGGAGTATATCCGTAACGACGGCAAGTATAAGGGCATATATCCTGTCTTTTTTCATACCATATTATAATCAAAAAAAAGCGTTTTTACAATACATGAGGTGAGAAATATCAGATTAACCGGATGATGATGTCCTTCAACAGCAGATACAGTAATACGCAAAGGCCTGCAGATACGGGCAATGTAAGGAACCACGACATAAAAATGGACAACAATACTTTTGCATTTAATGTCCCTATACCTCTTCCTATGCCTACGCCGGCAACGGTGCCGACAACGATATGGGTTGATGAAAGCGGACATCCGAGCCGTGATCCGAGGAGGACGGTAGTGGCGGTAGCGAAGCCGGAAGCAAAACCCCTTGAAGGAGTGATCTCGGTGATCCTTTTACCGATCGTTTCCATAACGTTCTTCCCGAAAGTGGTGATGCCAAGCACGATCCCTGCGGCTCCGATGAGAAGGATATATGGAGGAATGCCGCCGCCTGAGCATGTCATGAATTGAATCATACTGCCGGGGATGTCCGATCCCGCCTTGTATTTAAGGTATTTTGTAAGCATGATGATGCCGAAAACGGGGCCCACGGCATTAGCTACATCATTTGCGCCGTGAGCGAAACATTCGTACGATGCAGCGATCACATGAAGGGGCTTGGAGAAGTCTTCAACATCGTTGACCTGGTCGCCGGAAGCTTTTTTATTCTTCATCCGTATTGCTGTGAAAACGGCGCCGGCTGCTCCTGCGGCAACTGAAATAAGAAGTGCGGGGACGAGATCCAGGTTTAGATGTAAGTTCTTCAAACCCTTATAAATAGTTGCCATGGCGAGAGTGAAGATCACGATGAAAACAAAGAATGGAGCGATCCTTTTCAATTGTATGAACGGATCATCTTTATTGAAGATCAAGTATTTATAAATGTTAAAGATAATATAACTTATCAGTCCTCCGAGGAAAGGGGAGACCAGCCAGGAAATGGCGATAAGTTTTATCTTCGCCCAGCAAATAGCTCCCGCCCCGACCGTTACAAGTCCCGCTCCTACCACGGCGCCGATGATCGAGTGGGTTGTGGAAACAGGCATTTTGAATACGGTGGCAATTGTTATCCAGAATCCTGATGCGAGGAGCGAACAGAACATAGCGATGATAAGAATGCGGGGATCCCCCTCGTATAGGCTCAAGTTGAGTATGTCCGTGCTGATGGTTTTAACCACATAACCGCCAACGAGCACTGCCCCCAGAAACTCGAAGATCACTGCGATCAGAACGGCGTTTTTAAAAGAGAGTGACCCGGCCGATACGGGAGTTCCCATATTGTTGCCGACATCGTTCGCGCCTATATTCCATGCGACATAGAAGCAAAGCAGGAGTGTCAGGATCAGAAACATCGTTTATTTGGCTATCATTCTTTTGATGCGCTCGGCCGCCCTTTTCAGCTCATTGCTCGTGCGGTCGATAATGATCGTCATCTTCGATATAAAATATATCTCTATCGCCGAATGCGTGCTCTCGGAATTATATATGATCTTTCCGAGAGAATGCTTAACACGGTCGATATCCTTCTCGAACTTACTGATATTTTCAATTTCCTGAGGTATTACTCTTTTGTAACGCGGCGCCCAGTCAGCTCTCGAAAAATTGTAGAAATTATTTAAAAGTGCAGAGTACTCGGTCATTGCCTTATCAGTGATCTCGAAGATCTGGCGGAACTTCTCCGTCATCTCGGGAGTGAGTTTGACTCTTTTGAAGTCGAGTATGTGCATCAAGTCTTGACAAGCGTCTGCGATCTCGTCCTGCACCCAGACAAGGCTCAGGATATCCTCTTTTCTGAGGGAGGACATGAGGCTGGTCGTAATGACCTCGCTTACCTTCTCCCTGATGATATCCGCTTCGTGCTCTTTCTGGTCGACGACTTCGTAATTGAACTCCTTGCCTTCCCGCCAGCAGTTGAAATTCAGTTTGGCGAGTTCGTAAACCTCGCTTACGACCTTGAAATGCTCGTTGATCAGCTCTATCGGGCTTTTATAGAACAGATTGAAGAACGCCCACATATATCCTCCTGACTTATTGTTTCAATCGCCTTGAAGGCGGTAGTAATTAAAAATATCTTCAAGCGCTATGACGAATCTGTAAGCCCTAGATTTCGGGCCCGGCAGGTCCCTCAGACATTCCGGAACATCATGGTCAAATGGTTCAATGACGGCGCATATACAGCCTTCGTATTCACCTGTTCTCAAAAAGAACCTTTCACCGCGGCAGGGAAGAATGTCGAGCGCGCCTACCGTCTTACCGAACGCCCTCTTGATCTTTCTCTTCAATCCGGCGGCGATCCCGGGATCGATTTCCCCCTTAAGGCCGAAAAGGTAAACATCTCCCTCACGGAGAGTAAAATCAAAATCCTTACCGTTTTTAAGGATCACGGAATATCTTTTTTTCTCTGTCTTTCCCGCAAATACGCGGATAACGGTTATCTCTGCCACGGCGAGTTTCTTTTTAAAATGGTTCTTTTCGACTTTAGCCAGAACAAGACCTTCCGAAAGGATCACATCTTCGAGATTCGTTTTCCCGTTAGGTGTATCTCCGAACACCGAAAGAGCAAAAAAAGAAAAAAGGGCGAAATAAAATCCTCTGATACGGAAAGACGCGCTTCTCATCTCCTTTCCCCGGCAGCATTGAGGGAGAAACGGGGGATGGAGTACTTTCCCTCATTCCAGTTGATCGTGAAATCGAAAACAGCGGGTGCTACCGCGGGGAAACTGCTTTGGCTGTCGAATGATGTCCGGTTGGCGGCAAAGGGGTCAAGGGCCTTGAGCGCGATCTCGTCTTCCGCGCAATTTTTAAGGTCCAGAAAAGCAAAAGAGATTAAATACGAAAGTACGGGTATCATTTTCCCGGTCTTCAGTTCGAAGCTCTCTATCTTACCGTCGGCGGAACGCTTCTTATCGTCAACGGTTATTTCGTACATCTTTTTCCCGAAATTCCATTCGGCGCGTATGACCCTGTACTGGATATTGCCGTCTTTGAGGATCTCCTCGCTTTTGAAGAACACAAGGCCCCCTTTTTCGTCAAGAACGATCATCCCTTTGATGATGAAATCGGTCTCACCTCTTGTCTGCGCCTCCTCGCTTTCATAGAATTCGGCCTCGAAATCCTCATCCTGATTGTCGGAGAACTCGTAATTTTTCGCTCTTGAAGGTCTCAATGCCTTACCGTTAAGATAGCCCGCTGTTATGTCCTCGAAATACCTCTCCGAATAGAAAACATAGTAATTCAGGAAGCCCTTCGCCTTATCGGAATATTCGCTTTTGTAAAGTTCAATATTGTCAAATCCGATATAAAGCGTGTTCTCATAGACCACGAAACTTCTGAGGTCCTGCGCCGTTGTCTGAAAGCCGCCAATTAAAATAAAAAGTATGATGCATAAAGACCTTTTCACGGGATATTATACCATAAAAATCCGGCCCCGCAAAATTCCAAGACAAAGAGTGTTCGATATTGTTGACAAGATCTTAAACACATGTGCTTAAATAATTCATTGTAGGGGAAAATATCGGTGAATACCAAGCGTGAAGTGCTCACCGGAAGGTTTCCTCAGATAAGTCGCGCATAGCGCTGTAAAGCGTATTATAATGGACAGAGTAAATGAAAAAAGATTCACCTTTTTCAACCAACGTCCCTCTTTTTCTTTGAAAAACAATACAAATTCCGTATAATAATACAATGGAGCAGGGATGGAAGAAGATAAAAAGGAAGAAACGCTGTTCACTGTAAGAGGCAAGGGCGGTTTCCGCGGCGAAAATACGGACCTGAAGATCACTGCCGAGCTCTTCGGAAAAAAGCTAAAGCTCGATCTGGGTGCCGGGGACATAGCGGATATTCCGCTTATCAGGATCATCACCGTCAGATTTGTCGATTATACAGTGGAGCTAGAAACTGCAACCGGATGTCTTGTTTTAAAAATGCTCGGCACAGTCTATGACGGATTCATGAAAGCCTTTCTTTCATCCTGGCATGATGAGATCGCTTCCCATCTTCTGATGAGCGAGAGAATGAAAGCTTCCTTCTCCCCGATCCGTCTTGACTTCAGAAGAGAGGACGGAAGATCTATCGGTGCGGAAGGGGAGATAAGACTTTACTCTTCCGCCCTTGTTCTGATCCCCGAAGCGGGACGGCTCGAGCGGATATCCCTCGGCGAGATAGAGAATTGTGTGCTCAACGATCATAAATACGAGATCGGACTTCAAGGCGGATCTGCGCTCTCTATCTCGAAACTTGGCAGGCAGACCGATCTTTTCGGTAAAAAACTTGAAGAGCTTCTTGCGGGTCTCTCCGAAAGATCGAGGGATTTCATTAAAGGCATCTTCCCCGGAATAGATGCGTTGGAGCTCAGAAATGCCGTGAAGCTGATCAGGGAGGGCCGGCTGGTATTCTCCGAGGAAATATGCAGCGTCTCACCGGCCCTCCGGGATGCAATCGAAGCGTATATCGGCAGCTCAAATACAGGACCTTATATCGGAGCGCTTTCAAATATTGTTTCCGGCGACCGTGGCATTGGTTTTAAAAAGGGCTTGATGGGTGATCTCTCGGGGGATTATCTATGGTTATTCCTTCCCATTCCGAAGGAGCGAACGGGAACGGAAGCCGATTATGTTCTCTTGGAGACGGTCTCTCAGGAAAAAGGCCGGGCGGCATACCTTTTCAGGGATATAAGGGAGAATGGACAAAATGGGCTCCGCGGCTTCATGACCGAACTGAACAGAGCGATGAACAAGGTTGATTTCAGAAGAGAGCCCGTGTATATGGAAGAGGATGACCTTAGAAAGCCGGGGAACGAGGAATATCTGTACGCGTATCTTCATATAGATGAGCTTAAGATGCTGAGAAGGGCTTTTGCGGGAAGGCTGATCCACGGCAAAGGCGATCATGCTGAAATACTCCGAGGGCTGATAGCCAAGGGCTAATGCGTTTTTTTTGCCGCTGGCGGGAATTGTGCTATAATGAAGCGAGGTGAGAAATGCCGGGATATAAAAAGCCGTGCAAATACTGCAATGAACTCGTTGAAAGCGATGGCGGAGTTTGCCCGTACTGCGGGAAGATCGATCCCGCGGACGAATTCAGATGTCCGAAGTGCAGACATCCTGTGAAAAAAGAATATAAAGCCTGCCCCGGCTGCGGGTTTGAACTTAAAGTGGTCTGCCCCCTTTGCGGGAAGGAAGGGTTCTTCTGCGATTATTGCGTTCATTGCGGGAAACGTCTTACAGTAAGATGTGCGAATAAAAAATGCGGATTCGAACAGCCGCCTCTGGGAGATAAATGCATTAAATGCGGGAAGAACATTAAAGGAGAGAATATATGAACGGTAAAAAACTCATCGCTTTCACGGACAACTACGCGGACAATTCCACGGAAGCGGGTTTCCAATTCACCTTCTTCTGCAATATCTGCAATGAGGGTTACAAGACAAGGTTCATCGAATCAAAGACATACAAGAAAAAGAATTTCTTTAAGAATATCGGCAAGATCGCCGGAGCCGCCGCAACGATGATGGGACAATATAATGTGGGAAGCGGCCTGGAGCGGGGCAGCGACATTATAAGCGAGCGTTTCGAAGGGATGAGCCCCGAATGGCATAAGGAACACGAGAAGGCTTTCGAAGAAGCGCAGAACGAGGCTAAAGGACATTTCAAGAGATGCCCGAGATGTTCCAAGTGGGTATGCGACAATTGCTGGAATGAAGGTGCCGGCCTGTGCGTCGGCGACGCGCCGAGGGCTAATGTGGAGATTGCAGCCGCCCATGCGGAGAAAATGGTCCAGGATATTAAGACCAAGGCCGCTGAAACGCAGGTATTCACCGGGGAGATAGAGGCAAAGGTTACGCTCTGCCCGAAATGCGGCAAACCTGCAGGCGAGGGGAAATTCTGTTCGAATTGCGGTGCGAACCTTGCCGGGAAGGTCTGTCCCAAGTGCGGGGCAAAGAATCAGCCGGAATCGAAATTCTGTACGGAATGCGGAACGGCGCTTTGATCATGAGACCTCGTTTAAAGATCATAATTGCCGCAGTTTTAGTTTTTCTCGTTTCCTGCGGAATATATCCGGCCGATGCCAGGGCCGCTTTCGCGAAAGAAAAATACCCGGGCTTCAAAATTAGAAAAGCCTCGAAATTCATTTATTCGATATCCGGTAAAGATGAGAAATCCTTCATGTTCTTCAGCGACGGCTTTTCTTCACGGGAAGGTTATAACGGCAAGATCGTGCTTGCGATCGTCCTGAATGAAAAGAAGGATGCCATACGGAAGATATTCATCTTCTCACACAATGAAACTCCCGCCTATATGAAGATCGTTCTTGAATCGGGTTATCTTGAAAGATTCGAAGGGAAGAAGGTGTCCTCTGCAGTCCTGAAAGTGGAGTCCGTGTCGGGCGCGACCCGGAACAAAGTGAAGATACAGGCACCGGCTGATACCGTGACCGGCGCTACATACACGAGCAGCTGCATCAGAGATATACTTTTAGACCTCGACGCTTTCCTCAAAGAGAACAAAGCCGTAAAAAAAAAGTCCCGTTGACTGAATCGGCCGCTTTAGGTCTGCTGATCGCTCTTACCGTGCTTTCCGTATTCCTCAGGAAAAATATCCTCAGATATGCGGCATTAGCCTTTTATTTTATTTTCTTCATCCTGATCATGAAAAGGATACTTTCCCTGGAATACTATCTTGCCATGTTCGAAGGCGGGTTCACGCTTTCAGTGTTCCCCGTGTTTGCTCTTTTTATTCTCATTATATCTTTCTTCAGAAAGAGACCCTACTGCTTCACTCTGTGTCCCGTAGGATTCCTGTCGGAGAAAGCCTGTCTGCTGAAATGCAAGAAGATACGAACAAAGGAATATCCGTATTTGAAATTCGCTTTTCTTGCTGCAGCCTGTATTCTGTATATTATGGGGCTCAGATACCTGCTTGTGTTTCCATTCCTCTACCTTACTCCGCCGTACACGCTTTTCCGGATCATTTTCATCAGCGCCTTCGCCGCGATACTGATATTTTTCCCCTTCATCTGGTGTAATGCTTTCTGTCCTCTCGGGACTTTTTTCGATATACTTTACAGATCTGCGCAAGGCGTGAAAAGACTATTCAAAAAATGAGCCCGTTTTGATCACCTTCAGGGGTTTTTCCGGAAGGGCGTCAAGATATGCCGGTAATGATTCAATATTTCCCTCTTTCCTGACAAGCACGAATTTTTCTGCGCGCCCGTCAGAATAAAAAGCGGTAAATTCCACGGATGCGATCCGCGGCAAGCTTTCTATCTCCTTCGCTTCGGTAAGACGCAGGCCCTGCGGCGCTCTGTTGTTGAAAGCCCGGACTCTTTCTTCGCCCACCTTCTCTTTCAAGTGGCATGCGGCATATTCGGCCAAGCTCTCTATACCGAGCTGGAGGGCATGGAAGAACGATATCTTGGCATTGCGCGCGAATCCCGTTCTTTTGACAAGATGCATCCCGCTCATCTCCAGAAGGCGGCAGACCACATAGTTCAGGTCGTTATGCGAAAGGAATTTTGAGATCCCTCTTTTTTCGAATTTGAGAAGGTACAAGCGGTCTTCAGCCGTATCCGTATGCTGCGGTTTAACCGAAACGGTAATGGGCGCGCTCTTCCTGTATCCGGGTTCACGGCCTCCGCATGCCCCGCAAGCCAGGCATGTACCCTCGAAACAGTCCTGTGTCTCTTCGCACTTCTCGCCAGCCTCGCGCTCGCGCCTTAAAAAATCTCCGTCGGAGATCGAAACGATATCCCTCCAATAAGGCGTATCGAAACTGTAAAGGAACTTGTCCATGCCGGCTTTCCCTGCCGCTTCCGTGATGATTTCCCTGTTCGCGAAAAGGGCATCATGGTCGAGGCCTTTTTCTGCCAGCTCGGCGAGGAACATCCCGGCGCGGATATCGCCACGGGAAGCCATCGTTTCGAGCGCGGCAGTTTCGCGGTCGCCGTAATTGATCTTCACGTTCTTATATTTCCTTAAGAAGTGGAAAAAAGAGATCCTCCTTTTGAAATCCTCCGGCGAAATAAGATCAGATGTCTCGAACGGCGTATGCGGTTTCGGTACGAAAACAGATATCGAGATATTAATGGAAAACCTCTTCCCGAGAATGTATACGGTCCGTTCAATGAGTCCCGCCGTGCTCTTGATATCATCGTCGGTCTCTCCCGGCAATCCCAACATGAAATAGAGTTTCACCGTTCTCCAACTTTTATCGCGGATCTTATCGAGCATACCGAAGTACTCTGCATCTGTGATCTTTTTGTTAATTGCCTTTCTCAGCCGCTCACTTCCGGTTTCCAACGCAAAAGTAAGATTGGTGATCTTTCTGGAGCCGAGAGCGGTCAAAAGTTCCGTATCGATACTGTCTATCCTCAGCGAGGGGAGGGATATGCGGATATCATCCTTCAATTTAAGGAGTTCATTGATGAGATCATTGATCCCGGAATAATCGCCGGAGGAAAGTGAAAGAAGAGAAATGCTGTCTGAAGCGTTCTTTTCAATGCCCGCAATGATATCCTGCAGCACGGTATTGACATCTCTTTCTCTTCTGGGCCTGTAAAGCGATCCCGCAAGGCAGAATCTGCACATGGCCGAGCATCCGCGCATGATCTCTATCTCACGCCGTTTCTCGCCGATCTGTGTTATTGGTATGAGACGCTCTGCGGCGGGGGGAGTATCGTGAAATTTCTCCCACCTCACGTAATCCTTAAGAGGACCTTCCGCTATCAGGAATTCCCCGAAAGACGTTTTCTTATAAATAGAGGTAATGATGAATCCGTCCAAGCGGGACAAGATGTGAAGGAGATCTTCCCTGTTGCGATGTTCTTTAAGCAGTGCAGCCATCCGGGGGAACGCTTCTTCCGCTTCGCCGATGAAGATGACATCAAAGAAAGGGAAAAGCGGCAGGGGATTAACGGTGCCAGGTCCGCCGGCGACAAGAATGGGATATCCTCCCTTGTCTCTTTCCGTCGAGAATAATGGGATCAGTGCCGCCTTCATCATCCTCAGGGCGTTTATAAGAAGGAGTTCGGAGGGAAGGGTGAACGCGAGAAGGTCCGCCTCCTTCACCGGGCTGAAGCTCTCAAGAGTGAAAAGAGGTATCCCGTTTGTCCTCATCAGCTCCAGCATGTCCCCGGCGGGGAGGAATGTCCTCTCGAAAGCGATATCGGGATCATCGTAGAAAATATCGTAGAATATCTTGAGAGCGAGATTGCTCATTCCGAGCTCGTACAGATCGGGAAAGCCGAAGACGATCTTATTTTTGAAATTTTTCTTTTTTACCGCACCGATCTCATTGCCGATATATCTCTGAGGATACTGGACCAAAGGGAGAATCCGCTCGATTTCAGGATAGAGGTCATTTGTATCCGTTTCCGGATGAAGCCCTTTCTTATCCGTTTCCGGATGAAGCCCTTTCTTATCCTCCATCTACGATGTTCTTCTGCAGGTCGAAAAGTTCTCTGAAAACGGGTTGCACTTTCTCCAAGAGTTCCATGAGTTTATTTCCGGAGTAACCGCGTCCTTCGGCTCCTCCCTGGATCTCCAGGATCTCGCCTTTGTCGTTCTGGAAGATATTGATATCTGCATCTGAAGAGAAATCTTCGTTAAAATCCGGATCAACGAGTATTTCACCGTCCTTGATGGCAGCGCTGATCCCGCAAACGCGGTATTTGAGAGGCATCTCAGTGAAAATCCCCTGTGTGCGCATCATTTTCAGACATTCGTGCAGCGCAATGAAAGCGCCGAACAAGGCGGCGATCCTCGTGCCTCCGTCGGCTTGTATCACATCACAGTCGAGCCATATAGTTTTTTTCGGGAAAGCGGTAAGATCAACCGTATTGCGGATGATCCTTCCGAGTATGCGGGAGATCTCTACCTGTCTCGCGTCGGTATTGATGAGGTTCTCATTTCTGATCTTCCGCACCGAAGTGGAGCGCGGGAGCATTCTGTATTCGACAGCGATCCATCCGGAATTCGTGTTGAGAAGATGAGGAGGTACCCTCTTTTCCAAGGAGGCGGTGACATTGATCCGATTCCCCCCCCAGATGACTTCAGCTGAACCTTCCGCCCATTTATTCAGGTTCTTGATCACTTCGATCTTCCGCAATTCGTCGTTCCCTCTTCCGCTTCTCACTTAATACCTCTCTATGTCTATTTTTTTAATTCGGCCGATCTCCCTTTTCAGAAAATGCCCCGCCAGCGCTCCGAAATTCCGCGGTATGTCGCTTAAGAAAAAATCTATTTTTCCTCCGGACGGATTGGAAATGCCCCGTTCCCTGACGAAGACCTTGATCTCTCGCGCGAGTTCGGCAGCAGGATCGATAAGTGCGGTGCTCTTTCCGAAATAGCTTCCCAGCTTCTTAGCGAGCACCGGGTAATGTGTACAGGCAAGGATCAGTGCATCGATGTTCTTCCTTTTCATAGGTTCAAGGTAATACCTGATCACTTCAAGCGCTATGTTCGAATTGGCCATGCCCTCCTCAACGAAGGGAACGAAGAGCGGACAGGCCCTGGGAAAGATCTTGATCCCGGGAAAGGACCTTATTATCAGCGATTGATAAGCACCCGATTCGACCGTTGCATAAGTTCCGATGAGACCGATCTTCCCAAAGCCTTTCTTTATACCTCTGATCGCCGGTTCTATAACGCCGAAGACGGGAACGTCGAAATTCCGTTTGAGCGATGTAAGCGCATTCGAAGAAGCGGAATTGCAGGCAACGATGATCATCTTCACTTTTCTGGAAAGAAGGAACCTGGCATTCTGCTGTGAATAATGAACTATGGCATCCTTCGATTTCGAACCGTAGGGGAGCCTGGCGGTATCGCCGAAATACACAAAATTTTCGCCTGGCATCGCTTCGAGCAGCCTGTTCAGGACGGTCAAACCGCCGATACCGGAATCAAAGATACCTATGGGTCTTCTAATCATTTATAAATTTCCTGTAGTTCTTTTCAATGTATTCGTCCAACCCGCCTACGACCCTTTCGGCGAGTTTCTTCTGATATTCCTGGTTTTTGAGTTTAGCCTCTTCTTTTTTATTGGTAAGAAATCCGCTTTCAATGAGGATGGCAGGCATAGTTGCACCGTACAGGACATAGAAACGCGCGTGTTTGACAGGGTTCCCGTTCGGCGCGCCTATCTCCTTCATGTGTTTAGCGAGTATGCCTCCAAGGGTAATGGATTCGTTCTCGAACTCATTTGAAAGCATAGACCAGATTATTTCGCCGAGCGTATCCTTTTTCTCGGCCTGTTCAAGTTTGATAACATTGTTCTCGTATGCGGCGACCTGCCGCGATTCGTCATCCGAGGCCGAGGTGGAGAGGTAATAGATATCGAATCCGTATACGCCCGGATTGAAGGCTACATTGGCATGCACGCTTACGAACAGGGAAGCATTGTTCTTATTGGCAAACTCCGTGCGCTGACGGAGGGGTATGAAATTATCGGAACTCCGGGTCAGAAGAACGCTGTACCCGAGGTCCTTTAAAAGCAAGTGGATCTGTTTGGAAAGTGAAAGGACTACGGCCTTTTCTTTAACTCCCGTTATGCCGATCGCACCGGGATCTTTGCCTCCGTGGCCGGGATCGAGAACGATCGTGATCTTCTTCTTATCGAATCCGTTGCTCTTTTTTATCACCGGCTCCGGCTCCTTGAGTTTTTCGACAGGTTTCAGTATCTTGTATACGAACCTTACTTCCTGCGTGCCGGAGTTCTCACAGGAGATCTCCGCCGCATTAGTGAATTTCAGTTCAACTTTATTATCGAAAGACTTTATGTACTCGATCCCTCTCTCGGTATCGTTCTGGTATTCAGGCTTGATATCGGAAGGATCCTCGCCCTCAAGAGTGAAGCACCCTATGTCCGTATTGGTAACGGCGATCTTAGAGAAGGAGAAGAAAGTAAGAACAGTGAGTTCTCCGGAACGGGTTACCTCGAATTTGTGTATGCCCTTTTTAGGCATCCAGCGGGAGAGGAAATCATCGTCTATCAGAAAGTCATTGCTGCGGACGGTAACATCCCTGGTAAGGTAGTAGACCTTGATGCCTTCATAGTAAACAGATCCGTTCACGAAGAAATTGAAGGTCCTTCCGTTCCACCTGAGCGTAAGGATATTGAAATCGGGGTCATATGAATAATCGGCTGAATTCTTCGCGCAGAAATCATTAAGCGAGAAGGCTCCCAGCGAAGATCCTATAAGAATAAGCGCGAGCGCCAGAAAATATTTCATCATGGTTTATGCCTGCATATTTAATGCCAAAAAATGCTATACTTTGGAATTATACACATTTAAATGAAATAAGTCAAAAAGATTTTCCGAAGAGGCAGGATGGAGTTGTAAAAAAACTGCATGACGCGCGAAGCCTGGTTTTCATAGTGTTGCATTATTTGTATTTTTACCGTCTTTTTAGTATAATCAAACAAATGAAAGAACGCAGTCTTGAAAAGATCATTGATATCGGCCTGATACTCTCCTCAGAGACTAATCTGGACACTCTTTTCCGGACTATACTCAAGACATCCCGTGAGATCACGAACGCAGATGCGGGAAGCATATATATCAGAACGGACAGCAGATTGGAGTTCATCGCCAGCCAGAACGATACTCTCGAAAAACGGTTCAAGATGGATTCTGCCCGGCTCTTCAAACCTAACCCCGTTCCTTTGACGAAAGAGAATCTTTCAGGATATGTGGCTTTAACCGGCGAAATACTTAACATTCAGGACGTGTACCGGCTGGACTCCAAATTGCCGTATAAACACTGGGATACTTTTGACCGCAAATTCGAATACCATACGCAGTCCATGCTCGTGATACCGCTTAAAGACCGCGACGGTGAGATCATAGGGGTGCTCCAGATAATTAATTCAATGACGCCCTCGGGCGATATCGTAAGCTTTTCAGAGGAAGATGTAAAACTCGTATGCACGCTCGGTTCTTTCGCTGCGATAGCATTGAAGAATGCGCTTCTCGCGCAAAGTTTGAAGGAATCACATCTTTCCACGATATACAGGCTTGTCAGCGCGGCAGAATACAAAGATCCCGATACGGCCCATCATCTTGAGAGGATGAGCAATTATTCGACGATAATCGCAAAACATATGGGGTTCAACCGTGATTTCCAGGAACTCGTTCTTTACGCATCGCCTATGCACGATATAGGGAAGCTCGGCGTTCCCGATGCTATTTTAGGGAAACCGGGGCCCCTGGATGACGATGAGCGGCGGATCATGGAGAAGCATACGACGATCGGCGCCGATATCCTGAAAAATCCTGATTCCGATGTTATCAAAATGGCCCGGGATATCGCTCTTTCCCATCATGAGAAATGGGACGGTGAGGGGTATCCTAAAAAACTCCGGGGTGAAGAGATCCCTATCGAGGGAAGAATATGCTCTCTTTCCGATGTTTTTGACGCGCTTTCGGTAAAACGTGTATATAAAGGTCCATGGCCCCTGGACAAGGTATTCACATACATAGAGGAACAAAGCGGAAAACAATTCTGCCCCTATGTCGTCGAGGCCTTTTTCAAGGGCCGCGAAGAAATATTGGAAATTTTCAACAAATACAAGGAGTGATCTATGAAGAAGGTCCTGCTGGCCGTTTTTATCATCTGCGCAGCGTTCGCGGTAAACGCCGAGAACAATCCGTACAAAGATCTTGTCAATACGCACTGGGCTTACGGCTCCGTGCTGAGAATGAGCGAATTCGGCATATTCAAGGGTATAGTGAAAAAGGGTGAACTGACATTTCAGGGGGACAAAGCCCTTACCAGATACGAGTTCGCTGTAGCAACGGACAGGCTTGTGAATAAACTGCTCCATCCCGATCAAGGGGACGAGATCGACGTCAGCGACGAGAATTTCAAACTGCAGTCAAGCCTTCTCACTGAGATGAAGAACATGATGGCGGGCATGCAGCAGGATATCATGATCAATAAAAATTCGATAAACAAGACGATAGAGAAGGTGAAGGAGCTCGAAGACAGGATGGGCTCAAAAGACACCGGGCAGTATAAGACCCTTTACTATATCTCAATAGGTTCGTTCATTATTTCCGTTGTTGCGTTGATCCTTGCGGTCAGCTGAGATGGCCATATTTAAAAATCTCAAAGTAGAAGAATTCGCTGAGATCATTGAATCCTTTGAAACGAAGGTTCTTGCAAGAATAAACCAGATAGACGCGAGACTGGAAAAGCTGGAACGCTCCATGGAGGAGCTGAAACGGATGAAGGAGCGGGTAGAAGAGATCGGGGATTTTGCCGAGGAATCACTTCGTAAGAATTCCTCGAGAGCGAAAGGAAAGAACAAAAGGGGAGAAGCGCGCGATGAAAGACTTCTGGAATTCCTGAGGATACCGAGAAGCACGGCCGAGATCTGCGCGAAATTTTCCTATAACCGCAGTTATGCCTCCAATCTTCTTAATACGATGAAAAAAAGGGGGATCATTAAAGTTGCGAGGAAAGAAGGCACTGTCCCGTATTTCGAGGTGAAATGATGGAAGACAAATGGAATGAGTCGACGAATGTGCTTCAGCCGGAGGATCAGAACTATATCCCGAGAAGTTTTTTAATAAACTCGAAAACAAAGGAAAAAGTACTGATCTCGGCAAGAAAGTTCATTATAGGAAGAAGCGATGATTGCGACCTTACCATAGATGATGACAATATCTCCAGAATACACTGCTCGATAAATGATTCTGATGCATCTTTCATCCTGGAGGACCTTGATTCAACAAACGGGACTTTTGTGGATAATGTAAGGATCAAAAAAAGAATACTCAAGGAAGGGGATATGTTCTCCATTGGCGGCTATATATATTCTTTCCATTTTCTCGATGTTGCGAAAAGGTGATGACCCCGGGGAAGAAGCCGTACGGCTGAAGACCGTTCTTACGGCTCATATAAAGACCCTGATCAGAAAAACTGCAAAAAAAATAACTAATATCGGGAACGATATCAAAAAATACTCCCTTTATGAAGTTCATCTGAAGACGGGTGAACTTTTGAAATACTCTCTTGCTAAGATAAAAAAAGGCGCGTCTTCGTTTTCAATGCAGGATTGGGAGAACGGAAGCACTGTCGAGATCGTCCTGAAACCGGAGTTGACCCCTCTTGAGAACATGGAGGAGTATTTCAAGAAAGGGCGGAAGATGAAAAAGGGTCTTGCCGTCTCTCTGGAAAGACTGAAGGAGTCCGAGGAAGAGATCTCGGAATTTAAGGAGCTTCTTTCAAAGATCGATGCTGCCGATGATATTGAATTTCTCAAAGAACTGAAAAAGAAGTATCGTCTCGAGCTGCCTGATGTCGGTAAAGTCAAACGGATCAGAAAAACACTGGGAAAGATCTATTATTATAAGGAACACTTCTTTCTAGTCGGAAGAAATGAACATGAGAACGGGGATCTTTTCAAATTCGCGGGAGGGGGTAATGACTGGTGGTTCCATGCAAGGGATTATCACGGTTCGAGCGTTTTCCTCATAGCTCCCGAAGAAACACCCGATTTCGAACTTCTCAGGTTCGGAGCGTTACTTGCAATGATACATTCGAAGGGGTTTTCTGCTTCCGAGATCGATGTGGTGTATACAAGAAAGAAATTCCTGAAAAAGGCGTCCGGTGCACCGGGAAGGTTCATTTATACTGGTGAAAAAACGCTCAAGATCGCCAGATATACAGATGTGAAGGGATTCCGGTACGAGAAAGGAAGTGCCGGGAACAGGAGTTGAACCTGCAAAGAGTTGCCTCCACATGGACCTGAACCATGCGCGTCTGCCAATTTCGCCATCCCGGCAATTCCGCATATTATAACAGGAAAATGTAAAAAAATCAACAGTGCAACTGAGTAGGCGGGCCGGGTAAAGGTGTGCCGTGAACGGGCCGATAAACGGGATTTTTGGATTTTTCGGGAAAATATGTTAAATTTCTTTTTTATGGAGAGATTATGGATAGGATATCGGATTTCAGATCGGATACGGTGACAAGACCTACTGAAGAGATGCGCAAGGCAATGATGACGGTAGAAGTGGGAGATGATGTTTTCGGCGACGATCCGACGGTCAACCGCCTTGAATCTCTTGCGGCAGAGATGTTGAAAAAGGAGGAGGCACTCTTTGTTCCCAGCGGAACCATGGGAAATCAGATAGCGCTCAGGGTCCTTTCGGATCCCGGAGACGAGATCATACTCTCGGATACATCGCATATCATCCAGCACGAGGTCGGTGCTGCCGCGCGTCTAGCCGGGCTACAAACAAGAACACTGAAAACAATACGGGGCAGAATGGACCCCGATGAAGTGAAAAAGTGCATCAGGGGAGAGGATATTCATTTTCCGAAAACCGCTCTTATATGCCTTGAGAACCCTCACAATGATGACGGCGGCGTTGCGGTCTCTCCGGAATACATGAAAGAGATAAAGGCGATCGCCGAAAGCGAAGGACTGCATGTTCATCTTGACGGCGCGCGTATTTTCAATGCCGCGCTTCATCTGAAACTCTCGGCAGCAGAGCTCGCCTCTTATGCGGATACGGTAATGATATGTCTTTCCAAAGGTCTCTGTTCGCCGGTGGGGTCTCTTCTTCTCGGCACTAAAGAACATATGAAGAAAGCCAGAAAGATAAGGAAAATGCTTGGCGGAGGGATGAGACAAGCGGGTATACTTGCCATTTGCGGGATAATCGGGCTTACGAAGATGATCGAAAGATTGAAAGAAGATCATGAAAGGGCCTCCGCATTCGCGGATTTTTTAAGCGATATTCCCGGCATCAGTTTGGACAGGGAAAGCGTTAATACGAACATGGTATATTTCCACATTAAAGACAATATGAGGGTCATCAGAACGCTGGAAGAGCAAGGCATCCTCGTTATTCCGCATGGAGACAGGGTGAGGGTCACTTTCCACAATGATGTGGGGGACGGTGATCTTGAAAGACTTAAAAAAGCGATAACGGACTATACGGGAAAATTGCTTTGAAGAACAAGTGCAGCTTCAAGAGCGCTTCTGCCAGCCTGCTGCACAGACCATATCTTTGAAATAGATCACAGCTGCTTGACCGGGAGTGATCATCGCTTTGTTCCCCTCGAGACTTATTCTGTAGGTCCCGTTCTCTTTACGGAGTCCGCATTTGATCTTTTCTCCCCTGTGCCTCAATTTCACGAATAATTCCTGCCCGTCAAGGCATCCCGGATCGACATGAAAGACAGCATTCGAAAAGATGAACTCCTGCGATTCCGTATTCTCCTTGAGGTCGATATATACGGTATTGCTTTCAATATCCTTTTCCCTGACATACAACGGGAGATGGTAATTGTGAGAAAGTCTTTTCCTCTGTCCGATCGTATAGAAAGGGTATCCTTTATGAACGCCGAGTTTTTTACTGCCGAAAACAAGATCCCCTTCATCAACACGGAATCCATATTCGCTCTCAAGAAAAGAGGGGATATCTTTATCTTCCGTGAAGCAAAGGTCCTGTGACTCGCCGGCGATCTCGGGAAGAGGTAATCCCGCCTCGCTGATGATCTTTCTCATCCCTTCCTTGAGATAAGATCCGAGAGGGAACATGAGATATCGCGTAATTTCCTCTCCGAGAAATCCGAGAAAATATGTCTGGTCTTTCTTAATATCCCGGGAGCAGCTTATGAGATGTTTTCCGTTGAAAAGGTTCATTTTGGCATAATGTCCGGTTGCGATGAAATCGGCTCCTTTCTCCTGTCTTATTTCGCTCAGGTACCTGAATTTGATCTTAAGATTGCACTGCACGCAGGGATTAGGGGTTTCTCCCTTTTTATAAGACACGTAGAAATAATCCAGAACTTGCTCCCTGAACTCTTTGCGGACATCGATCAGTTCAAATGGAACGCCAAGCCTTTTCGTGATATCTGCCGCTAAACGGGCACTTTTCTCTGCGCTGCATTTTGAAGTGCCGTCATAGACCCTCAGCATTATGCAATGCGGTTCAAAACCGTGTTCTAATAGAAGGATAAGGGCTGCGGTGCTGTCAATGCCGCCCGAAAGTCCGAGTATGACCTTCGGCATTTATTTGTTCTTCTCCAGAACTATGATATGTGCGTTCTTGAGCGAGAAGATGATTTTGAGAAGCTGGAATTCGGTATATCCCGTAAGTATCCTGAGGTCGTCTATCTTCTTGTTGTCGTCAACAAGGGAAAGCACTTTCCATTCATCCGGGTGAAGATTGATGTTCTCGATGCCTTCCAGTTCGACATTGAGTTTGAGGATAGAATTCATATCGGGGATCTCCTTCATTATCTTTCCAGTCTCATCGATCCTTCGGGAACCTTCCATGATTATGTTCTCTATCGAAATATTGAGAGGGAAGGGGATCTGCTCCTCTCTTCTTTCCATTTCATTGCTGAAATTGAAATCACCCTCATCCCATGAGAAGATGGAGAAGATCGATTCGCACATGAATTCATTCAGCCCCTTTTGAATATCGCTTTCCGTTACTCCGTATTTATCCTTCAGGATGTCGCCGACCCTTTTCGCGCCCCTTAATTCACGCTGGACCCTGAGGGCTTCGCGGATCTGAGAGTCGTTGATGACCTTGGATGCTACGAGAATATCTCCGAGCTTCTCGTCCTTTTCCATACTCCCGGCGAAAAGGATATTACCTTCCTTGAAAATGATCTTTTTGCCGTCGACCTGATTCCAGATATTAAGTGTCCCCGTCTTCTGCTCGAGATGAAGCAACTGAAGGACCTCGGAGAAAGTAAGATCATCCAGCACTCCGATGAAACTCATTTTACCAGTTGAACAGGTTGTTCAAGTCCTCATCGGAAGGCAGGTCGGTCTTTTTCTTTTCCTTTTCCTGCTGCATTTTCTCGAGTATCGGCAGAAGTTCCTTCGTCGTCTTCTGCGAATACATCCTGATGAGGCCTATGGGAGTGGTGTTGTTGAAGATCACGACAAGAATCCCGCATTCACCGATGGCGAGCATATGAATGTTCTCTTTATTTCCCTCATGCAGAACAAGCGTGAAATCGGCTTCCCCGATAAGCTTTGCCAGCTCATTGGTCGCTCCGAAATTACCTGCGGTAAGCGTGCCCAGGAGGATCGGATCTATCGAAGGATCGCTCTCGGTGTTCGCAATGAGCTGCCCGGTATCGTCAACGACAAGGATCACGAGCGCCTTTGTCTGAACCTTGAGCTTCTCTATGATATCGTTGATCTTGTCAAGATCTTCAGGTTGTAGTACTTTATTGCCTTTGAACATGATTTAACCCTGACCCCCGAGGCTCACGAAGACCATTTTCACGATGGTCTTCAGCGTCTCGAAAACACCTATCCCTTTTGCGGCAACAGCTTCGAATGTCGGAACCTTTCTGAAATTCAGGGTTTCTTCGAGTGTCTGGATAGGGACGATATTGGGAAGGTCCCTCTTATTCCACTGAAGTACGAGAGGGATCTTCCTGATGTCCAACCCCTGCTCCCTCAAATTGACGGCAAGGTCTTTGAGCGATTCCTTGTTCTCCTCGAACCTGTCGGTCTGGGAATCCGCTACGAAAACGACACCGTCTGCTCCCTTCAGAATAAGTTTTCTGCTGTTCGTATAATATGCCTGTCCCGGAACAGTGTACAGCTGGAATTTAGCATTGAAATTCTTGATCTTCCCGAAATCGAGAGGGAGGAAATCGAAAAAAAGCGTCCTTTCCGATTCTGTGGCAAGGGCGATCATCTTCCCTTTGTACTGGCCCATGATATTGTCATAAATGAATTTTAGATTCGTAGTCTTTCCGCAAAGCCCGGGCCCGTAGTAGACTACTTTGCATATGATCTCTTTTTTTGCGTAGTTGATCATCGTCATAGTACTACCCTCATTTAAAAGAGATCGTCCAGATCATCGACCATCAGAGAATCGAAGTCAAACTTCTTCTTCCCGTCTTTCGGCTTTTCCTGCGGTTTTTCTTCAGGTTTCTTCTCGGGTTCCTTTTTAGCAGGTTCGGCCGCAGGCTGGGCGGCAGGCCCCCTTTCTTCAAATATCTTCGCCTTCTTTATGATGATCCCCTGACCCTTCACTATATCTTCGAAAACGACCTTTAACTGGTCCTTGAGCTCGGTCGTTTTCTGCTTCACTACCCCGAGGATCGAATTATTGTCAAATACGATGATAATGATCGAGAAATTCTCAATATTGGAGATCAGGATATTGTTCTTTGTGCCCTGATGGAACAGAAGCGAGAATTCCTTCTGGCCGAGCAGATTGGCGATGCCTTTTGTAGTGGCAAAGCTCCCTGCGGCCATAGCGGCGATATTAACGAAATCAAGCATACCGGTATCGCCCTGAGTTGTCAGGATCTCCCCGCCCATATCGCATACGATAGCGCAAAGAGCCTGGACTTCGGCGATAAAATCGTTTATTTTATGATTGATCTCTTCGATCCTGCCGCCGATCTGCGAAAGCTTCATATCTTAATATCAGTACCCCGCCATCTTCCTGTAGAAATCCCAGCTTCTGTCAATATCGGCCTGTATCAAAGCCAGGACATCGTCCTTTTTCTGCGTGAAGAGGTGTTTGAACCTGCCCTGATTCTTCATAAATTCCACTGCGGGCACTTTCTCGGCCTTGCCGTCCGCTATGCGTTTCGATTCACCGGTCAGACTCCATTTTCCGTTCTCCACTTCGATAAGCGGCCAGAAGCAGGTCTTTACGGCTAATTCGCTCAGCTTTCTCCAGGCATCGGCCGGGATCTTCCATCCGGGTATGCACGGCGAGAAATAATTCAGGAAAGCAGGCCCCTCGGTCTCAATGGCCTTTTGGGATTTTTTCATACCGTCCATCCAGTCATGGGGCGCACATGTCGCGGCATACGGGATATGATGCGCTACAACGATGGAAAGCAGGTCTTTGCGGATCTCCCTTTTACCGTAGCTCTGCGATCCTACGGGGGTGGTAGTTGTATTCGCTCCGATAGGCGTCGCTGAAGAGCGCTGGATGCCGGTGTTCATATATCCTTCATTGTCATAGCAGACATAAAGCATATTGTGACCTCTTTCCAGGGCTCCGGATAAAGCCTGAATGCCGATATCGTATGTGCCGCCGTCGCCGCCGAAAGCGATGAATTTGGCGTTCTTCATATCCTCGGGGAGTTCTCCCTTATTTGCCAGTCCGTGATATGCAGCCTCTACGCCGGATACCGCAGCGGCCGAGTTCTCGAACGCGATGTGAAGCCAGGGAACTTTCCATGAGGTGAAGGGGAATATGGTCGTTGCAACTTCAAGACAGCCCGTAGCGTTCGTACATACTTTCGGATGATCCGTGCTCATCAGCACCTGTTTTACTATAACAGGTGCGGGACAGCCTGCGCACATTCTGTGTCCGCTTGCTAAAGGGGCCTGTTTTTTTATAAGGTCTTTCAATAGAAATGCCATAACCCGCCTCCTATCTCACGCCTAAATAAGCTTCGGAAAGATGCCCTTCGCCGGAATCTTTCATCTTGATCAGATCGTTTGCGACGGTGCCCAGAAGCTCCATCGTCGTATCTCTTCCGCCAAGGCCGTGTATATAACTTCTAATATAAGGCCTCTTTTCGAATTTATACATTGCGGCCAATGTTTCGGCATAAAGGGGCGCAAATGAACCGAACGAATCCGCTCTGTCCAGGATCGCGACCGCCTTGAAGTTTTTCAGTATGTCCGCGATCTCATTTTTCGGGAAAGGCCTGAACACTCTCGGTTTTATTGCCCCTATCTTCACGCCTTTCTCCCTGAGTTCGTCAACGAGGTCCTTAACGGTCCCCATGACGGAGTTCATCCCGACTATCACCATTTCTGCATCATCCGCTTTGTATTTCTCTATGATCTCGTACTTTCTGTTGAACTTTTTAAAATAATCTTCCTGTACTTCCTTTATCACGGGAAGGACTTTCTGCATAGCCGTATGCTGCTGCATCTTATGCTCGAAATAGTAATCCTGAAGATCGAGCGGGCCTATCGTAACAGGTTTGCCGTAAGTGAGAAGCCCTTTGAAATGCGCAGGCTTCTTGCCGATATAATCCCGCACCTGCTCATCGGTGAGAGGTTCGACGTTCTCGACAGAATGGGAAGTGATGAACCCGTCCTGATTGACCATGACGGGAAGCATGACATCCTTATGTTCTGCAATCTTCAGGGCCATGATATAGTTATCGTATACTTCCTGATTGTTCTCGGAATAAAGCTGCACCCAGCCGGAATCCCTTGCGCCCATCGCGTCGGAATGATCTCCGTGAATGTTGATGGGTCCGGAAAGGGCTCTGTTTGCAACGCCCATGATTATAGGAAGGCGGTAACTTGCAGCTATGTAGAGTATCTCCCACATCAGTGCCAGGCCGTTTGCAGCAGTTGCCGTCATCGCCCTCGCACCGGCCGCGGCGGCCGCAACGCATGCCGACATCGCAGAGTGTTCGGATTCTACGGTCACATATCTGGTCTTTACTTCACCGTTGGCTACATATTCGGAGAATTTCATCACGATCTCAGTCTGCGGTGTAATGGGGTATGCCGCTACGACATCGGGATCGATCTGCTTCATGGCGAAAGCCGCCGTATCGGCGCCGTCAACAGCTATGAATCTGCCGGATGACATATTACTTCTCCTCTTTTTCCATCGTTATCGCTTTCTTGGGGCAAACCTCGGCGCATACGCCGCAGCCCTTGCAGTGATCCAGGTCCATACCTGTGACTTTACCGTTCTCGATCACAATAGAATCGTCCGGGCAATGCATCCAGCAAAAATAGCAGTTTATGCAAAGTTTTGCATTATGGACGGGTTTGAACGTTCTCCATGTACCGGTGAAATAGTTCTTGGAGTTGCCCGCTTCGAGTATGCTTCCGCCTATCGGCAGCTCATTCCAGGATTTCTTCTGTTCCTTCACTGTTTGACCTCCTCGTATGCGCTTTCAAGTGCGAGCACGTTCTTCTTTATGATGTCTTCACCGTATTTCGTGATTAGTTTGGCATGAAGGTGTTTTTTTATCTCGTCGAGCCGGATAAGTCCGGTGATCTTTGCAAATCCTCCTAAAATGGCGATATTGGGTATATTCTTTCCGAGATGCTTCATAGAGATAGCAGTCGCATCCAGGGCGTATATCTTGAAATTCTTCTTCCCCGTCTTCATCCGTTTTTTTATCTCGTCCACATTCTTATCCGTATTGACGAGTATCATCCCGTCCTCTTTCAGCTCATCCTCGAAATTGATGTTCTCGAGAAGGGAAGGATCTATTACGATGATGAAATTGGGTTCGGTAACGGCCGTATGAAGCCTGATCGGATCGTCCGATATCCTGTTATAGACCTTAAGAGGGGCGCCCTGTCTTTCGGGACCGTACTCGGGGAACGCTTGAACGTATTTATCTGCGGCGATAGCGGCATCGGCAAGCAGGATCGCTCCCGTTTTGGCGCCGAGCCCGCCTCTTCCGTACCATGTTATTTCAAAGACCTTCGACATAACTATGCCTCCATGATAAAATTTATTTAACATTATAAAGGATTTTTACCATTTTTTCAAGTAATTTTTCAGAAATCGATCAGAAATTGTACAGAAGATTCAGGTTTAAGTAGAGCTTCCTGACATTGTAGTAGAAATAGCCTTCAAATTCATTATTTGAACTCTTATTTTCATACTTCAGTTCGATAAAAGCATTGATATGTTTCACGGGAATGTCCTTCAGGATGAAAAGGAGACTGCTGATCATATTGAAATCGCGTTCCAGTTCGCTTTTCAGCGTCCCGTCCTCTCTGTACGCTTTCCGTTCCGAATATTCCTTGCTTTCGAATTTAAAGAGGATCTTGACAAAAAAGCGCGAACTGAGATATCGGACGAACTCAAATGAGAGGGCGTGAAGGAAATAATCATAATAATCGTATGCGACAGCCGGAGCATCTTCATCCCCGGGCAATTCCAGCTGATAGTATTTGATGTCAATCTGCCCTGCTTTCGAGGATGATGTGTTGAATATCATCTGATATTTCATGTCCAATATGAAGTTCCGGCTAAGATATCTGGAGAATGATACGAATACGGTGCCCGTGAAGTCGTGCCTTTTCTCGCCGGCCTCGTCTACACTTCCCCGCCACTTAGGCAGGTATGTGTACAAAATCTGCGCGCTGGAGAAAATAGAATCCGCCGCGGACGCCCTTTTAAGGACCTTCCCGAACAATCCCAACCTGTAGAAATCGAGGATATCCGTATTAGTGAAATCGGCATACTGCTGAAAGAGCTGGAATTTCAGGTAATTGTTGATATTGATGATATGATAGAAATTCTCCCTGAGCATTATTTTCGAAGATGAGAGCAGGGGATCGTAATTGTCCTCGTTCTTCAGAACGAGCTCGAATTTCAAGTAGTCTTTCGTTCCGAGATCGATATCCCGGGCGATCCCCGCATAAGTGAAATAACTGGACAGGAATTTATTCTCCTTGGTGAACTGGTTGATATTGAGAAGGTAAAGATCGATATCGAAACTCTTGAATTCATCCGCGATATTGATCTTCCATCCGTTCTGGTAAAGGGCAAGCGTTTTCTCATATCCGTTAATGAGGATGAAGGACTGCTCGGCCTGAAGAGGCATTAATATAAAAAGCAATAAAGCCGCGATCAACAGTCCGGAGGTCTTATTCATTCCTTTTTTTCTTCCTTCTCGTTTTTTTCCTTTTTCTTTTCAAAGATGAGGCCGGCACCCGAATCAAAGAAGAGGTCCAGCTTCATGTTCTCGAAGATCTTATCGGTCAGATTCTTGAACTGGACATTGTAAAGGCCGTAGAACGGATTGAAAAGGCTAAGTTGGATGCTGTCGGTAAGGAACAGGGTCACGCCGATTATCTGATCGCCGTAATAGATGGGAACACCCGAGTAATTGGCAAGGACTTGCGCGATATCGGCGGCGCTCATCCAGATAGGGATCTCTATGACCTCTCCATTCCCCAGTTCTATCACGTAATAATTGCCGGTAGGATCGAGCGAGAACTGGTCCATACGGAAATACGGAAGAGTGGTCAGCTGCTGTCCCGTATCCATGTCGATGATCTTCAGGCAGAAATTATCGGCGTCCTTGATTCTCTTCACATAGAAGGAATTGCCATTGATCGTCGCGATCATCCCGAGTGTCCTGTCCGATAAAATGAAAGAACCGAGATACTCGTTATCAAGGAAATCATGGAATTCATTGTCCAGCATGTCATCGCGACGGATTATGTTCTTGGCCTTCGTATCGGCCGCCCGGACAATAAAAGGCCCGGCAAGCATTAATGAACACAGTATTAACAGCAGACGCTTCTTCATCTTATCCCCCCATTCTTCTCATCTGTTCCTTGTAGAATTCAGAAAGGCGTTCCTTATTCTCGATGTCTTTTTCGAGATACCTTACGATCTTCTCAAGGAAATCGATCGTTTCGTTCCTCAGCGTCCTTCCGCTCAGGATATCTATTTGCGTGTCTTTGAAGAACTTTATCTGTGCCTCAATATCCTTAATCATCTTTCGGCTCTTATCGATGCTGTCCTTATAGGTGTTCACCTTATCTCCGATGAGCTTGAGTTTCGCTTTTACGATATCCTCCGGCTCATCCTCTGTCGTTATTATATCAATTTTCTCGTCAAAGTAAAAATCAAAAAGGTTCTTTTTGTCGAAGAATTCCTCCAGGAAAACGAGCATCTCCGAAGCATCCGCCGATTTCAGAACGGTGAACATCCTTTTTTCCATTATCTCAAGATCGTCCTGAAGCACCGTCCTCAATCTTGCTTTGAGCTCGTCGTAGATCTTTTTATTCTCGGCTTTCTTGTGCTGCAGGGCGCTCATCTTATTCAGATAACCCTCCCTTCTTTTGTTGGAAAGGAAATCCGTCCGCCCTTCCAACTTCTCGAGTTTGGTCATCAGGGCGTTTTCCGATTTCTCTATCTTGAGTATCTCCGATTCCCTGGACTTCATCCTGGCAAGGATCGCCTTATGATCTTCTGCGCCGACCGCCAAAAGGAAAAGTATCAGTAAGGCGGTTGCGATGCCTTTTTTCACTTAAGACCGTATTTCTCTATCTTATTATACAGCGTGGATAACTTCAATCCCAGTTTCGCCGCTACGATGTTCTTGTCGAAATTGAATTTCACAAGATAGAACCTTATCGTTTCCTTTTCGAAATTTTCAAGGATGCTCTTCAGGTCGCCGTCAATATTGTCGCTTTGCGGTTTCTTCGGCTCGGGATTGAATATCTCCCTTGGAATATCGGCTTCGGAGATCGTTTCGCCGCGGCTTAATATCACCATGCGTTCAATGGCATGTTCCAGTTCCCTCACATTCCCGGGCCAATCATAATCCTTCAGTATCTCCATCACTTTGCCGTCTATCCTCATTGGCCCCTTGGACGCCAGGGATGCGTATTTGCAAATGAAATGCTCAGTGAGCACCTCTATATCCTTTTTCCTTTCTCTGAGAGGCGGAATATGTAAAGGGACGACATTTATCCTGTAGAAGAGGTCCTCCCTGAAAGTTTTCTGTTTGATCTTCTCCGCAAGGTCCTGGTTCGTAGCCGCAATGATCCTCACATCTACCTTGATGACCTCATTCCCTCCCACCCTCTCGAAATTGTATTCCTGGAGAACCTGAAGCAGTTTTATCTGAAGGTGAGGCGACAGATCGCCGATCTCGTCCAGGAATATAGTGCCGCCGTCAGCGATCTCGAATCTGCCCAGTCTTTTTTGCAGTGCTCCCGTGAAGGCTCCCTTTTCGTGCCCGAACAGCTCCGACTCGAGTATGCCCTCGGAAAAAACCGCGCAGTTTACTTTGATGAACGGCTTGTCTTTCCTGTCGGAATTGAAATGAATGGCCCGGGCGATCAATTCCTTTCCCACGCCGGATTCCCCGGTAATAAGGACCGATGCGGAAGACCGGCTCACCCTTTTTACAAGCTCAATGATCTCGTCCATCTGGGAAGACCGGCCTATGATGTCGGAAAACGCGAGGTCGGCGTGATCCGAGTCGACAATGTAATTGATCGTTTGCTTCAGCACTTCGTTCTCTTTCTTCAGACTGACGCGCTCGAGGGCCTTCTTGACCCTTGCCTCGAACTCATCGATATTGATCGGTTTTATCACGAAATCGAAAGCGCCTTCCTTCATGGCGCTCACGGCCGTTTCAACGTCGCCGTACGCCGTTATGATGATCACTTCACTGTTCCACCGGTTAGCATTGCGCCTTTCCAGGACTTCCGATCCTTCGCCGTCAGGCAGCTTCAGATCGGTGATGATAAGATTGAACATCTCTTTATCGAGAAGGCCGTGGGCTTTTTTCAGAGTATCCGCTTCCCTGAAATCGAAGTCTTCCGCTTCGAAGATCCTCTTGATCATCTTCCTGATGGGTTCATTGTCGTCGATAACAAGTATTCTATGCATAATCTCTCCTGGCAAGCGGCATCTCTATCCGGAACCGCGTATACTCGCCTTTGACGGATTCGAAATCTATGCTTCCGCCGTGTTTTTCCATGATTTCCTTAACAATTGAAAGTCCCAGCCCGGTGCCGGTAGTTTTTGTCGTAAAGAACGGTTCGAAGATCCTGTCGGCGTCCTCCGGGTCTATACCGGCCCCGTAATCCTTTATGTACAGCGTTAATTTACCGTCGGCGCTGCGGCATGTGATCTCGATCATCCCGCCTACCGGCACGGCCTCCGCCGCATTCCGTATGAGATTTACGAGAGCTCTTTTCAGATAGTTCATATCGCCTTCTATAAGAGCGTCGTCGGGGCATTCGTAGAAGAGCTCTACTTCCTTCTGTCCGCGGAGTATTTCGGTCTCTTTCAATGCGTAGCCCAACACTTCACCGATACGGATGTGTTTCATATCGAGCGTTACGGGTTTGGCGAAATTCATGAAATCGGCAACGAGCTCCTCAAGCGCGTCCACCTGTTTCAGATTATCATCGATCATTTCACCGATCTCCTTCCCGTTCGATTTGCGTTTGATCAGCATCAGATTGCCTTTGATCGCGGTCAGGGGATTTCTTATCTCATGCGCGATGCCCGCGGATATCTTCCTCATGAAAAGGTCGCGAAGTTCGATCTTGCGCATCATCTCTGTGATCTTCCTTGCGAGATGCCCGAGTTCGTCATTGCGCTTCCTGTACGGTATCGGCGATCTGTAGTCGCCTCCGCCTATCCTGTCAACTATCTTTGAAAGGTTGATAACGGGCTGTGCGAAAGAAGAGGAAAGCAGGAATCCCAGGCCTAAGGAAAGAACAATGAGCGAAATGTACAGCCACAGGATGTTCTTGCGGAAATCTTCGATGCTGTTCAAGAACCTTGCAGACGCGCTGAGTATGAGAATGCCTGCGCATTCCCTCTTCGGGGTGAAAACCGGAATATAAACGTTCTCGGTGTATTTCCCGTAAACGTTCTTGTAAAGGGATGAACGTTTGATCACTCCGCTCTTCAAGGCATTGAACTGGATCTCGTTGAGGTCCAGATACCCGAAGTCGTCGCCGTTTTTAAGCCCTGATTTCAGGTCTATTACGACCTTTTTGTTCGTATCGATGATACTGATATTGTCGATATTGAAATCTTCAAGATAATGTTCAAGCCGCTCTTTCAGTCTGGAATATGTTACGGTTGTATCAAAACCCTCAAAAACCTGGAGGTGGCGCGTATCGATCTCTCCCGTGACCGATTGGCCGATATTAGCCATGAAATTAATGAGCTGCTTTTCCAGAGCTCCCTTCAGGAAGTAATTTATAAAATACCATTGAAATATGAAAAGGAAAGCGAGAAGACACAGGACAAAAAACAGGGTTTTGAACTTAATGCTTTTCATCTGAACCCGCCATCGTGAAGACCAGGGCAATACCCAGCAGATCGAAAAAAATATCTCCGGGGGAAAAACTTCTTCCGGAAACGGGGATCTGGTGAAGTTCGTCCACGAGTGAAAAATATGAAAGAAAACCGAGACTGACGGTATGCCCCGTCACCGACCCGAAAAAGGCGCAGGAAAGGATAAAATAGAAAGTGAAATGCAGGAGTTTATCGAGATCTTCAGTGACAGGATCGCCCCTGATGAAGAGATTGGCCGTCCCAAGAAGAATAGCGCCTGAAGAGAAAACGGAAAGAATGTTAGCCGAAGTCCGGTAAAAGGCAAGGACCTTCGTGCTCTGTACGGATGAACCCGGCAATGCGTTCACCGCGAGGATGAAGAGCAGAAGAACAAAAGCGATTATCCTCTTGAATCTCATTTCATCAATGAAAGGAAATATATCGCCTTTTCCAGATCGGGATTGAGATCGATCGCTTTTTTCAGATATGTGGAGGCCTTTGAAGGATCGTTCTTCTTGTAATGGTAAACGCCAAGGGCTTCGAAAAGCCTGGGAGCCTCTGCATTGGCGAAGGTCGCTTCTATTTTCTTCACGGTATCCTTTATCTCCGGAAGATTATCGATCCCGGATACGGCTTCAAGATAGATGGCCAGCATCGTCTCGTTCTTCAGTGATATATCCAGCCCCGGGCTTACGATAAGGTACACGCTGAACGGTTTTTCATAATCTTCGAGAAGCGTCATTAAGAATTCCTTCATGATCTCCTCGTCTTTTATCTCTGACAGATGGAAGAACGATTCGATAACGGCATCGGTCCTTCTTCCCATCCTGAAAAGGTAATAAATGATGTCCGGCCATGCGATCTCGCTTTTCATCCTGTTCTCTAAAAGAAGTCTTTTTATCGTTATAAGGGCGAATCCCCACAATCCGAGCTTCTTGTATATCTGGGAGATGTAGTGGCCGGAATCCTGATAATCCCAGGCCAGCGCCTCTTTCATGTATTTCAATGCCTTCGGGTATTCGTTCAGGTTCATATAGCAGATGCCCAGGTAGTAGAAGAAATCCATCTTTTTCACTTTTTCGTACTTCAGCGCATTGTGTATGATGTCCGC
The DNA here is from genome assembly GCA_937863565.1 of uncultured bacterium. GTDB lineage: Bacteria > AUK180 > AUK180 > AUK180 > AUK180 > CALMGJ01. The sequence continues at coordinate 17,832 of CALMGJ010000020.1, read as the reverse complement.
AGCCATTATATAGTTGCGGTTCTTGAAGTAGATCTCAGAAAGTTCCCGGTATGCCCGGACGAATCCTTTATTGACGGTGATCGCCTGATAGAAATAATTGAGAGCGATCTCCTTATTGCCCTCTTTTTTCTCGATATAGCCGAGAATGTACGGGATGATCTCGCTCTTGAACAGTTCGCCCTTGTAACCCTTCAGGATCTGCTTCACTCTTGTGATATTGTCCTTCTCGAGATGAGAAAGGCAGAGCGGTATGAACAGCTTATCCTCCGGGATCTCCTTGTAGAGCTTTTCAAGGATGACGAGCGCTTCATCATAGCGCTGCAACTGGTAAAGCGTCAGGGCTTTTTCCTTCTCTACATCGCGCTTCAGTGGTGCGGGGAACTCGTATTTTCCGATCTCGGTCAGGGCATTATCGAAACGGTTGGTCATCCTCAGCCCCTCGACCTTGTGCATCATGAACTTCGGGGAAAGCGGCCCGCCGCCCTGTTCGAATTGTTCAAGGGTTTTGCATATTTCGGAGAAATTGCTCTTGAGCTTGAGGATATTGATCTTCTCCTCGAGAAAAACCTCTTCCTTCGGGTCAAGATCGAGCGCATTCTTGATCGCCGTTTCCGCATTGGAGAGATCTCCCACATTTCGGTATGCTTTTGCAAGCTGGAAATGGGACTGCGGGATATTGAACTTGATATTGATCGCTTTATTGAACTCCTTGATAGCCTCTCTATATCTTTTTTTGTTGAAGTAGAGCTGGGCCAGTTCGACGATGGTCTCATGGTCGTTGGGCTTGACCGTAAGGGCTTTCCTGAGGAAAATGATCGTATTGATGGTGTCGCTGAGCTTATTGTAGCAAAGACCGAGGAATTTGAGCACTTCAAAATTGTTCTCGTTCAGGGATTCCGCGATCTTCAGATGCTGAAGGGCCTGCTGAATCTTGAACTGGGCAGAGTACACTTTCCCCATATACAACTGGGCTTCGAAATTCTTGGGATTCTTGGAAAGGATGATCTGGAACCTGGCCTGGGCTTCCTCGTAAGACTTAAGTTCATAGTAGAGTTTCCCTTTGAGCAAATAAACCGTTTCGTCGTCGGAAGAAATGTTCTTAACGATCTCTTTCGCCTTTGCGTATTCGCCCGTAGAATAAAGAGCGATCGAATATGACAGCGCGTTCTTGACGGGGTCTTCTTCATAGGCTCTTTGAACGATGGGAAGACACTTCAGGTATGCCTCCTCCTTAAGGTATATCTCGGTCAAGTATTTCAGGGCTTCACTATTGTCATTCTCGAGGTCAAGTACCCTGAGGAACTCTGTTTCAGCTTTGTCGTTCTTCCCCGTCTTGTATAGCACGCTGCCGTATCTCAGATGGTATTGCGCCTCGTCCGGCAGAGGATTCTTTGTAAGGAAACGGAGTTCTTTAACGAGTTCGCTCTTCTTGTTCATCGTGAAATACAGTTCCGCGGCGAGAAGATGCACGGTAGGATCATTTATACCTACCTTGAACGCCTTTTCAAGAGCTTTCGCGGCATTGGCATTTTCACCGTTCGCATAAAGTATTTCGGCCAGTTTAGCCCAGGCGATATCCTCGTTCATCTTCTTTTGGATGGCCTTGCTGAAAGCGCCCTTTGACTTCTCGAATTCCTTGAGATTGAAGCTGTTCAACCCGAGCGTTATGCTGACGGTATCCTTGAACTGGAAGTCGGGGTTCACCCTGGTGAGCATCTCATTAGATCTTCTGTATTCGCCGGTCTTATGAAAGGACATGCCTGTATAGTAAAACAGCATATCCGAGTTCAACCCGCTTTTTCCCACGGAATCTATCAGGTCTGCGTACAGGTTCAGATCATATTTAAGAGAAATGATCTTCTCGAAGATCTCGCGCTCCTTGTAGATATCATAAAGCTGGGAATAGATGCCGATAGCATCTATGAACATCTTCTTGCTCTCATAAAGTTCTGCGGTGAATGCAAGGATGTCGCGCGTTTTCTTTTCTTGGGCGAGGAGGAAATTGAGAGCATAATCGACGCGGCCTTCCTCATTAAGCAGTTTAGCTTTCTCGATGATAAGCTTCGAATCCTCGGGATTCGCGGTGAGAAGTTTATTAAGAATATGCAGGGCTTTTCCGTAATCCTTTTTAAAATCCTTATAGATGAAATAGATGCCGCTGTAGATCTCCATCTGGTCAGGAGTGGCAGAGACGATCTCTTCTCCCACGAGAAGCTGCTGATCGAGTTCGCTCCCGTCTGAATAGATGCCGTAAAGAGTATAACGGAGCCTGTGCAGATCCTCTGCGGATTTATGAAGGAAAATGCCTTTATAGGAGAAGGGGAGGAATGATTCGTATTTCGAAAAATAACCGATCCTTGATTCCACATAAGACAGAGTACGCTTCAGGATGGCCTTATTCTCTTCAGGGGTAAGGAACGAGCTCACGCACATGAAATCCTGCGGCCTGTCGCTTTTCTTCAGGAATACTGCTGCTTCAGAGTACTTTCCTTCCATGAACAGCGTGCGGCCTTTAAGAAGTTCAAAATCCTCCGGTGAAAGGATCTCCCGCAGGTGCTCCTCGTGCTTCAAGAATACGTCTTTCCGGTAATCTTTGGCGAAGTTCACAAGCTCAAAGACGGCTTCCGGCCTTGGAGAGGATGCTATATAAGAATCTATAACAGCATCTCCGGGGACCTGATCATTGTCCGTGACGGACGCAATGGCGCTTAGAAAGCTCACTTCGGAGTAATTAACGGAGCTCAAGATCTTGAGAGCATTATCCACGAGCGTGAACTTTGAAAGAGAAACCGCATAATAGAGCTGGAAATCATCGTCGATGAAGGTCTTCTCGAAGAACCTGAATTTGTAGGAGAGGAGCTGATCGTAGTCCTCGTTGATTCGGAGGACCTCCATTATATATTTGCTGTTCTCGAGCGAGATGAATTCGAAATAATGCATCTTCTTAACAAGTTCGTAAGCCTCTTCGAAGCGTGAATTGTACACGAGATAACGCATATAGTACGAATTCGAAGTCTTGAGCTTCTCGCGTAGAGATTCGGAATCCTCGAACAGACCGGTCTTGTACAGATCGAAGAGAATGGCGATCTCAGCTTCCCCGAGGGGTTCTTTCGCCTCGTCAAGCATCTTGATCTTGATGAGCTCCGGTATATTGTGCTGAATAAGGAAGGAAACGAAGAACGGGATCTCTTCCTTGAGCAGGTTCTCCGAGATCACCCGCAGGAGTTTCTTCGTATCGATCTTCTTTTTCATGGCTTCTTCGTAGAATGCTTTGCAGAAGAGCAAACCGTCTTTCGTGTATTTCTGGGATATCTTCTTGGCTTCCTTGTAATTCTTCTTGGTGAAATTGAAGATCTGCGTTACATGAAGTACGAGGTCCGTGTTGATGTCCTGCTGTTTCCCTTCTATATGCTCGTAACGCTCCATTCGAGCGAGCAGGTTCTTCAGCGCCTTGTCGATGTTCTTATCGGCGAATTTCTCTCCCAGGCGGTCCTCGGCGAAAGAAATGAAAAGTTCGATCCATCCTTCGAGGTCGCTGTAAGCCTCGTCGATCCTCAAGATATCGAGGATGAGGGAGAATCTGTAAGATTCTTTGAGATGCTTGAGGGCCCCGCTGTCCTTGAAGAGCTTCAGGAACCTGTAAAAGAAAGGTTTATCCCAGAAGATATGCGTGTCCTTGAAATTCATGATCGCACTTTCCTGTCTGCCGCTTTTATGCTGGAAAATGGCCGTCAGGAATTTTATCGTTTCGTCTGCGCGGTTGAAAAAATGTATGAACTTGTCGATCGCGGCCAGGTCATTTTCGAAAAGAAGGATGTGGAGGAGCATGAGCGATTTGTTCTTTTTGAAATCCGCTGTTTCCTCTTTTGCTTTCAGAACGTCCGGCAGCACATATTTGATCTCGTTATAATCCGTTTGATAGAGCAGGTATTCGATAAAGAAGAAATATTCAGAATAGTTGCCCTTGACCTTCGGGTCCTTTGTGAGAGTGATGAGCTCCTTCCTGAGTCCGGTCACATCTCCCGTTTCGAGCAGTATGGCGAAGAACTCTCCGAAAAGTTCCTGGGCCGCTTCGGAGGATTTTAAGCGAAGTTTATTGAAGGTCGCGATGGCCTGCTCGTAAAGGTTGAGCTTTTTATAGGTTCTGAAAAGAATGTAGAGGATCTTGATATTATCCGGATTCTTGCGGAGAAGCTGAGGCCCGATCTGGAGCACATCTTCATATCGCTCATTCTGGAAATTGATCATCGTGAGGTAGTTCTGATCCTCTTCATCGAGGAATTCCAGAACCTGATTATAATATTCGTACGATTTGTCAAGTTGCTTGCGTGCAAAATGGATCTTGCCGAGGAATCTTTTCGCTTCGGCGTTCTCGGGATCGAAATCGAAGATATTCTGGAAAGCCACCTGCGCCGCTTCCATGTCCTTGTCCACGTAATACTGCAGCTTGCCCATCTCGATCTGCGTATCGACATCCTTCTGATCGATGCTCATCGACTGTCCGAAATTGAGTTTCGCATTGTCGAAATCCTGCTTCTGGAAATAATATTTACCCAAAGCGGTGAATATCCGCGGGGAGTTCATCTCCCTGTAAGGCATGAGGAAGTTGATCGCATCTTCTCTGTTGCCGCTCTCCCATAGAAGCTCGCTGTACAGAAGAACGATCTCCTCGTTCTTCTCTATCTCGAGGGCCTCTTTGGCATTGGCAACGGCGATATCATAATCCCCAAGCTTTTTATTGAGCACGGAAAGCCAGTACGGGATGCTCCAGTTCTTCTGATAGATCTCTTTGATGAAGCGCAGGTATTCCTTCGCTTTTTCGAGTTCGGCGTTCTTCTCCGCTGCGATGCTTGCGTATTTCAATACGGCAGGCAGATAGTATGAATTTATTTTCAGGGCCTTCTCGAGATTGGCGAGCGCAAGGGGAGCGTTCTTCAGCTCATACATCACATTGGCGTAGTTCACATAGGCCGCAAATCCGTTCTGTTCGTAATTGATGGCCTTTTCCAGCACTTCACGCGCCTTTTCCATATCGCCTCTGATGATGTATATTTCGCCCATGAGGTTGTAAATATTGCTCTTGTAAGGATTCTGGTTCAAAGCGGCCACCGAATAGAACAGGGCCTTATCCAGATCCTTCCTTTCGAAGAATATCTCGGCAAGCTTTTCTGCGCAGTCCGCCACTCTTATTTCCTTCTTAAAGGAACGTTCGAAGAAATCGGCATACTGTTCGAGTTCGAATTCGCCCACAAGGAGGTCTATTAGTGTGGACCAGTATTTCGTGTTCGACGGGAAGAAATCCACCGCGTTCTTCAGGACTTCTATGGCAAAATCCTTTTCGAGGTCGGCGTTCTTCTCGATAGCCCTGTTGGCAAGTATCTTCACGACCTCGGGAAGTGGTTCTCCGTACGAGAAGGAGAATTTATAAACGGCGAAAGCGCGTTCGTCATTGCGCCCGTTGATGGCATAAATGCGCGAGAGCATCTTACCCGAGTCCATGTTCTTAGGATCCAGTGTGAGCACCATCTCGTAGATCCTCTGAGCCTTGGCGTCGCACCGCTGGTCTTCAAGGCAGATCGAGAAAAGCGAAAAAATAGCCTCCCTGTTCAAGGGATCGAGCTCGATCGTCCTTTCGAGAGTATGTATTGCGTCCTCCTTGAAATCGATATACGTATATGCATAGGCCAGTTTCAGCATGATCTCCGTATCGTCGGGATTCTCCGTCAGTATTTCACGCAGAATATCGACCGCGGAGAAATACTGGCCGGATTTGAACAGCGCTTCCGCATAATTCTTCAGGATCTGGAAATCATTGTATCCGCCGCTTTGGATCTTCTTGTAGAGCTGGGCGGCTTCGTCATACTGGCCGAGCTCGAGGTGGATGTTCGCTGCGATCTTAAGCGCTTCGATATCGCTCTCTCTGAAAAGCAGAAGTTTTTTTATATATTTTAACGCGCTGTAGAGGTCCCCGTTGGCTATTGAGCACAAAGAGGCTTTATAAAGAACGAGCGGGTCATTGGCGTAAACGTTAAGGTAATATTCATAACCCAGCATGGCCTTTCTGGGGTCGTTTTTAATATAGAAGAAATGATCTCCGAATATCTCGAACACATCGGCGTTCTCCGGTATCATTTCTGCATTCTTTACATAGGCCACGAGATAATTCTCGTATTTATCCAGCTGATCAGAATAGAAAAGATTCCTGATCCTGTAACCCATTATCGTGCGTGACTTTTCCGAATATTTGTCCAGAAATTTGTTCAAAATATCGAATTTGGCAAAAAGCATCAGATTGTCGGCTATGAACTTCACGTCAGGCGCTGCGGTGATCTCATAATTGATCACTTCGACCAGCACCTTAATAAGTTCGGTGAAGTTCCCGCTTTTGGCAAGGCATCTTGCATACTGAAGCAGTATCTGGGCGTTCTTGTATTCTTTTGATATCGCTATCTTAATGACCTTCTCGGCTTTCGAGTCGATCGTTCTGTTGTTTATATAATAGGAAAGAAGTTCGAAGATGATAACATCCGCCTCTCCTCCCCGCAACAGGTATTTCTCCCATATCGCGTACGTATCGTCATCGCGCACTTTGTTCTCTGCGAGAAGTACCGCATAGTAATTAAAAAGGTCCGGCCATTCAGGGTAGAAAGAGAGCGCTCTTTTTGCAATGCCGATGTATTTCTTCTCGTATATCCTCTGCGCTATGGTTATATTCATTGCGGCCTGGTAAACGGCGGCATTGTTCTTATTGATCTCGAGGTAATGCGTGAGCAGCTCGAGCGTTTCAAGGTCCTGTTTCCCGTGCTTGACGGCGAACTGCACCATCCTTTCGAGGTTACCCTCGTGCTTGATGCCCTTGGAAACAAGTTCATTTGACCAGGAAATGATCTCCGAAGAAAAATCATTGCGAACTTTATTGTCCACATAAAACTGCGAAAGAAGGAGGATGGCCTTCTGTTTCTTATCGCCCTCAAAGGAGGGGAAAAGTTTTTCAAAAACCTCTCTTCCCGTATCATCGAGGACATTGCGTGAGAAATAACATTCGGAAAGGAGTGTGATAAAATCCTTGTCGTCCTTTTTCTTATCGTACAGCTTCTTGTAAAGAGCGAGTGAATCGTTATCTATCCGTTTGAATTCAACCGCGTATTTCAGAAATTCATTCAGGTAGTTCTCGTCGCCGAGTATGTCGATGATGTCGCGGAGCACATCGAAGAAGAACTCGTTAGCTTCAAGTTTGACCTTGCCTTCCTTTATAGAACCTAGCAAAAGTCCGAGAAATTCGCTATAGTGCTCCCTTACCTGTCTGATATCCTCGTATACGAACTGGAAAACGGAAATATTGTCGTTGTTGACGAGGTTCTTCTCGATATAGTAGTCTGAAAGCAGTTTGTAAAGAGGGACCGATTTGATGCCCATCGAGAAAGCTTTCTCATAAATGATGATGGCCAGTCTGCTCTTCCTGTTCTCGCTGAGATAATACTCTGTGAGTATGCGGATCAGCTCTTCGTTCTCCGGTTCAAACCTGACGAGGTTCTCGTAAATGAAAAGGGCTTCAGAATCCCTTCTTCCGAGTTTGAGGTATGAATTGCCGAGAAGCCTTATGGCGCTCTCGGAATTGGGGTTCTCTTCAAGATACTTTTGAAGAAGAGAAAGATTGTCGATAACCTCTTCCGGAGTGAAAAGGAGGTTTTCCACGAGTTTTTTGAAGATATCGAAATTTTCGGGATAAAGTTTGAACGCGATCTTGAGGAATGCGCGTTCCTCTTCCGTGAATTTATCCTTTTTAATAATATACGGAATGAGATAGGCTATCGTATCTTTATTGTCAGATTCATGAACAAAGAACCCGAAGATGATCTCGAGGGAGTCCTCATCCTTGAGTTGGAGCATCATATATTTCTGCGCAAGGAACTTGTACACGTTGAAGGAGGCTATCTTCAACGCAACGGCATTTTCACAGATGATCTGGGATTCATCGTCCCAAACCCCCTTGGACGCAAAGAAATCGGCGAGGTAACTTATAACGTCCTTGTATTTGAACCCGGCCTTGTATATTTCACGCAAAGCATTTATCGCCTTGGGGTCCTTCCGGCTGCTCTTAATGATGCCCAGAACGAGGAATTTCAGGAAATCCTCATCGCTTTTCTTCTTCTCGTAATTCTCGATGAATATATCAAGGGCTTCCGGGGCATCCGCTTTCTCAAAGTACAGTTTGTCGAATAAAAGCTCGCCGGCCTCTTTTTTGCCGTTCAGATATGTCTTCATCAGAAGATCGGTGTTCTCGTTCACCAATTCCGGATTATTGGCAAAGAAATCCCTTATCTTCTCGAGGACATCGGGGTTATTCGGCAATTGTTCCAAGGCAAGCTTAAAGAAAGATATCAGACTGCCTGTTTCATTAGTGATCCTTGCCAGATCAAGCGCCAGCAGAATGCTGTCCTTGTGTTCGGGGGTTTTTCCGATCGCGATGACGATCGTATCGAAGGCCATCTCGATATTACCGGTTTTGTAGTTGGAGAGGGAGAACCAGTAATCAAAAATGCCGTTATTCGGAAAGAGGGCTCTTCCATTCTGAGCGAGGGAAAGTATCTTGGGGTAATTGTCCTCCTTGGCAAGAATGGCCATGGCCGAAAGATAATCCGAATCTTTGGCAATGTTGCTTTGAATACGATTTAAAAAGACCTGAAGTTCGTCGATTCTTCCCATAAGGGAATTTTAATGTTTTTTTGATTTTTTTTCAAGTTTTTTGTATCATTTCCTTTAGCTTACGCGAGAAGGGAGGAATATGAAAAATTTCCGGAAGGAACTTTGGTTCTGCACATCAAAAAGAAGGGATTATGTGAACATTACGCCGGATATCGAGGATTGCGTGCGGCAAAGCGGGATCACGGAGGGACTCTGCCTTGTCAATGCCATGCATATAACCGCAAGCGTTTTTATCAATGACAATGAACAGGGTCTGCTCTCTGATTTTGAGACATTTCTCGAAAAACTTGCTCCCGAGAAACCATATTCCCAGTACCGGCATAACAGGGCGGAAGATAATGCCGATGCACACCTGAAGCGAACCGTGATGGGCAGGGAAGCCGTTATTGCGATAACGGGCGGATCTCTTGATCTCGGTCCTTGGGAGCAGATCTTCTACGGCGAGTTCGATGGAAAAAGAAGGAAAAGGGTCCTGGTGAAGATCATTGGGGAATGAAAGGATGGTATTGAAAATTTCCTCAAAAAAGGTTATATTTACACATTACGGAGTTTGAATGAAACGACCCCCTGTTTTTTTGATCCTTCTTCTCGCTTTGTCATGCGGAAAAGGAAAGGCAAAGATGTCCGCGCCGGAAGAGAGAATGTTCCAGGTGAAAAAGGGCGTGATCTCGAAAAAGGTCATGGAAAGCGGCATATGCCAACCTAAGAGCGTTGTTAAGGTTATGTCGAAGATATCGGGAGAACTTGCAAGATATGTCGTGAACGAAGGGGAGTCGGTTAAAAAAGGCCAGGAGATATTCTTCATCTACCCCGACATCAGCGAGATACAAAGAATAAACGGGATCAAAAAGAACTATGCATTGAGTAAAAAGGACTTCGAGACGGTCTCCAATGAATACGATTCGTACAAGGACATGCTTCCAAAGGGATTCGTCTCCCGTAATGAGTTCGATGAAACGGAGAAGAATTACATTGCCGCGAAAATAGCCTACGAGAACGCGAAGATCGAGATGGAATACCTTTCAGATGTTAAAGAGAGGACCTTCTCGGGCAAATTCGTTTATTCCGTTTCGGCGACCGCTGCCGGAACATTCTACGGGAAAACGGTGGAGGAGGGAGAATTCATAAAATCCGCGATGGAGAATATGTCCGCCGGAACGGTCATAGGATATATAGGCGACCTCAAGACACTCGAGATCATGATCGATGTCGATGAGGTCGATATACCCTTCATTAAACAGGGCCAGAGATGCGAGATCTCTTTTGATGCCATGCCGCAGATGAAAGTGAACGGCGAGGTGATATTCATCTCCCTCAATGCAGTGACCAAGAACGTGTTCAATCAGTTTACTGTAAAAGTAGGCATTAACGATAATCCCGCCGGTGCGATCAAACCGGGGATGAGCGCAAATGTCAATATCGTGCTTTTTGAAACGCCGGATGTCTTGATAATCCCTCTCGCCGCGGTCTTCTGGGAACAGGGAAGGCCGTATGTCCGTATGCAGGGTAAAAAGGCAAAAACGGAAGTGAAGCTCGGTAAGAGCGATACTCTTCACTTTGAAGTGCTTGAAGGGCTCTCGGAAGGGGATACGGTCTTATACACGCCCTCTCAGAACATCCCGGGCGGTTTCATGATGAGGATCAGATAATGAGAATGAAAGCAGGTCTTGCCCTTCTATTGACCATAATGATCTCCGCCGGCTCTATTAACGCGGAAACGGCTTTCCAGATATACGTGAAATCCGAGATCGATAAGCAGGAGATCTCCGTAGGCGATGTTTTTACATTGACCATAGAAATAAAGAAAACGGGCATCCGCGAAGTATCGGTGCAGTCGCCGCAGCTTCCGGAACTAGATTGGGCGCTGAAATCCGGTTTCTCCAGCATGAACAGTTTTCAGATGCTGAACGAACAGACGCAGAGCGTAACGACGTACAAGGTACGGTTCAAAGCTTTAAAGACTGGCAATTATATATTCCCTGCAGTGAGCATCCCTTACCGGGATCCCTCCACTAATGCCTCCGTGGAGATCCGGACCGACCCCGTGAAAATGTCAGTTAAGAAGAGCAAGGGGAAATTCTCTTTACCGGGCATATTGCTCATTGCGCTTTCCGGGTCATTCCTCATTTTATTCTTACTCTCGAGAAAAAGGAAACCGGGAGAGGAGCACAAGGAACCTGAACAGGGCAGGAACAATGCCTTATGGGAACCGCAGGCCGAGGATAGCGTTGAAACGGTACTTGAACATTTCGTCGGGGAATTCAACGATTATCTTAAAGAAAGATATCAAATCCCCGAGAACAGCGTTAAAGACGAGATAAAAAGCGTGCTTGAGAAAAAAGAGTTCAGCATTGACCGGAAGGAGATGATATTCGACATACTCGATTTTCTTTATCTGATAAAGTACACAGGTTATTCTCCTCAGAAGGATGAGATCCTGAGATGGCTCGAGAAGTTCAGAAAAAAAGCATAAGCCCGGCTTTCAATATCATTTTCATTGCAATTGCCGTTCTTTCCCTTCTTATTCTTGAAAAGGACCTTTATACTATCAATCAGATCAAGGAAACGGTTTTCTTCATGGGCACCGTTCTTTGCTTCGGCATCGTTTTCTTCAGGAAAAGGAGCATCGGACTGTATCTTCCCGATATGATAATGCTCTTCTTTCTCGGACTGAATATTATTCTGTTCCTGCTACTCCCTTACAGGTTATTCGCGTTCACATATGTTCAGGTGATGTTCGTTTCCGCCGCGTTCTATTTTGCCGCGAGGGAGTTTAGTCCTGAAGTTCTTCTGGACGCTATCGAACTATCGGGTTTTGCGGCTTCATTCTACGGAATAGCCCTCTATTACGGTGCCGATATCTTTGATCTTTACGGCGGTCTGCCGAGCCCGAGAACACCTTCATTTTTTGCAAACTCCACATTTTTCGCGGGTTTCCTCGTTCCTGTCATTGCTGTCAGTGCGGGAAGGTTCTTTACCGCTGACGGCATCTTCCGTAAAAGTCTGCACGCGCTTGTTTTTTCTGCAGATCTATTTGCAATGTTCCTTACGAAAACACGCGCCGCTTTCCTCGGGCTTTTCGTGTTCTTCGTTCTCTTCGCCGTTTTCCTGATAAAGGAGAAGCTGCTCGGGAAGAGAGTATTGATCGGCGGTGCGGCAGTGCTCGCTTTGATACTCCTTCTTGTGCCTCATGACTACTGGACGCGGATCAAGATGCTCAAGGACATCAGAACGGGCACTCCTATGTTCAGGCTCTATACGTGGCATTCGACGATGCAGATCATCAAGGACCATCCTTTCGGCGTCGGCCCGGGGAACTTCAGAGTATTCTATCCCTCTTACAAAAGCAAGAGGATCTTTCTGTTCGAAGGCCACAGCAATGCCGAAACGATACATGCGCACAATGATTATCTGGAGACGGCGGCCGATTCGGGATTCCTCGGCCTCGGCATGTATCTGGTCATGTTGTTCATGTTCCTGGCGCTTTTTCTGAGAAGCGGCATCAGGGGAGGAAGGAAAGTGATGATCGCGGCGCTCGGAGCTGGACTGGCAGGCTTCCTTGCGGGGAATTTCTTCTGCGTTAATCTTAAGTGGATCTCCTCGATAATACTGCTCCAGCTCGTACTTGCCTTAGGTATGTCGATCATTAAAGAGCGCTTCAAGGCGAGGATAACAGTGAAAATAACCGCACTGTCCGCCCTTATCGTCATTATGCTCCTTTCATTCTTTTTCTTTCTTTCAAGCAGACGAACATCGGCCGACAGGGACCTCGCCAAAGCGATAGGGTTCTCGAAGTACGGTGTTTTGAAGAAAAGCAAAAAGGATGAGACTTCCGCTATGAAAGCTTTCCAGCAGGCGCGAGCCCTGTACGAGCGTTCTTTAAAGAAATACACGAGCGTCATCGCTCTGTATTTTTCGGGCAATCTCCGTTTGGACCTCTTCTCGCTTCAAAAGGATCCGGCCCTTCTTGATGAAGCTATGGAATTTTACAATAAAGCCGGGAGCCATGCCCCCGATTATGTCCAGCTTCACCTTCTGCGCGGTCGTGTTCATTTTACAAAAGGGGAGAAGAAGGAAGCGCTGACAGAGTTCGAGACTTACTTCCGGCAGAACCCTGTGGACCCGGATGTTTACAATTATCTTGTAAGCCTTTATGATGAACTCGGTATGCCTGAGAAGAAGAGCGCGTTCTTCGATGTTCTTGAGCGGGACATCAAGGACGATCTTAACATCAAACCCGGTTATTCCGAACTCTATCCCGTATTTGAATATCTATTCAGCACAAGAGGCCGGCCGAAGGACAGCCTGGAACTTTATCTTGAACTTGCCGGAAAAGTAGGGAAGAAGGAAACACTTGAGAAGATCTATGCGCGTATCGCCGTATACTTCAATTATTTCGGAATGATCAAGGAGGGAAGAGAGTATTTCAACGGGCTTTCTGCGGATATAAAGGAGATCAAGGAAGTAAAGGCCCTGCTTTCAAAGGAGGCAAAATGAAATTTTTCATCTCATTCGATTACGAGGGCGTAAGTTCCTCCGTATCGTGGAAGGGAATGGACGGAGGCCGCACTAATGAAGAATATCTTAGAAGTGCGCTTGCGGATATAAATGCCGTGATAGATGCCGTGGCCGAAAGATTTCCCCGTTACACCGAGATACTTGTCTGCGATTCGCATTCTTTCGGCGAGAATCTGCCTTTCGAGTTCTCCCGTCCCCGCGTCGCTCTTATCAGAGGGTTCCCGCGGAGATATTATATGATGCATGGCCTCGATAAGACATATAGCGGTGTTTTCCTTATCGGGTATCATGCGCCGGCCGGCGAGGGGTATTCCCTCATGGATCACACCTATTCTTCATCGGCGATCTTCGAAGCGAAAGTGAACGGACATATCTGCGGCGAATCCGAGATAAATGCGCTGCTCGCCGGTTATTACGGAGTGCCCGTGCTCCTTATTACGGGAGACGACGGTCTGAAGAAGCACAGCGCGCGGACCTTCTCGGAATTCGGAACGGAGGTCCTGTCGCTTAAAAAGGGTATTTCGAGGTTTGCCGGAAAACTTGCCGAACCTGCGGCCGTCCGCAGTGCTGTATTCCGCGCCGCAAAAAAAAGTCTCGGCTGCCTTGATAAGGTCAAGCCCTTCATGATGAAAAAACCTTTTATTCTCGAATTGACGCTCCTTGATACGCTGCGGGCCGATATGTGCGAATCCATTCCCGGTTTCAGAAGAACGGGAGGGAGGACCATCATGTTCAAAGCGGTTGATGCTCTTGAACTTTACGATGCGCTGATGTCATGCGTTTATGTCTGCATGGCCGCGCGGAACATACTGGAGAGAAAATGAAGATAAAGAAACTCGCTGATTTTCTGGACAGGTACTTAAAAAATGCAGAGATCTCCGATGACTCCCAGAACGGTCTGCAGGTGGGCGACACAGAGGCCCGTGTGCACGGGATCGCCTACGGAGTCGATGCCTGCCTGGAGCTTTTTGAAAAGGCCGCTTCCGACGGCAATGATTTTATCATCGTCCATCACGGTCTCCTCTGGGGGAAGGCTTTCAGGCTCACGGGATACAACTATAAGCGCTTTAAAACACTGTTCAACGGCGGCCTTGCGCTCTACGGAGTTCATCTGCCGCTCGACCTGAATGCCGAAGTGGGCCATAATATAGAGATCGCAAGAAAACTTTCGCTCAAGAACATCAAGGGTTTCGGGAATTACCATGGCCAGACGATCGGCTTCATGGGGGAATGGCCCAGAGGCATGAGCACGGCGCAGGCGGAGAAAAAATTGAAATCCCTTTTTAAAGCCGGGTGTTACATGAAATTATCCGGGAAAAACATCCGGAAAGTAGGCGTCATCTCGGGTGGAGGCGCAGACCTGATAACGGATGCGGTAAAAGAGGGGATAGATCTTTTCGTGACCGGCGAAGCGAAACATTATATCTATCACTATGCCAAGGAGAACGATATGGACCTTTTCTTCGGAGGCCATTACTGCACGGAACGCGAGGGCCTGCTGAAGCTCAAGGAACTTATCGAGGATAAATTCGGGATCAGAGGCAGATTCTACGAGATACCTACGGGACTGTAGAAGAGTTGAGAGTTGAGAGTCGGTCGAAACGAAGTGAACAGTGAACAGTGAAGAGTGAACAGTGAAAAGTGAAGAATTGACAATTGAGAATTGAGAGTTAGTAAAAGTACCTGGTCTTTATATTTTACATTGATGGAGTGCTGTTAGGGAGCATATTATGAAAAAGGAAGAGCGGATATTCTTTATTTTGAAGAATGACTCCTTCATAGAGATGATGTCCGGGAAAAAGACCAAGGATCTCGTCCTTGTCGGTATAGTCTATTTGTTCTGCCTGATGCTCGCTCTCTTCTTATCATGGTTGAAAATGTACAGTTATGCGGCAAAAGAAACGGCATTTTTTACTTTTATATTGATACTCCCTACGGTCAATCAGCTCATTTTTAAAACCTTACTTGTCAACAATATCCTGTCCTGGTTACTTGTTGCCATAGGCGGAATATCATTGTTCTATGTTCATGATCTGTTTCCCGTTAGCATTGCCGCGCCGTTCTTCTTTTGGGGTTACGGATTGGCATTGATCTGGAGAGAGATACTATTAAGAAAGAAGGGTACCTGAAAAGGTACCTGGTCTTTACATTTTACGCTTCTTGAATCAAGATTATTTATGCTTGTATGGCAAGAAATAACAGTACACTATTTAATATAAAGTATTATTTGATAAAAATGGAAAAATACAGTAAAATACAATGAAAGGAAATTTGTTTGGACCGATTGCTTTGCATGGAAGTGCTTAAAGTTATACAAGGAATATAGATGAGCGAAAAAACATTTGACATTTTTCTGTTTTTTGTTTATAATACACCAACATACCCGCCACGCCTCTCAACGATGCGCACCCCGGCGGGTATTCTTTTTTTCTGAGACATATGAAATTCACTAAGTCTGCAAAATCGTATGAAGATCAAATACTTCTCCTTAAAAAGAGGGGTTTAATAGTAGAAGATGAAAAAAATGCCCTGCATGTTCTAATGAATGTGAATTATTACCGTTTGAGTGCCTATTTTATACCCTTTCAAATAAAGAAGGATATCTTCATTGAAGGAACAACATTTGATGATGTGTTCAGATTATATAAATTCGATAGAAATTTAAGGCTTTTGTTCTTAGATATCATTGAATTAATTGAGATTTCAATTAGAACGAAAGTTGCTTATTATCTTGCTTCCACATATGGTGCATTCGGATACACGAATATAAACATCTATATTCATAACGATTTAGCGTTGAAGTGGATGAAGCGCTTAGAGGAGACCGTAGATAAATCGCGGGAGGTATTTGTTAAGGAATATTTTAAAAAACATAAAAATGAAAAGTATCTTCCAATATGGAAGGCCATCGAGACAATGTCATTCGGAGATTTATCAATATTATATAAACTCTTGAAGAGTAGTGATAAGCAAAAAATCGCAAGAAATAATTATACGATTGATAAGGCAATATTGACATCTTGGCTTCACGCGCTGGTATATATAAGAAATTTATGTGCTCATCACAGCAGGTTATGGAACAGACTCTTATCTATAACCGGAATGAAACCTAAAAAGGAGGAAAAATGGAAGCATATAAATAATCAGAAGATATTCTCAATTATTATGATGTGTAAACACCTATGTCCCGATAATAATTTTTGGATTAAATGGTTAAACAAACTAAAAGTGCTTATAGAGAAATATAAACCGGAAATTGATTCAATGGGTTTTCCGGAGAAATGGTATGAGTTTTTAAGTTAAAAAGGTACCTTTTTATTGTTTTTTCTTCTTCCACAGGTCGTACAGCGTTGCTTTATAGAATTCCGCTTTATCGTGCTGCCCGATACCCTCATAGAAGAAGAAAACGAGCATCATCTTCTCTGCCGTATCGGCACCCTTGCTTTCAATCTCATCGATTATCTTCTGCATCCATGAACTGTTTGCGGCGACATCCAGTCCCTTGAACTCCTCCAGGATCAAATTCACTTTTCCCAGTTTATAATAGTGCAGGATCTTCATTATCTTGACGAGTTTTTTATCGTTTTTGTACCTTTTAATGAATTCTTTTTCTTTATCTTCATTGCCTTCAGTAAGGATCTCGAAATACTTCTGTATGATCTCCTCCTTTGACCGTTCTTTATCCTTCATTCCGGCAGAAGGTTTAAGCTCTTTCGGTTCCCCCTCCTTTTCGTCGGGAAGCGATATGTTATCGAGTTCATCGAGGGGGATATTGAGAAGATCGTCCGCCAGCTTGTTCAGGTCATCATAGACCACAGGTTCATTAACGATTGCCTGTGCCCCCTCGTCGGTTTTCTTCTCTTCTGTTCCGCTCTTTTCTTCTTTCTGCTCACCCGAAGAAGCATCAAGTTCATTTTCCTCCTCCTTCGGAACACTCTTTGCAACCGGCCCTTTTTTCGGCACTTTATCGTCTAGCGCTTTTTTCTTTTCGGTCTTAGAGGCGGCCGTTTTTCTTTCCGGCGGTTTATCTTCTGCCTTGCCCGGTATATCTTCAGTCCCTTCCCCGGCATCTGTCTTTTTCTCAACTGCGGGTTCTTCCTCTATCGGTTTCTCAGAGATCTTTTTTTCTCCGGCAGAGGACCCCGCTTCCTCTGCTTTTTCTATCTCGGGGATCACGGGAGGAGGTGATACCTCTTTCTTTTCAATCTCTTCCTGCATCCGCCCGATGTCTTTTGGTTCATCCTGTTCTGCAGGGGCGATATCGGGAATGAGAGGCTCTAAAAGTTTTTCCTCCTCAGTTTTTCCTTTATCCGGCTTTTCTTTCCTTTCTTCTGCGGGGGCCGTCGTTTTTTTGATATCAAAAGGCTCTTCAGGCTTCAGGCTTTCATCGGTCGGAGCATTCTCAATGCCTTCTTCAATTATTGGCGTCTGAGCCTTTTCTTCCGCCTCCGGCACATTGCCGCCTGCCTCCGGCATATTGCCGACTGCTTCCGGCATATTGCCGCCTGCTTCCGGCACATTGCCGCCTGCTTCCGGCATATTGCCGCCTGCTTCCGGCATATTGCCGCCTGCCTCCGGCACATTGCCGCCTGCCTCCGGCATATTGCC
>CALMGJ010000019.1 GCA_937863565.1 uncultured bacterium | reverse complement strand
ACGAAAGGCACACAAAGCATATCAGAACGGCAATGAGCGAAACGGCAATTCTTCCCTTTTTCATATCGGTACTCCTTTTTATTATTGAATTGAACGTAAATGTATAACCAACGGGGTCTTCCTTTATCTCCCGCCTCCAAGTGCGATATTATTTAATTATACAATTTCTTGCTCCGTGATGCAGTATCTATTTCCCTGTCCGCCGCTTATTCCCCTTCTCTTTTCTCTATCCTCTAACCTCTATTTGATCGCCTCGCTTCATTATTGAGTTAACGAGATATAAAAATATTTATTCCTTATTTCAACCGCGGGCAAGTTTCTTGCTAATCCGAAGACATCTCCATGTCCATCCGTAATAAACTAACTGTTTAATTCATATTTTATTTCTCGCTTATCATTTCACAATTACCAGTTTCATTACTTTGCTTCTATCGCCGTCCTTCACTACGCAGATATAAATGCCCGAGGCAAGCGCATCACCGTCTGAATTGACGCCGCCCCAGATATGCGAACCTGCCGCGGTTTTGTTCTTGTAGCAGTAGACCTCTTGGCCCGCAAGCGTATAAACGGTCACTTCGCCGTCAAGCGGTATGTCCGTGATCGTTACGGAACTGTTCTTTGAGGATATGAGCGGATTGGGATATATCCGCGAATCGGAAATGTCCACCGTTACCGGCGTAGTATCTTCAAAAGCGCTCACATCCACGGTGATCGTTCCCCCGTTGGCCGTATTCTTCGGGATTTGGATAGAGCACCAGTTAGCGCCCGGCGTCTGTGTTGAATAATCACTGCCGGCGGCAGAATAATCCTCGATGCAGAATTTCTGGATCGAGCCCGTCGTTGATGTGCCTACATCGCCGTCATTGTCCGTTCCCGCATTATCCGGATAAGGTTCTCCCGAGGAAAGGTCCTTGAGGCTCAATCTGTATACATCTTGCGGTCCCGTTCCCGTTATATCTGTTATGTCGAGTACGATATCGTTAGAGGGGTAGGGATTGGCTCCTCCCCTGTAATATATCTCGTCAAAACTTTTCGTTGCGCCTCCGATCCTTTGAAATTTTCTTATCAGATCGCCGCGGGCGGCGTGCGATATGTTGAGAACGGCAAGAAGCTGCGGTTCATAGGCCGTTCTATCCTCGTAGTAATGAGCCCAGGTATACGCGAGTTTCTTGATCGCGGCATAGGATATCCACCAGAACCCGTCGGACACGTTCTCCCAGCTTCCCGTTCCCCAGGAATTTGCTACTTTGAACGCTCCTGTCTTTGAAATGCCTCCTTCCATATAAGGTCCGTAATTATCGTCATAGCCGACTACGGTATTTGCATGATTCGTAACAGCAGACGTATATGAATCCGCAGTAAGGAGGTCATCCGGACCGAATTTATCGTATTCGTATGCGTCTATGGCGATGGCGATGAGTTTTTCGGTGCTCAGGACGTCCTTCATCGATACGATGCCTGAATCATTTAAATAGATCCACGTATCCCCCCCCGTTCTGTACGGCGGGGCATTGCGCCAAGCGGCTTCGGACGGCCAAGCGGTATGATTGTCGTCATCATAGGGCATATGGTCCCAAAGGCAAGCGCCGATCTGGCTCATCAGTTCCGCTGCGTCGCCTGTCCATGAACCGTTATCGCCGCCGCCGTTTATCTGATGATAAACAAAATCCGGTGTAAAGGTCTTCAGCCTGAATTCGGCGGGCGACGGCTGATTATTGGGAACATCCCAGGAGGCCGTGCTGAAATCCCAACCCCTTTCTTTCGCCTCGAGAAAAGTCCTCATATAATATACCGCGGCCCAGCAGCTGCAGGAACCCTCGTACATCTGATTCCCGATAGGGGGGAACCATATCTTGACCGAATTGTCGTATGAAGCGGGTGCTTTCATGCCTGCCGTTCCAGCAAGGATACGGCCCCGGCCCGCTATATTTTCATACCATCCGGCGGACGGCGGCGCAAAACCCGTTCCGAATCCTTTTATTATCACATTGTAGTTCTTTTCTGTGCCCCGGACACCTGCCGAATCTTTCATCAAAGAGATATCCTCTTCTGTGAACGGCCTGTATAAGAAACCCTCTTCCGTGAAAGTCAGTGCGGCGATCATGGTCATAATAATGAAAAATACTGTTTTCCTTCCCATTTCTACCTCTTTTGATAATTTTATTGATTTTTCGCAAGAAAAGCAAGTTTCGGGGGATTTTCCGCTCCGGATCCCTGATATTACGGGCAGAAACTTGACTTGAAGGCATTTTTCATGTATAATAATAATTTATTGGAGGCTATTGATATGGCTGAGCAGAATACCAGTGTCAGAAGACACAAAGGCGCTATTAAGAGGATCAAGCAGAGCGCCAAAAGGCACGCGAGAAATCATTACTTTATATCGTCGATTAAAACCGAAGAGAAGAAATTCCTGAAGGCCATAGACGAAAAGAAAACCAAAGAGGAGATCGCGAAACTTTACAAGGGGCTTGTTTCTCTTTACGATTCCGTCGCGGATAAAGGGATCATTCACAGGAATAAAGCAGCACGAAAAGTTTCCGAACTGACGAAAATTTTCAATTCTTCGCAGAAGGAACCGGTTAAATAACCGTTACGGCGTGATCCGGATCAACAACACGGTCCGTATCCGAAGCGGTAAAGGTAATATCTATTCTTCAATTAAGGATCCGCTGATTGTAATTTCCGTTTATCTGCCTTGCGATATATAAGGCTCAGATCAATTCATAATTACCGGCAATTCAAAAATGAATTTTTCAAAGGCGTAGCGTTTTAAGAACTGGCTCGAGGCCTCGCCTTTTATCGTGCATTCGAGTTCAAAAAGGCCGTTCATCTGGTCTTTAAGATTTTGAAGCGTAAGCTTTTTTATTCCTTTCAGCACTTCGTCCTTTCTGAAAAAAGGAACATTTAATGACTTTTTTACTGCGGCATCGTCCATTTTCAGCCGGTCCATCTGTGTCTTAATCTCCACATTCCTTTTATAAGTACGCCAGAGCATCTGAAGCATATAAAGGTCCCAGCCGCCGGAGGACTCCTCGGCGATCTTCCGGAGGCATAGAAGAGCCTCCTTCTTTTTTGAAAAAAGGGCATGATCGCAGAAATCGAAAACCGTAACCGCTTTGTAATCCCCAACGCCATCGTCGATGTCGGAAAGGTCTATATGATCCTTGCCGTGAGTATAGAGGATGATCTTGTCAAGTTCACCCTTCACGGCCGTGAGCGTGGCATCCGTGGACTTCAGTATATACTGCGCGGCATCCTTCGCGATGCTCCGTCCGTTCTTTTTCAGGTAAGAGACCGTCCACTCGAGAAGTTTATCCGGCAGAGGAGGATAGGCGATATAATATGCGGTGAAAGGTTTGGATGTCAGTTTCGTGAAATCCCTGGTCCAGGCTCCTTTTCCGAATGTGACGAGCTTCTTTTCCGTTTGAAGAACAACGACCGTATCTGTGGAAGGTGTGACGAACCGTCCGCGGGAGAGCACTTCAACGATCTCTTTCTTTTCCTTATCGGAAAAATCGTCGAAATAATTGATCAGGACCACTCTTTTGGAGAAAAGGCCGGCCTGGCACAGATGGGTCTCGAGCGTTTGAGGACCTTCATAATTGCCCGGAAGTATCTCCTGGAAATTGAACGGGCTTTTCGTTCCACCGAGGACTTTCCGGACTATCGAATCAACGGCTTTCCTTTTAAAATAATTCTCGTCGCCGTCAAGGATATATAGAGGCGACAAGGACGCCGCGGCATCCGTGTTCTCGTAGAGATATTCGCTCATTTTCTCAGTGTCCACTCCTTCGAGGAATATTTATCTCGATCCAATTCTTCTGCTTTTTTCTTCTCATCCTCCGTAGGGGCATCATCATAAGCATCCCACTCATCGCTGAAAGCCTTCACAATGCTCGCGGCAACATCGGCCGCTTTAAGCGTAAGGCCGGAAATGGCGTTGATGCCGCGGAACCGGTTCTTCAATGAGTCTTCTCCGGCGCCATACACCTCGCTCCAGATAGGATAATCGATATCGAGAACAATGGAGCCGTGCTGGATGAATTTGTCCGCGTCCCGGTACTGGGCGCTTCCTATGATCTTTGTCCCGTCAAGGGTGATCTCGTAAAGGGAAGCGGCATCAAAGCAGTTGGGCGAATTGGATCTTCCCGCGCTTTCCGCCACCTCGATGTTTATGCCCAGACGGGCGAAAGCCTTCTTGAACATCTTTGCTATGATATGGTAAGATCCGGTGAGTTTGCTTCCCGCAAATACATCATCATAACCTGCAGTAATACTGTAAGTGAGTTCGAGATGATGGATGACGGCACGGCCTCCGGTCATTCTGCGAACGAGGCCCGTGTGCGGAGAACCGAAATATGCGCCGAATATGTCCGAGCGCTGGAAATAACCCAGGGAGACCGTGGGAATATCCCAGGCATAAAATCTGAGCACCGGATCCCGGTCTTTCCCGTAATGGCGGAAAAGGGCTTCATCAAGGGCCATATTGTAGGGACCCGTGTTCGTTCCGGTCCGCAGTATCCTAATTCTCCGCATTTCCGAGGTTGACCTTGAACTGATCCACCTGTTTTTTAAGGTTCTTCGCAATATTAGCAAGTTCGATAGCGGCGGCCGACAGTTCTTCCATCGATGCGGCCTGTTCTTCCGTTGAGGACGAGGCCTGTTCCGTTGACGCGGCGCCCTCTTCCGAAATAGCTGCGATCTCCAGCATTGCTTCACTGATCTGGTTCGTTTCATCCACCTGCTGCTGGATCATGCCGTTGATCTCATTGAGGTTCTCATTTGCCGAATTGATGCCTCCGGATATCTTCAGGAACGAATCCTCCGTGTTCGCGGAAAGGCTTGAAAGACCCTTTATGACCTCCCTGCCGTTCGTGATGGTATTGGCCAGGGTCTGTACCTGCTTCTGCACCTTGGAAATTGTCACTTCAACTTTCTCGGATTCCAGCGAACTCTGCTCGGAAAGTTTCTTGACCTGCTCGGCAACGACGGTGAAACCCTTGCCCGCCTCACCCGCACGAGCAGCTTCGATAGCAGCGTTCAATGCGAGCAGATTGGTTTGATTTGCTATGTTCTTTATCGAACTTACGAATTCGCCCACCTGATTGGATAGATTCGTGAGTTCATTGATCAACTGTTCAATATTCACAAAAAGTTCCCTGACTTCGGAGAGGCTGGAGAGGGATTTTTTAACCTCGTTCTTCGAATCGTTGGCAAGGTTGACGAGTTCATCGAAACTGTCAAGCGTTTTCTGCGAGCCGTCGCGGATGGACATTGCGAAATCGGCCACTTTCTTGATGAAGTTCTTCACGTTCTCGACCTTCTCGCTCTGATGCATCATACCGTCGGAGAGCTCTTCTATCGTGGAGGATATTTCTTGCGTGGAAGCCGACATCTCTTCCGCGGCGGACGAGAGGTTCTCCGAGTAATCGAGTATGTTCCCGGATATCTGGAAGATCTTCGAAACGAGTTTTTCCAGCATATCGAGGAACTGATTGAGGTACTGCGTTATCTCCCCGAGCTCATCTTTTACCGTGTATTCGATGCGGTATGTAAGGTCGCCCTTCCCCTGCGCCAATTCGAAGATGGCAGCTTTGATTTTGCCGTAGCCGTCAAAGAGGTTCTTCAAAACGAACTGGTAAGCCCCGAAAGTAACGGCGATGATCAAGAACAGAAGGAGTATGGAGATATGGGAGATCGTTCTCAGGCTTTTCAAGACCGCCTTTCTGCTCATCACGATCTTGATATACCCGATCTTCGTTCTTACACCGTCCTCTTCGGTAAAGACGGAAGAATAGAAGCTCAGCTCCGTTCCGCTTTTCACATGGATGATATCCTTTGCCTCAAGTTCCGTTATCGTCTCGGGAGGAAGGAATTCCCGGTCTTCCGCTTTTTCGGGGTATTCGCCTTCCCCGGAGATAAGCTGTCCTTCTTTGTTGTATGCCCCGACCCAGTTCATGTTCTTTACTTTAAGGAGCGACATGAAAGGTTTTTTCAGGAATTCGGGATCCTCGGTTATGATGCCGAGGTCAAGTGAATAGACCATGTTTTTCACGAGCACCGTGCCGACGCTCTCCAGTTCGGATTCGGCGTACTTTTTACTGGAGAAGAAGAATACGCTCAGAATGAAGATACATATCGCGATGAACGCAGCCAGAGCGAAGATTATGCTCAGGGTTATCCTTTTCTTGAACCCTTCCTTTTTCTTTTCGGTCTCTTTCTTCATATTAGAACCTCGTTTTATTTATTCAATTCAGCTTCAACTTTTTTGGCTGCATCGGTCAGCGCCGTTTCATTGTCCTTGATGCCGAGCATTATGATCTCCACCGCGTCAGAGATGATGTTCCTGGAATTATACCATCCGGATGAAGCCGGTTCGAAATACGCGTATGCAAGTTCGGAAAGCGGCACTTCGATATAGGGATCGTTCTTCTTGGCCTCCCGGAAGATCTCCGTTTCGAGTGCGGATCTCCGGAGCGGAAGGTAATTCGTTTTAACGGCCCACTTGGCCGTGATCTCGGGAGAAATGAGCCATGCCAGGAATTTCCAAGCGGCATCCTGCCTTGCTTTTTCTGTCTTGAGCACCACAACATTGGTGCCGCTTACCACTACCGCTCTTTTCAAATAGTACGGCACTTCGGTGATGGCCATGTTAAAGGTCATCTTGTTCGAAAGGAAACTCTTTGACACAGATGATGTTATTATCATCCCCACATTGCCGGCGGCGAAATTATTCTGGAAATCGAAACCTGCCGTTTTGAACGAATATTTCCTGTCGAGAAGTTTTTTCCACCACTCGAGCGAATCCCTGCCGGGAGCTTCATTAAAGAGCACCTTTTTCCCCGTTTCATCCACCAGGCGTCCACCGGCCTGTAATAGCAAACATTCCCAGATCCATACGCTCACATTGAAGGCATAACCCCATTGATTCGGAATGCCGTCGTTATCGTCATCCTTGGTGAGTATGGAGCACACTCTGTCGAATTCGCTTTCCTCCGGGTCAAGGCTCCATTTCTGAGGGGGATTTATCCCGTATTTCTCGAACATGTCCTTGTTGTAGTACATCACGGGAACGCTTTTATTGAACGGGATGGACCAGAGTTTGCCGTTGAAAGTATTATTATCGATGAGCACCTTGTAGAAATCATCCTGCTCGCTTTTGGGGAGCGCCCTGAAATAATCCTCGAGCGGGACTATGATATCATTATCGATGAATTTCGATGTCCAGGATTCATAGGCCTGAGTTATATCCGGAAGGTTTTTCGCCGGTATGCCGGCAAGAAGCGACTGGATCAGGGAAGAATAGTTACCCTTATAAATGGGGCGCACTTTCATCGCGGGATCCTGTGTGGAATTGTATTCTTCAACGAGCTGTTTGAGCACATCACCCATCTGGCCCGACATCGAATGCCAGAACACAAGTTCGTCCTTATTAGAATATTTCTTCGGGCCGCCGCCGAGACAGCCGGTAAGAAGGAGCAGAAAAACGATCAAGATATTAATTACTTTCATTTTCATCGTGTCATCCTTTTATGCCTGTGCGTGCCAGGCTCTCTATTATCCTCTTTTGAACGAAGAAATAGAGTACAACAAGCGGCATTATCACTATGGTCGAGGCCGACATTAAAAGATTCCAGTCAGTCCCGAACGATTGAGAAAAGTTCGAAAGTCCCACCTGCAGGGTCTGTTTCGTCGGGTCGTTCGTTATGATCAGTATCCAGATGAACGAGTTCCATTCGGTGATGAACGAGAACAGCGCCGTTGTGACCAGGATCGGCTGCGAAAGCGGCAGAGCGATGTGGATGAACTGGTGCAGGACGGAACCGCCGTCGATCTTCACGGAATCGAAAAGGTCATGAGGAATGGCCTTAAAGAACTGCCTCAATAGGAAGATATTCGTAATATTCGCCAAATACGGCAGTATGACGCCGGGCATAGAATTGTATAATCCAAGTTTGGAGATGATGAGATAATTGGGGATAAGGAGCATCTGCGAGGGGATCATCATCGTGCTCAGAAAGAGAGTGAATATCACCTCTTTCCCTTTGAATTCAAAGCGCGCAAATGCGAACGCTGCGCAGGTCGCCAATATGAGCTGTAAGAGCGCCGCGGTAATCGAATACATCAGGCTGTTCCTGAGATACAGAATGAAGTTCTTATCTTTTTTGAACGTTATAGGGAAGTTCTCGAAAAGGAAACGGCGCTTCTTCAGTTCCCCGTACCTGTATTCCCGTATTTTCTCGGAAATTTCGGAAACTCTTTTCACGGCGACCTCAGTCTTGACCATATCGTTCTTTCCGAATTTGAGGAGTTCGACCGGGTGGCCGTCGGGAAGAAGGAGTTTGCCTTTCTTTCTAGTGAGATCGCTTTTCTTCACTTCCAGTATCTCGCTCCCGCTCTGTGTCCCGGAGAGCATTTTCACCTTGAAATAAGGTATCACTTCAATGTATTGCGGTTTTTTTTGCCCCTCTTTAGACGGCAGCTGCGCGAAGTATTTCACCTTGGGCAGAGCAAGAGGATTGGGGTCGAGTATCTCCGTATCCGATTTTACGGAAGTGTAAAGCATCCAGATGAACGGATAAAGAAAAACAAGCGCGAAGAAAATAAGGACGATATAAAGGATCCATTTCTCAGGTGAAAAGTATGACCGTCCGCTCATTGGTACACCACCTTCTTTTCGGAGTATTTCCTTTGCACAACCGTTATCACGAGAATGATCAAAAACATCACAAAGGCCATAGCGGCCGCATAACCGAGTTCCATGTCCCTGAACGCTTTTTTATACATATAGTACGCCGTAACGAGCGTAGTACCCGCCGGTGCGCCGCCGGATTCATAACCCGTCATGATGTATATCGGGCCGAAGAGTTGAAATGAAAATATGATCGATGTCGTAACTAAAAAATAAAGCGACGGGGAGAGAAGCGGCATCGTTATATTGAAAAACTGCTTTATCCTGGGCGCGCCGTCGATCCTTGCCGCTTCGTAAAGTTCGGCGGGGATGTTCTTCAAGCCCGCAAGAAGAATGACCACTTGGTAGCCCGCGATCTTCCATGAGGTCATAAGCATTATGGAGAACAGTGCAAGTGAGGGCCCTCCGAAGAAGCCCCTCAGCACTCTGCCCTTCGGATCGAGAAGAAGCTGAAAGATGCCTCTCGGCTCCTCAAGCCACTTGGCATTGGTTCCGCCGAAAGACCTGATGATGTAATTGAAAAGACCCGTATCGCCCGGATTGTAGAATATCTTCCAGATGGCTGCAACGGCAACGAGAGAAGTGATGTAGGGAAGGAAGTATGTGACCCTGAAGAAATCCTGTCCTTTGATCTTGTTGTTGAGAAGTTCAGCCAGGAAGAGGGAGAAGGCTATCGTGCACGGCACCGAGATGGCCACATACCAGACGGTGTTCCCGAGCGATTGCCAGAAACTCGGGTCCTTGAGTACCGCGGCATAATTTTTAAATCCGATGAACCCGAGGCTTTTCAATTCATATCTTTCAAGGCTCATAACGAAAGCATAGAGCATCGGGAATATCTTGAAAGTAAGAAGGAATAGGACAGCGGGGCCTAAAAATATAAATACCCACTTATTGTCTTTTCTGTCCATCGTTCATTCCTTCACGAATATATCCACAAAATCGAATTTTTCCACGTCGAAAAGCCCTTTGTCGGTGAGTTTCAGTTTAGGTATCACGGGAAGCGCCATGAACCCGAGCTGCATGAACGGATCATCCAGCACCGATCCCATCTCTTTCGTCACCGCAAGAAGTTCCTGCATCTTTTTGTCCACTTCCTCTACAGGCATCTCGGTCATGAGTCCCGCGATAGGAAGGGGCAGGTTCGCCTTGATCTCTCCCCCTACGGCAGCGGCAAAACCGCCCTGCCGGCTCCGTATCCTGATGACCGCTCTCAGCATATCGGCGAAATTCGTGCCGACGGTGATGATATTGTGAGAGTCGTGGGCAACAGAGGACGCTATGGCGCCTTTTTTCAGTCCGAAGCCGTGAATGAGCGCCAGGCCTATATTGTCGCTCGCCCTATGCCTTTCCACGACTGCGAGCATAAGATAGTCGCGTTCAAGATCGGGTACGATGACCCCGTTCTCCTCCTTCGGTCTGTCGATGATCTCGCCGGTGATGATCTGATGCGGAATGGCCTTGATGATCCGCACCGATCTACCGGGTTCGGCCTTGATCTTGAAATCGTCCTCGGTGAGCCATTTTATATTGACAGTACCTCTCAGCTCGTAAGGTATCTTCACGGGCTGCTCGTAAACGAGTTCGGATTTGTCTATTATTACGCGGCCGCTTTTGACAACGGATGTAATACCGACGTTCTCAAGGTCGTCAAGAAGCACGATATCCGCTTTGTATCCCGGCGCTATAGCGCCGATATCCTTCAGCCCGAAATAGCGCGAGGCGGGATAGGAGGCGATCTTATAGGCCAGGATAGGGGGTACGCCGGACTGAATGCTCCTTTTTATCATGTAGTTTATATGCCCTTGATTGATAAGGTCATGCGGATGCCTGTCATCCGTGCAGAACATGATCCGCATATGATTGAATTCGTTAATGATGGGAAGAAGGGCATCAAGGTCTTTCGTCGCTGTGCCTTCGCGTATCATGATGTGCATGCCCTTGCCGAGTTTTTCCAATGCCTCTTCCTTCGTTGTCGTTTCATGATCGGAATATATGCCTGCGGCGATATATGCGTTCAATTCCTTGCCGGTGAGGCCGGGAGCATGTCCGTCTATGATCTTTCCGGTGGCTATGCTGATCTTGTCAAGCACCATCGGGTCTTTATTGAGAACGCCGGGGAAATTCATCATCTCTCCGAGTCCGAGCACCCATTTCTCAGAGAACAAAGGATTGATGTCGAAAGCCCTCATCACGGAGCCTGATGTTTCGAAATGAGTAGCGGGAACGCATGAAGGCGCCATGAGAAATACATTGATGGGACAGTATTTCGCGGAGTAGAGCATGAACCTGATGCCGTCGAGGCCGAGGATATTGGCTATCTCATGAGGATCCGCGATCACGCTTGTCGTGCCGTGGCGGACGACCGCTTTGGCGTATTCGGATACGTGCACCATGGAGGATTCGATATGAACATGAGCATCTATGAATCCGGCAGTGGCGTATTTCCCTTTGCCGTTGATCTCCTTCTTTCCGTGATAATCCTTCCCTATGCCCGCTATTGTATCCTTGAATATGGCAATATCGACGTCTTTATCGATCTGCCCGGTGAAGAAATTGAGCACGTTCACGTGCTTAATGACGATATCGGCCTTGATCTTGCCCATTGCGGTGTCGATCATCGCATCCAGACTCATGTGCCGCTCCTTTTGATCGTCCTGTTGAATTCATTCGCAAAAGAGGATATGCTCATCACTTTGTATCCCTTTTCCATAAGCCTTGCCAGCATCCAGCGTCTTTTTCTAAGCACTTCATAGGACCTTGTTCCTTCAAGGTACTCCGAAGGATACACGCAAAGCGGTATTTTCCCTTTACCGGTCTCCCTCTCGAGCTCGCGCGCGAGAGTATCTTCGGAATCGAACCCGTCGAGAAGTCCCGGAATATGGTCCTCGGTAAGAGGGACCACGATCATCCCGTATTTATCCTTCCTGTTCGCGGGTACGGTGCTCAAGAGGCATTCCCCCGTATCGAAACTGCAGCCCATGAGAAAATCGGACAGGAGGTAATCCACTCTGTTGCCCGCATCCGCGAGCCTGCGGCACATCGAATAGATATCCTGCCTGTAAATGCCGGGATCGAAAAGGAAAATATCGATATCCACGCCGCTCACTGAGATATCCCCCTTTACAGCTTCGGGCATGATGTTCTTTAAAAAGCCCTTTCCGTTCTTCGTGGGATTGAGCGAAAGCATTTCGGATGCCGTGCGGCCTATATCGGCAAAAGATCCCAGTTCTCCAAGATCCACTCCTCTTCTCAGCATAGAGCCGTACACTACAACGGGAACGAATTCCCTCGTGTGGTCGCTCCCCGTATATGTGGGATCATTGCCGTGATCTGCAGTTAGGATCAGCACATCGTCTTTTTTCATCGAGCCGATGAGAAGAGGAATGTGTTCGTCGAATTCCCTGAGCGCGGAGTAATAACCCGCCACATCCCTTCGGTGTCCGTATTTTGTATCGAAATCAACAAGATTGGTAAAAATGATGCCTTGCTCGACATTCTCCGTTCCCTTCAGGTTCTTTTTTATCGCGTTCACGGTCAGCATGATATTCTCTTTATTGGAGGCTCCGTGAAGCGCCGAGGTCAGCCCCTTGCCGGCAAAAAGGTCTTCCGTTTTCCCAATGCCCAGAACCTGCATGCCCTTGATCTTGGCATTGTCCAAAACCGTGTTCTCAGGCGGGACGGCGGAGAAATCCCTTCTGTTGGAGGTTCTTTTGAACTCCCCTTTTTTCTCCCCGATGAAGGGCCTTGCTATCACCCTGCCCATAAGATCTTTACCTCTGAGTATCCTTCGTGCTATCTCGCACCAGTGATACAGGGTCTTAAGAGGTACAACATCCTCATGAGCGGCGATCTGGAAAACGGAATCCCCCGATGTATACACTATGGGATATCCCGTTTTCATGTGTTCCTCTCCGAGAGCATCGAGTATCTCCGTTCCCGAGGCGGGGTAATTGCCCAGTATATCTGTTTTGATCTGGGTTTTAAAATCCTTGAGTATCCTTTCGGGAAAACCCGCCGGATAAACGGGGAAAGGGTCTTTTTTAATAAGTCCGGCCACTTCCCAGTGCCCGCTCGTGGAATCCTTGCCGGCGGATTGTTCCTTGGCGCGGCCGAAAGAGGCCAGGGGGAATTTTTCCTTTCTCATGCCGGATCCCGGGGGAAGGAGATTCCCGAAACCGAGAAGTTCCATGTTCGGAAATGCGCCGGGATACCTTTCAGAGATATGGAGAAGGGTGTTCACCCCTTTGTCATTGTACATATATGAATCGGCCGTCTCCCCTACGCCGACGCTGTCCAGGATTATGATTATGACCCGTTTTATTTCCATAATGTATATTAAACCCGAATTTCCTCTTTTTTTCAAGTATTTTTTATTTTGCCCTTCCTTGATTTATTTCGGGTTTTGTAGTAATATTGACTTTCATAGGAGCTTATATGAGAATACGGACCCTGATCGTTCTGTGTCTTTTAGCATGCCTTGCGGGCTGCAGCGAGAAATTCAAGGATTTCAAAGAGGAATCAAGTTACGCTCTCGGCGTTGATATAATGCGCAATCTCGAAAGGCAGCAGATCCCCGTTAAGGCCGCAGATATCCGAACGGGCATTCTCGAGGCTGATCTCGAAACCCCAAAATTCACGCCCGAGGAGATCGAGGACCTCATGCTGCGCTTTAACCTGTTCATGCAGTCAAAGAACAACCCGCAGGCACAGAAACCAGAGATCGAGGAGGACTTTTTCATGAAGGTCGGCTATGCCATCGGCCTTGATATCATAAAGAACCTCTCCGGAAACGGTATTGACCTTGACAGCACGTTCGTGGCGAAGGGTATGGTGGACGAAGAGAGGAAAAAGGTCTCTCTTCCCGACGACCGCATTAAAGAGATTATCTCTACGCTTCAGAACAAGATAACGATGGAACAGACAGCGAGGCTCAAAGCCATGGGCGACAAGAACAAACTGGAAGGAGCAAAATTTCTCGAAGAGAACGGGAAGAAGGAAGGCGTGAAAGCGACAGCCAGCGGCCTGCAGTATAAAATCTTGAAAAAAGGCACCGGTAAGAAAAAGGCATCTTTGGAAAGTTCGCTCAAGATACATTACTCCGGAAAACTATTAAGCGGCAAGGAATTCGATTCATCCTACAAAAGAGGAAAGCCGATGGTATTTCCTTCTCTTAACGGTTTAATTGGCGGCTGGAAAGAGGCTATCCCGATGATGAGGGAAGGCGATGTATGGGAACTTTATATTCCGTCCGACCTTGCCTACGGCGAGCAGGGAAGGATGCCTAATATCGAACCCAATTCCGTTCTGATCTTCCAGGTCGAACTTCTGGAGATCGACCCTAAACCGGAGACCGGGACCAAGTAATTCCATTTGCATACGAAGTGTGGAGTGAGAGAAGGAATATATTCCATATAATTATTCACTGTTCACTGTTCACTATTCACTTCTTTTTAACCCGTTAACTGTATAATGATCTAATATGCCATTTACCGTTTTCACTCTTCACTGTTCACTTCGTTTCGCCACTATCCTCTAGCCTCTATTTGATCGCTCCGCTTTATTATTCAATTAACGTGTTTGCAAGAAGCTTGCCTGCGAGTTAACGAGTTTATTTTGTATTTTTTATTATTCTAACTTTCAACTTTCAACTCTCAACTCTCAACTCTCTTCACTGCGCCTCGCCCCTAACCTCTAACCTCTTTCGTCTCTTCTCACTATTCACTTTTCACTGCGTTTCGCCTTTATCTGTAGAGTTTGATCAGTTTCTGGATCGGGACATTCTGTATTGCGAAAGGAAGATTGATCAGATTCAATCCCTTTTTTCTCAAGGGCACATAAAGCGACATTGTCGAGCCGTCAAAATTAGCCTCGATAGTTTCCGGGTAGTACCCGAGGAATTTCACTTTGTTCTTAAGTTCCTCAATCTGCCTGTTCTTGCCGTCGTCGAGCGTATACAGAAGAGATAGAAGCACCATCCTTCCGAGCGCGGGCATCTTCACGAAACCGTTGATCTCATTGAGGTTACCGTACAGATTGCCGTGAAGGTTTATCCTGGTATCCTCCTTTGAGAACTCCTTTGTCGCGTCCTTGAGTAGATTATAAGCGTATCCGTCGGTGAAATCGATCTTAGCCCAGAAGTTCATACCCTGATTTGCGAGAAGCGACCCGTTCCCGTAGCCTCCGAGGAATCTCACCTCGAACCTTCTAATGTCTATGAAATCGTTGATATAGATATTCGCTTTCACATCTTCAAGCGTGTACTCCCCGGCATATATTCTGGAGACGGTCAGATTGAAATTCCTCTTTTGAGATGAGGATAGATTGTATATCGGGTCATAGAGAGGTTCGGGGAGTTTAGCAGCGGCGGCTTTTTCAAGATCGTAAGATAGCGGGATATTCCCGGACAGGCCGTTTATTTTGATCATGCTGGAGGAAAGGTAGACCTTATCCGCTTTTACCGTCCCGGAGACAATGATGTCGCGGCCGCGGTGTGTAATATCAACAGGCATTTCCAGGGCACCCTTGAAGAGAAAATCGTCAAAGACGGGGATGAAAAATTTCGGGGATGTAAGGGCAAGCGTTCCCTTTGCCGTCTGGATACTATCCGTGTATGAGAAATCGATATCTCCGTAAATATATTTTCCCCGGTCGTTCAGAACGGCTTTCCCTTCTATGAATGAGGATGCAATATCCCCCGAAGCGGAAAGAACGATGCTGTTCTCTTTAAGGAGTATGGCCGGGATCTTACTTGTATTGTTCCCTCTCGGTTTGAGATCTTTAAGTGTGAAAGTCCCCTTTGCGCTCCATTTTGTGAATCCCGTGAGTTCGATCTCGGACACATTCCCGAAAACCTCGCCTTTAAGTATCTCCATCTTGTCGATATAGAAACTTCTGAGCGGAATACGCCCCATATCGACATACAGCATGGGGGCGGAAGCGGAATAGGTTTTGTTCTCCGTATCGATATTGAGCATTATATCGGCCTTGACGGAAGTATCATAATCGATCGAGGCTTTAAGATCGAGAATGCCCTTTTCGAAACCGTATTCGATCCCGGCGGAGAGTTCCTTCCTAAGAAGGTTCATAACGCTGCTTTTATACGAAGCAAGGTTCATGTGGACCTTTGTATTACCCTTTACGGCAAGGTCCTCTACGTAATTCTCCGTTAAAACATCAAGGACAAGGTCCATGTTCTGCCCGTAGATGTCCTCTTTTACGGAAGCCTTTGAACCGATGTTCACACTGAACTTCTTGGGCGTGCCTTTGATGGCTCCTTCGCCCCTTATAATGCTGTGCGCGATCTCGGCCCTGTATTCGGGTTTAAGGTCAAAGATGTTTTTTAGGCCGACGGACCTGATGCTCCCCTTCAGTTTTTGTACGATATCAAACGGGAATTCTCCGAATTTGCCTTTGGCCTTGTTCACGGAATCAACGGTAAGATCATTGTTTTTGGCTTTTGCATGCGTCTCGGAATTCAGCTCCGCCGAGAAACCCGCTCCCGTGTATCCTGCTTTCAGCGTAATGTCCGCCTGCAGCAGCTTGAAAAAGAGTATGTTATCCGCCGAATACTGCGCGTCAAGGCCGTTTATAGCGCCCTTCAATTCTTTGAGAGAGAATCCTCTGAGCTTTATGTTCCCTGCATTTATTTCGGCGCGCTTGAGCTTAAATCCGATCTTCTCCTTCTCCGCTTTCACGGATAATCCGGATATGGAATATGTGGCGTATTTTTTTATCTCCCCTGACGAGGTCAGGCTTACGGAATATTCCCGGGCATCGATTAGTGCATCATTCTTCTTCATAATGAGCGTATATGTACCCGCCGTGACGCTCCCCGAGAGAGATACGGCAAGATCATTGAAAATATTCCCCTTAATATTCCCGGAGATCTCGGCTTTCACGGGCAGGTCGGGGACTGTTGTGATCTCGGCTTTAACCACCGAAAAATGCGAATCGATCACCGATGCGTCAATCGAACCGGAAAATAAAATATCCTTAACGGAAGCGACTCCCTCGATCTCAAATGCGCCCAATGAAATGCTCATATCCGAAACGGTTATCGCCTCTTCCTGTATGGATGGAAGTTCAAATCCCTTCTTCTTCTTTTCCTTTTTTTCTTCACCGGGAGAGAGCGAGATGCGGGAAGCATTTATACGGAAAAGTTCGATATTTTTCTTCAGAAGCCTTGCAGGACGGTATTTCGCATCAACATTAACGCCCTCTGCGCAAAATCCCGATCCTTTGATGTATAAATTTTTCACAGTGATGTTCTTGAGGGGATTTATGCGTATCGTATCGAAGTCTATCTTATAGCCCGGAATTTTTCCTGCGATCGAGCGTTGAAAGGCTTTTTGATTTAAAAGCATGACTAAAACGAACAGCGCCAGCACAATTGCTGACGCTGTCATTATTATGAAAGTGAGAACTTTCTTCATCAAAAGCTTATTCTTTTTCCGGTGTCCGTTCTACTTTAGAGTCAAGTTCGCGGTTCCACTTGGTAAAGGCGTCTTCCGCGTATTCTTCCAGCGAGAATTCATTCTGGGTCCTTTCTCCGGATGCCGAAATGTATATCCTCTGCATCGACTTCACGACCATTTCCCACTGTTCCTTCGTAACCTGCTGATATGGTTTTTTGATCCTCTGGAACGGTTTTTCTATCCTGTAAGACTGCCCGAAGGTCTTCTGGAAGGACGTTTTTATCTCTTCGGTGACGGGATTGACGGCCACCTCGCCTTCAAAGACCATAACCTCGGTATTACCTTCGCCGTCCACGCCGGAATTATAAATGGTGCCTCTTACTCCGCATACTCCCTGCGGTGTTGAAACCTCATAGCGGGAAGCTGTGGCGTCCTTTAGCATATTGTTCCAGATCTTACCGACCTTTACACTGATCACTATCTTCGCTTTATCGGGATCCTTTATATTCGATACGTTCACGGAGAAGCAGCTTATGATCGTCTTTTCCCACAGGCGTACGAAATGGTTATCATTCGTCTTGATCTCAAGACGGGCCGCGTCCTTCGTCTCCACCGTTGCGTTCATAGGTATATCCATGCCGGCAACAAGTTCCTTTTTCTCAAGGCTCTTTGGGAACGAGAGATAGGCTTTTCCCGTTATGAAATTGACTTTCCCGAACGGCTGATCGGCGGGGGCGCCATCCTGGCCCTTGACCAGAAAACAGCAAATGAGAAGAACGATGACAGCAATACGCCGGGTCATTTCATTGTACCTTTTTCAGCGTGATCGAATCCCTCGTCACGTCCATTATCTCGACAGCAAAAGGCATATCTTTCTCTCTTAGGCTCAATTCCTCAGCGATCTCCTCGGCGTTTTTCCTCGTTTCAAGGTCCATCTCCGCAACCCCGCTCGTGAACCCTCTTTTATACACTTTATCCACCATGCGGATCCGCTCGGAGATGAAACCGGCGAATTTATTGTAATTGGTGTATGTGATGCCTTTGAGAGTGATGTGGACCATTCTCGAACCGCTTGACCATTTAGCCATAACATCTTCGGTCAGGGCATCAATGATCTTGGGAACGAGAAGTTCCATCGCCTTATTGATCCCGGTGACCTTATCGGAGACGGGAGCGAGCTTATGGTTCTTTGACTGAACGGCGATGATCTCTGCCGTATCGCTTTTTATCACCTTAATAGCCATATCGACGGAAGCCGAAAGAAAGCCGCCGTAGAGGTTCTGCTCCTGCGTGTTCCCCACAACAGTGCCCGTAATGATCAGATCGGCATTGTAGAACATCGCGATCTTCTGGGCGGATGCGGCATCGCCTTCAATGGCCGATTGAACGGCTGCGCGGTCGAGATTCGCCGCCCGCTGGGTCTTATCGATGATGAAGAACCCTTTGGAAAGAAGTTGTTTCTGAATGAGCTCCTCTGCAATGGACGAATTATCGTAATACATGTTCCATCCGTCGCCGTAGAGGTTCTGCTTCAGGAAAACTACGACCCTGGGCATATTCTCCTGAACGAGAAGCAGCCTGAGGGCGGATAATTTATCCTTTATGCCCGCTTTCGAAACGAGCGCTTTGACGGTTACCTTATAAGTATCGCCCTGAGCGGATTCGGAGACGATCTCGTATTTTTCCACATAACCCTGAGCCTTAGAATAGATCTCGTCGCTTATCAGCTGATAGTTCTCCGTTTTGCTCTGAGAGGTTATCAGCGTTCCCACGACCTGTTCCACCGCCACGCGCAGAGCGTCTTTGATAGCCACGTCGCGCGCGATCAGTTTTTCGCCCTGAAAGATGTTCCCGTATCCTTCGGTGGTTATCTCTTCGATGTCGCCGGATAACGAGGGCTCAGCCGCCAAGGCAATTCCGAGAATGAGAATGAGAATTGCCGCAAATCTTTTCATAGTACCCCTCTATCAGAATGTGAGTCTGAGTGAATTCTGAAGCGCCCTTATGGCAAGCAGTGCTTCCGCGCCGGATATGGTATCTTCCGGGCCGAATTCTCCGCGGAGGTCTTTTACCGCAAGAATGCCTCTGTCCACGCACAGCGCTATCGAATTGTAGGCGAAATAATCGCTTCTCACATCCGGAAAATGGGAATTTTCCCCTATGTATTTTTTCGTGACCGAGGTATCATTATCGATGAGCACGATGAGGTCTTCAACGGTCTGTGCAAAATTGGCCCTTGTCATGAACATATCGGGATTGAAATTCCCGTCCGGGAATATTTTAAGGCCGCGAAGATCAAGCTGCATCACTTCAACGATCCAGTTCTTTGCCCAGTGTTTTTCGGCATCGGGAGGGATCTTGCCTTTCTCGGTCCCCTGCTTCGTGAGCTGTTCGGGGGTTTTGAAAGAATTATCATATATCTTGGGTCTTCTTTTCTTGATGACTTCGGCAAGTTTGAACTCTTCGGAAAGAAGCACGGCGAAATCTGACCTGTCGATCTTCGGGCGCAGAGCGATCTGTTTGCCGAATTTCGTTCCGGGCATCGCCCTTTGAATATCGCTCATCAGTTTCCATTCCCTGTCCGCTTCCTCGATATATTCATTATTGGGTATTTCGATGACCTTTTTAAAGGAATCGGCCGCTTTGCCGAATTCGAATGCCTCTCTGTAGGCCATGGCGAGATAGAAATGCGCTTCGGCATTGCCGGCTTCCTTTTTCAGGATCTCCGCAAAGATCTTCTCGGCGTTCTCCAGCCATTTATCTCCTTTCGCCATTACGATGAGACGAGCTTTCACGATCTGGACCGGCGTGGCTTTCTTGCTGAGTTTTACCGCTTTTTCTATGTTTTTTCCGGCCATTTTAAAATCGCCCTTCTTGCCGAAATACAGGGCCTTTCCGAGATATCCCCACTCGGATTTCTTGTCCATGCCGATGCATCTGTCAAATTCGGAATTGGCATCCTCGAGCGCGTCCTTGTCAAGGAGCCTGACGCCCATCCTGTAATGGTTCTCCGGAGTATCAAGTATCGATTCCGGTTTGATCACCTGTTTCTTGCACGCCGTAAAAACGAGGAACAGGGCCGCGATGATAACGAGTATTGTATTCCTTTTCATATTTCACTCCTTAATAGGAAAGCACGAACATCACCCTGCACTGCTGGATGAACGTGAGTTTATCTTTGAGTTTGCCGAGCTTGTCGGCATCGGCATTGGAGATCACCACATTGTCCCCGGTGACCTTGACCGCGTTTAAAACGAGGGGTTTGTCGGTGACCCTGTCGTTTTTCTTCGCTTTTTCGATATCTGTGGCATACCCGACAATGCCCATTTTTATGGCATAATCCTTATTGACGAATTCGGCGGCATAGATCACATCACCGTTCTCGTTCACGATCTTGGGTGCCATCATAGGCTTGGCGTTCTCGTCTTTAACGATGACCACCAGCCCTGTGTAAGCTACGTCCCTGATATCGGGAACGGCGATATCGCCGAACTGGAACGAAGGCGAGATCAGTCCGAAAAGGCCTTTTTCGCCGAAGAGGGGAACAGCGATGTCAACTTCAACAGTGCCGTCGGAATTGTATCTTTCTTCCCCGTATCTCCTTGCGCCCTTGATGAAGCCGTCCATTCTGGAATAGATCACGTCATTTTCCGTTTGGAAGTTCTTCACGATGGTCTCGGATGAGATCCTCACGCCTTCGAGCGTTTCGAGGAGATTCCTTTTCGCATCGAGTTCGGCAGCGCGGAGCGCCATAAGCCGGCCCCGGCCTATGTTCTTGTCTTCAAGATTGTAGGCGCCGTAGCCGGTCGCAATAACGATGCCATTCTCCCAGTCGATCCTGCCTGAGCCGATCTGCTCTTCTACGGCAGCCTTGATCTGGTCATCAATGGCAAATGTGCTGGCCGCTGCTATTATTACGGCCAGGATCACGAGTAGTTTTTTCATAACAACCCTCCAGGTTTTATTAAGTTCTTGTGAAAATATTCCGTTTTCATGCCTTTATTTCTGCATTTAATATGCCAGTTTAAAACCCATTTTTACAGCCCAAGAATAGAGCATTTAAGGAGTATAACGGGCGCTGCGGACGATGATGGGCGCTTTTTGTCCTTAAAATTCCAAATCCCCTGTATATTTTTATATGTTCCTCGGCGAACATTCGCGGTGTTCTGAAAAAGGGCGGGGCTCTCATGCCTCGTTCAGGATGCGTTTAACCCTGTAGATGATCTCTTCGGGGCTGAAAGGTTTGGTGATATAATCGATTGCGCCCTGTTGAATGCCGAGTATCTTGTTCTTGAACTCCGTTTTTGCCGTGAACATGGCGATCGGGATCATTTTGGTTTTCTCGTTCAGCCGCAGCACTTCGATGATCTCCCAGCCGTCCATCTCCGGGAGCATGATATCAAGAAGTATCAGCTCATAATCATGCTGAAGCGTTTTCTTTATCCCTTCCTTGCCCGTCAGAGCGTAATCGACCTCGAAACCCTCCCCTTCAAGGATGTCCTTGCAGAGATCAACGACGTCCTTTTCATCATCGATGATGAGTATTTTTTTCTTTTCTTCCATTTTCTACCCCCCTCTTTTATGGTCCGAGATGTATAAATTCATTGTAATCCTCGAATTTCTCGTTCTCTTTATAGAATCCGTACTGCTTCATCAGGATCGCATAGTGCTCGTCCTCTAATACGCTTAAGTAGAAAAAGATCATCTTCTGACCTTCTTTCTCAAAAAGCTTAGCCTTCTCCCTGTAGAAATCCGAAGAACGCTTTTCAAAATCGGCGGCTTTGAAAAGAAGGTCCGAGACCGTCCCTTCGAAAGGTTCTTTAAATTCTTCCGCAAGTATTCCCGCGATCCTGTTCTCGTATCCCTCCGTTTTTTCCGGAGCGATGTCACGGAGCAATTTGTGGAGCGTTCTTTTATGCGAGTTCTCCTCGCTGGCAAGAAACGCGAGTTTATCTCTCAGAAGAAAGTTCTTCGTTGCCGCCGCAAGCTTTTCGTAGAATTTCATTGATTCTATTTCCGCTCTTATGGCATCAAGCACTATTTCGCAAAGGTCCGTCATTTTTTTTACTCTTCCATCTTCTTGAACTGGTCTTTGCCAACGCCGCAGACCGGGCAGACCCAATCGTCCGGAAGGTCTTCGAAAGCCGTTCCCGGCGCGATCTTCCCGTCCTCGTCACCGTCCGCGGGATCATAAGTATACCCGCATACTTCGCACACGTATTTATCCATTGTTCACTCCTTTATTTTTTTCTTCTGCCCTGAAAGTGGGGGCGGTCTTCGGCTCATTCCCCTTTTTCACTTTGTGATAATAAGCGTAGCTTATCGGTTCCGCATCCGAGATAGCAAAAGAATCCTTTACGATGCCGAAGAATACGGTATGGGTTCCCGCATCGTACTCCCCTTCTACTTCCGCCTCGAAATACCCAACCGTATTTTCCATAATGACGGGCAACTTCATCGTTTCGCTCAATTTATGAGAAATACCCTCAAATTTATCAAGTTCCCTTCCGCTTCTGAAGCCGAAACGTCCGATCATTTTAAGCGGAGCATCCTGTGCCACGACGGATACTCCGAATCTACCGGAAGCCTTGATGTATTCCCACGTAAGATTGCTTTTATTTATGGAAACAGCCACTCTCGGCGGATCGGACGTGATCTGGAATACCGTGTTCGCCGTCTGAGCATTGTATTTGCCTTCCTTTTCCGAGGAAACGATATAGATGCCGTAGCCAATCTTGTACAGAGCGGACTTATCCATCTATCTGCTCTTCCAGAGGCCGTGAAGATTGCAGTATTCCCTTACAAAGGCCACTTTATCGTAGGGAACGCAGAATTTCACCTCGGGCTTATCGCCGGGTTTGAGATGCGCGATCGAGCTTTTCCCGCAGGTCGTGATCACTTCTATGAAATTGATGAAATGTTTTTCCTCCATCGGATGGGGCACGCTTCCAACCTTAACGATGATGCCGGCATCCGCCTTTTCGATAATGGGCACATGTTTTTCATTTCCCTGGTCTTCCGTCTTTTCGGCAAGGTGTTCCATGTTCTGTCCGCAGCATACGAGCGTCCCGGCACCTTCATTGACGATCAAAACGATATGGCCGCACACATTACATTTGAACAGTTCTCTTAATTTCGCCATAGCATGCCTCCCTAACCTTCCTTTCTTTTTCCGAGCTCTTTATCCAGCATGATAAGTCCGTTCCCGGAATCCTTCACTCTTTCCAGTCTGTTCAAGAGGGTCTGCATATTCGCTTCTTCCTCCACCTGTTCCGCAACGAACCAGGCAAGCATATTCTCCGTCATATAATCCTTCATTTCGCGGGCAAGTTCAACCATCTTGTATATGAGCCGGGTGACCGCTTCCTCGTGATGGAGCGCCATCTCGATGATGTCCTTGAGCGATTTATAATCGCTTTTCGGCTTATCGATGGCCTCAAGTGCGACTTTACCGCCCCGTTCATAGACATAATCATAGAAACGCATCGCATGTTTGTACTCTTCCTGCGATTGTGCTTTGAACCACGCGGCAAAACCCGGCAGATCATTGGCATCGAAATATGCGGCCATGGCAAGATACACATAGCCCGAATAAAACTCGAATTTGATCTGTTCATTGATCGTTTTTTCCATCTCTTTTGAGATCATATATCCTCCTATTTTTTTATTTTTTCGTAAATGGCGTTCTCTATCTTTTTTAGTTCTTCTTCTCCCGGAATGTACTTGATGCGGACCCCAGGCAGTAGCGTTTCAAATTTAAGCTCTTTGAAAATCTCTTCAACCTGCGCGACGCTCTGTCCGCCCCACCCGTAGCTTCCGAAAGCAAAGACCGTTTTTCCCTGAGGGGCGAGCCCTTTCATATATGTTAAAAAAGCCGCGGCAGTCGGGAGCATATTATTGTTGAGGGTGGGCGAACCCACGGCCAGATATTTCGCCGTCATGACATCGGTCATAATATTGGATATATGATCACATTTCAGATCGAATATCCGCGTTTTTATACCGGCCCTTACGAAACCCGCATATGCCGCACGGGCCATTTTCTCGGTGGAATGCCACATCGAATCGTAAACGATGCAGGCCGACCCGTCGTTCTCATAGGCGGACCACTTCCCGTACCGTTTTAGTATTTCCGGTATTTGTCCGCGCCAGATGATGCCGTGACTCGGGGCGATGGTCTTGATATCGAGTTTCGATGCGGCCGCAAGCGCGTCGCGCACTTGTTTGCCGTAAGGAAGGACGATGTTCGCATAATATTTCTTAGCTTCGGCAAGCGCTTTGTGGAGGCATACTTCATCATCGAAGCGTCCGGATGAGGCATAGTGTTGTCCGAAAGCATCGTTTGAAAATAGTATCTTCTCCTCTTCGAGATATGTAAGCATATTGTCGGGCCAGTGTACCATCGGCGTCGGAAGAAAGGAGAACCGGTATCTGCCTGCATCGAGCTTGTAGCCGGGAGGCGCCGGTTCGCAGTTCAGCTCTTCCCCGTAGTGGAGTTTCAGACCTGCCACACCCTGCGGAGAGGTCAGTACCTTAAGCCCGGGGACTGCCTTCAAAAGCTCCGGGATGCCTCCCGAATGGTCCATCTCCACATGATTCGAAATGAGAAGATCTAGCTTTTCAAGAGGGATCACCGTTTTGATGCGGGCCGACATTTCCTCGAACAGATGCGCTTTTACGGTATCGATAAGGATATTCTTTTCACCGGTTATGAGATATGCATTATAGGTGGACCCGCTTTCCGTTACATAGCCGTGGAAATTCCGAAGTGTCCAGTCGACGGCTCCGACCCAGTAAACATTGTCCTTGATCTTGACGGCC
This sequence comes from uncultured bacterium, assembly GCA_937863565.1. Lineage (GTDB taxonomy): Bacteria > AUK180 > AUK180 > AUK180 > AUK180 > CALMGJ01. The sequence goes on along the minus strand of CALMGJ010000019.1, from coordinate 12,558 downwards.
TTCAACACAACTCCTTAGGTTGTATGTAATTTTAGCATATTTTGCCCGTTAATACAAATAATTTCCCTGATTTTTCAGACTTTTGCCCGGGCTTTTTCCTTCGCGGCTTTCAAGAGCTCCCGAGCCCGGATCTTCGCAGTGTCCCGCAGCACACTTTTAGATACTTCCCCTCTCCGGTAAATTTTGCTAATTATCGTACTTATTCTTTTATAATTCTTCTAAAATGTGTTCCCAAAGTATGTTTTTATTATCATCCCAGAATTTTTCAAAATCCAACATTATTGGCCAAATGTCAATCCCGAATATCCTGTTAAGGCTAGCTCTGATATCTTTTTGCCTTACTTTCTTTTTTGCATTTAGCCTTTGATATTCGTTTAACAGCACTTCAATTATTTCATCAGATCCTTTACTGCCAACCTTCTGCAAATAGAGCACAACAGGTAAGATACTGCCGCGAATATAGGTATTTACAAGGATGCCGCTTGCGTTTTTGTCCGTTTCACTTATAAATCGGATGTCTTTCTTGTGCAATTCGATCATATCGAAATACTCCGACAGGGTGTAATACTGGTTATATGGCGCCCCCTTAACCTCGGTCAACGCAATGTTAAAAGAGATGAATTCATATATCATCTTTTCGAATAATGCAAGATCCCCGTTGAATAAAATGAGGTGCGACAAAATAATATCTGTATTCATCCAACTGGTACTCATATCCAATATCCCTTTGACATGATAGAAAATAATAGAGGTCATCATAAGCGGTTCGCCTTTATATTCTTTAATTAAACCATATTTCCCTCTGACCGGAGCAGGCGCGATCTCAGCTATGATGATGGGGTTTTCTTCGTTAATGAGGTGGCTTATCTTCTTGAAATCTGCATCCGGATAATATTCGATTATTCTTTTAAATATCTTCGTTATTTCCAGGATCGTGTCCGGAAAGAATTTCGCGCTGCAGGTACTGCCCCGATATACAATAGGAATTACATTGTCGGTGATAACAATCTCGGCTTTATTCTCATCTATTGTAATTTTTTCTGCTACAATCGGGAATGATAGGCATAGTATTGCCAGCAATATTATCCATCTTTTCATAATGATGACCTCCCGGTTAAATATAAATCGGGTCGCATGCATACCAGGGTTCTGTTCTTATGGGATCCCTGTTTTCATAATATACTATAAGAATATATGCAACGCAATATGTTCCTTCGGGGCATACAAGGGGACATTTCAACCAATTTAGGGGGATTTCGTCAAGAGTAACTTTAGTGATCCCGCCCCCAAAATACGGATTTAACGGAATGTCCGATATCATTGAAAGCCATTTTATAAAGCAGGGATTATTTTCAGCCTTATTAATAATTTCATCTGCATTTCCGCGTCTGAGAATTGTGATTACCCAATCAGTAAGTTTTTCTTGATCTCCATTGAAGCAATGTTCATTACCGTCTTTATTGCTTTTCTCCGGAAGATAATTACTTATTTTCGTCCTTATCCATTCTTTGTGATATGTCGGGATAATCTCTCCTGTTTCTAATGCATTATGAACCTTTGTATTGAACCATTTGCGGAAACATTTATCTTCTTGTATCAGCTTTTTAATCTGCACACAATCTTCCTTCCTACCCGACAGGATGCTCTCTGCATATTCATTCAATTCTTCTTCCGTCCAAGTCGAGCATTCACGATCTTCTGATGCAGGCGAAATGATGGTCATCTTTCCCTCTGCGGGTACTGTCGGCATCTCAGCTTGTTCGGAGCAGCCCGAGAAGACAATGAACATAGCACATAAAACTAAAGCAAACGATCTGAAATATCTTTTCATTTTAACCTCCTTTTGTTTTTTGAGCGATCTTTGAAAGAACAGCTTTCTTTGAAAGAACGGCTTTCCCTGAGTGAAAGCATTTCAAAAGGAGTTCCGCTAAACCGGGCCGTCATATAATACTTTCGCGTATTTGTTCTTGGAAAGCAATAAATACAGGAAGATATTTCTTATAAAAGAAAGACATTGATTGATTGGCAATAATTATGCCAATGTCTAACATTTTCAATTCGGTGTTTGAGAAGAGCCCTTCCTTCATTTGCGTTATTATAGCACTCCGGTTTTCAAAAGTCAATACGGATGATTTTCGTGATCCGCCCTTTGCAATAAATGTGTCCGGTGGGCTGGTGCGGGCATCAGCGCTTAAGTTTTTTCAGGATGCCCTTTATCTCTTTTGAATGTATTTTTATTCCATTCTTTTCAAAAATGCTTTGGGCATCTTGAAGATATTTCGCGGCCTGCCTTTTCTTTCTTTTGTCTAACGAATACATTTTTCCCAGTTCGTAACCGGCATAGGCCGAGTCAAGGAGCATCCCCGCCTTCAGCGCGACGTTCAGCGACCGGATGAAACATTCCTCCGCCTTCATTCTATCGAAACGGAGTTGACAGAGCCCGAGGTTCCGAAGAACGAAGGGCCGTCTCTCCTCTAGCCCGATCTCATTGGTGAGTTCCAAGGCCATAACGGCGCGCTTCAGCGCTTTTCCGAATTCGCGGCGGCGGATGTGGAGATCTGAATATGTCGTATGCACATCGACAAGTTGAGCCTTATTACCGCTTGCATTGACGATGCCGGCCGCTTTACCGAGATAGAAAGCGCCTTCCTTCGTCATGTTCATATCGAGACAGGCCGAAGCCAGATTGATATAGGAATACGATCTCATATTGTCCGATTCGAGCTTCTCCGATATCTCGAGATTCTTCTTATAGTATTCGAGCGCTTTTTCATATCTCCCCGTTTGTGTGTGAACGATGGCGATATTGTTATATGCTATACCCGTACGCTGGGCACTGCCCGTTTCCTCCGCCACTTTAAGGCTTTTCTCATAATAAAAGAGAGCTCGCTTCAGGTCGCCCTTATTGGAATACATCCCTCCCAATGCATTTGATGCGAGGCCTTCGGCTCTTTTAAATCCGATACGTCCGCTGATCCTTATCACTTCGTTGAAATATGCTTCCGCTTCTTCATAACGGTTGAGAGAGACAAGGTTGTTGCCGAGATTGACGGACATCACGCAGATCCCTCTTTTGTTCTTGACTTTTTTCTGTATATCAAGGGCAGCGCGCAGATATTTCACGGCCATTTTAATGTCGCCTTTGTTCTCGCTCACCATCGCCATATTATTTAGAGTATTTGATATCCCGGACTTCTCGCCCCGCCGCTTATAGAAGGAAAGCGTCCGGCCCAGACAGGCCAGCGCTTCATCGAATCTCCCCTCTTGCCATCTGATGATGCCCAGAATATTGTCCTTGTACGCGGCCGCTTCTCCGGAGATCCCCGGGACCGTTTTTTCCGCCTCATTCAATATAGATGCCGCTTTCTTTACGTTCCCTTCCATATGAAGAGCCATGTCCGCAAGGTCCGTCTTCAGGCCCATCACGGCGTCCGGATCCAGCCTTTTCCTTCGTTCTAAAGCGGTTATCCCTGTCCGTATATCCGCAACACATGCCTTGTAGTTTCCGGTAAATTCGTAAACGGCAGCCCTGTTCTTGAGAGCGGCAATGAACAATTTGAAGATCTTATCGTCCATTGAGTTTTTTAAACCAGAACATGCCGCCTATGGCCCCGAAAAAGTTTTTGCTCATTCTTCTGAAACCGGAGCTCTCTGTCCCGTTCCCGGCCTTCGCAAGCGCCGCGGACATAAAATAGCAGGCTCTGGCCAGGTGATATTTATCCCCCACCTTTTTCAAGGAAGATAGAGATGCTTTTAACCTCTTTATGGCCGCCTGCAGCCGCCCTTTCGAGAGGAGGATCTCACCGAGAACGCAGTTAACGATACCTCTGTCCTTGGCCGAATTCAATTTAGAGGCCATCTCCAGAGCCGTCCCGGCATCCTGTTCTGCTTTTGGGATATTCCCCGTTGCAAGATGATATCTCGCCCTCTGAACATAGATCTTCATAAGATTATGCTGAAGTCCGAGCTCCGTTGCTATCCTCAGCGCCCGGTCGGAGAAACCGATGGCTTTTTCGCAAAATCCCGAATCAAGAAGGAACTGGGATAAAGCATTATAATTAAAGGCGAGAGATTCCCTGTCCCCGATGCTTTCATTGATCTTTACAGCTCTTTTTTGACAATCAATGCTTTTTTTGATATCGCCTGTATAGAATACGCAAAAGGAAAGATTGTTCAGCGTACTTGCGGCATAATTCTTCAGACCGCTTTTCAGGGCGAGTTCAAGAGATCTTTCCAGGTACTTCGCCGCTCCGGCCATATCTCCGATCATCAATTTTACGGCGCCGAGATTCGAGTATACAGAGACCAGTTCGCTCATATTTCCCAGTGTCTCGAATATTCGCGCAGCGCGGGTGAAGAAGCCGGAGGCGCCCGTATAATCGGAAAGATAGAAACGCACATTGCCGATATTTTGGCATGCAATCGCCTCGGAATTGGCGTTGTCCGTTCTTTTAGAGAGTTCAAGCGCGATCCTGAATTGCTGTTCCGCTTTACCGTAAAGAGCGCGGTTAAGCAGCAGGCTCCCCAGATTGCAGTGGATGCTATGCTCCGCATTTAGGTCCATTATCTCCGTGGAAATAGCAAGGGCTTTTTCAAAATGCGCCAGCGATTCTTCGAACTTTCCCAGATATTGGAAGTATGTGCCCAGATTGTTAAGGGAAGTCTGGATCTCCTTTTTATTATTCACTTTACGGAAATAGGCAAGGGCCTTTTCGGTGAGCTTCACGGCTTTTTCATTTTGCCACTTCTCGTGGAAGTAAACGGAGATATTCGAATATGTCGCGGCTATATTGTGGAGATCGCGTATGCTGCGGAACATCGAGAGCGCTTTCATGAACTCCCGGTATGCGTCATCGTGATGACCGCTTCTCATGAATACGGTGCCTTTCAATATAAGGCAATTGCTCATCTGATTGCGTGCGCCGGTTCCTTTATAGTGCCCGTAAGCCAGGGAAATATGGTCGAGCGCCTCCGAAAAACGGGAGAGGGTTGTGAATATCTGGGCATTAAGATAGTGGGCGCGAGCGATACGCGATGGCGAACTTTTCCTTTGCGCGTACGTCATGAAGTTCCGGGCGTCGGCAAGCGCCGGACCGCTTTTCCCTATAAGAAGATAAAGAAGCGCGCGGTCATAGAGCGCCTTATAATTGAGGTCCGCGGCGGACGGTCCTTTCCGGCGGACGGGAGGGACTATTTTTTCTTCGATATCCTTTCCAGTTCCTTATACGATTCTATCGCTCTTGTGAAGAAATCTATTGCTTCATAGTTCGCGTAGACATTCTTCGCCTTTTCACCCGCTTTCACGGAGAAGACCATTGCTTTCTCGTACTTTTTCGCTTCATAGTAGTGATAGGAAAGGATGCCGAAGAATTCCTCGATGCCGGCCTTGTATTTCTTCTCTATGAAAGAACCGGCCATCTCGTGAAGTTCTCTTTTCTTCTGGAACGACATCGTATCGTAGGCGACCTCTTTCGTGAGGATGTGCTTGAAGAAGTACTTCGGCCTTTTAGATGATTCATCAAGACGGATGAGATCGAGCTTGTACAGGACGGAAAGCGAGTTGTCCAGTATATCGTTATTCTTATAGATACCCCTCAGGATGTCTTCATCGAATTCCCTTCCCAGCACCGATGCCGTCTGCAGAACATCGCGTTCCTTCAGGTCAAGGCGGTCTATTCTGCCCACGATAACGCCTTCGACATTATCGGGGATATTGATCTTTTTGATCTTCTCGTTGAACGTGTAGTGCTTACCTTCCTTGAGGATGATCTTCTGTTCAACCATGGATTTAATGATCTCTTCAACATAGAACGGGTTACCCTGCGACTTTGTGACGATGAGGTTCTTTATCTCGTCCGACATCTTTTTCACGCTGAGGAGATTGTAAACGAGCTCGATGGTATCCTCTTTGGATAGTTCTTTGAGATGTATCAGTACGAAATTATCGTATTCCATGAATTCGTATTTTTTCTCTATCGGGCGGAACAGGATAAGGAAGAGAAGTTTTTTATCCTTGATGTTCCTTGTCAGATACTGAAGAAGCTCAAGCGAAAGCGAATCGATCCAGTGTATGTCCTCGAATACGATCATAGTGGGTTTTTTCGAGGCGATATACTTCATCATATCCCCGACCATCATGAAGAAATTCTCCTTCTTCATCTTAGAATCAAGATATTTGGAGATCTCCGTCTCCTTGAAATCGAGACCAAGCACTTCGCCGAGGATGGGTAGAAAGTCAGTATATTTTTTATTCACTTTCTTCATCAGCGCCGATATTTTCTCTTTCTTTTTATCCTGAGTATCTTCGCGCTGGATATCCGCGATCTTATTGATGATCTCGATGAACGGGTAATACGAGAGGGAGGTGCCGTAGGAAATACAGCTGCCCAGATATGTGCTGAAATCCTCCTTGGTGAGCTTGAATATTTCTTCAGAGAATCTCGATTTACCAACTCCGGCTTCACCCATTACACCGAAGATCCTTGTTTTTCCGTCCTTGGCCATGTCCCGTGATTTCAGGAATGTCTTTATCTCCTTGTCCCTGCCTACAAGCTTATCGCTCTGCGAGACCCATTCGGAGATCAGCGATTCCCTGCTGCCCTCGGCTTGCTGGGACACGGCTTCGAATATAATGTGCTTGTCCTTTTTCCCCTTGAATGATTTTTCCGCTTTTTTGCCGTATTCGATCACGCGTTCGGTCTTTTCTTTCAGGGTCTTCGAGACCCACATGGAATTGTACGGGACTGCCGCGGCTATCCTTGCCGCAAGGTTCACTGTATCGCCCATGACCGTATACTCCCTTCTTCTGTCTGAGCCTACGGGAACACCGAAAGCAAGACCGGTGTTAAGGCCGATCTTGACCCCCACATTCTTGAGCTTATTGCTCTTCAGGATCTTCAAGGCCGCGATGACCGAGCGCACTTCATCGTCCTCGTGAGAGAACGGGAATCCGAACAGGATCACATAGCGTATGCTGTCCTTGTAAAGATCTATTTTATTGATCCAGCCGCCGAAGTCCTTGAGGATGCCTTGAATGTATTCGTGAAGAGAGAAGAGCCGTTCGCCTGCCTTCTGAAGGTTTTTGTCGAAATCGATCCCGTTGATGTGAATGAACCCAATCGCGACCTTTTTATGTTCGCCGTCCTTTTCATTGAACAGCGGCTTAAGGTCGATCCTTTCCCTGAGCCATTCCGGGAGGTATGGTTCGGGATCCCTGCTTGATTTTGGGATTTTCTCACCGGAGGCTTTTTCGGCAATCTTTATCTTCTTCAATAAATAGGCATTGGGTTTGATCTTCTCAAAAACAGCGGATTTCACGCTGCCGAAGGAGCTGTCGCACACGATATCGCCGGCTTTGGCATGCTCAAGGATATTCATCGCATGGAAACCGACCTTTCCTCCGATGAAGAAGTCATTGTTAAGGTCCTGGAAGAAGAGTTTTCCGTACGTGATGGATATATGAACGCTGATGCCGAAAGCCATGCCCTGGCTCGTTTTTATCGTGGGATGTTTCTTGATGAATTTTTGAATACTGCCAGCCGAATTGAGCGCATCTTGTTTAGCAGTGCCTTTTTTATCTTCGAATACAGCATATATGGCATCGCCGCCGAAGCGGTAAATATAGCCGCCGTGCTCATAGATATTGTCAATGAGGGAAACGAAGTAGAAATTGATCATCTTCGTCAATTCCTCGGCACCTTCGCGACCGATCTTCGTGAGGGCTTCGCTCATCCTCGTAAAACCGGAAATATCCGTCACCATGAAGGCGCCGGCGAAAGAATCGAAATGAATGTCCGGTTTGAGTTCAAGGAGTTTGCGGGGCACAAAACTTTCCAGAGCAATAATTTTTCGGGTTTCTGATTTCTTCATGTGTGAAGTATATTATTTTTTTTGAAAAAAATCAACAGAAATGGAATATAGCTGTATTTCGCGGGAAATATCCCGCGTATATCAGGCGGGAGGAGATGCGTGGTTTAAATCAATAATACTGGCGAATGCAATATGATTTACGCGGATATATCGGGCGTTTGTTCTTTTACGGCCTCTACCACGTACGGCCCGGTCAGCTTCGTGTTCTCTAAAAATGATGTAAGACCGTAGAATACAAATCCGTTCAGGAAATATCCTATCTGCATCCACGGGGGGGAATGGAAGCAGTTGAGGACGGGCCAGCCGCGGAACTGTTTGCCATAGTGTAGATGAAGCCCGATGATATTGTGCCCGACGGATTCCAGAAGTATCAAGCCCACCGCATAGATAAGAAAGATCATCATCCATTTCTTGAAGCGGTTCTCGATCTTTATGAAAGGGACTACGATGAGGTATCCCGCCATCAGGCCCAGAGGCCAGGTCACGATCGGGAATACGGCTATTCCGAAGATATAGAATTTAAGATCGTCATATCCGTAATACGCGTTCCATACTGCTGTGGCGATGTAGATCCACAACCAGGAAACGGCAAGCGCGGGTATCCAGGCCCAGAACTTTTTCTTTTCAAGAAAGAAAGATACGGCGATGAGAGTGAAGAAACCGTAGATGAACGCATATTCCATCCTGATGATCACGATGGCTACGAATATGGCAAAGCCGATTATGTAAACCCAGTATTTTTTCATGATTTCTTATATACGATTTTTAATTTTTAGTCAAGAGAATAATACGGAAAGTTATGTGAAAAGTGAAAAATGAAAAAAAAATCCCGGTGATGACCTACTCTCCCACCCAGATGAGACAGGCAGTACCATCAGCGCTAAAGGGCTTAACTACTGTGTTCGGAATGGGAACAGGTGTTTCCCCTTTGCATGATCACCGGGATAAATCGAAATATTTCGATATATTAAAATATGGCCAAGCCGAACGTTCTATTAGTACCGGTGGGCTCAATACATTACTGCACTTACACCTCCGGCCTATCAACCTTGTAATCTCCAAGGGAACTTCTAACTCCGGCGAACCGGAGTTGGGATATCTTATCTTGAGGTGGGCTTGGCACTTAGATGCTTTCAGTGCTTATCCCTTCAAACATAGCTACCCAGCGATGCTCCTGGCGGAACAACTGGTGCACCAGAGGTTTGTCCGTGTAAATCCTCTCGTACGAAACACAGCTCCTCTCAAATATCCTGCGCCTACGGAAGATAGGGACCAAACTGTCTCACGACGTTTTGAACCCAGCTCGCGAACCGCTTTAACGGGCGAACAGCCCGACCCTTGGGACCTTCTGCAGCCCCAGGATGCGATGAGCCGACATCGAGGTGCCAACCCGCCTCGTCGATGTGGACTCTTGGAGGCGATCAGCCTGTTATCCCCGGAGTACCTTTTATCCGATGAGCGACGACCCTCCCGTTCGGTATCGCCGGATCACTAAGCCCGACTTTCGTCCCTGCTCGACATGTCTGTCTCGCAGTCAAGCTCTCTTATGCCTTTACACTCTACGCGCGATTACCGGCCGCGCTGAGAGAACCTTTGGGCGCCTCCGTTATCATTTGGGAGGCGACCACCCCAGTCAAACTACCCACCAGACACTGTCCTCTTCGTTGCACACTCAGAGTTAGTATTTCAAAATATCAAGGGTGGTATTCCACCGTTGGCTCCACCGAAACTAGCGTCCCGGCTTCACAGCCTCCCACCTATCCTCTACATGATATTCCAAAACACAATGTCAAGCTATAGTAAAGGTTCACGGGGTCTTTCTGTCTTTCCGTAGGTAGGTCGCATCTGCACGACCATTGAAATTTCACCGAGCCCCTCGCTGAGACAGTATCCAGATCGTTACGTCATTCGTGCGGGTCGGAACTTACCCGACAAGGAATTTCGCTACCTTAGGACCGTTATAGTTACGGCCGCCGTTTACCGGAGCTTAAGTTCAATGCTTTTCCCGAAGGATAACATATCCCCTTAACTTACCGGCACTGGGCAGACGTCAGTCCCTATACTTTCACTTTCGTGTTTGCAGAGACCTGTGTTTTTGTTAAACAGTCGCCTGGACCATTTCACTGCGACCCGCTTGCGCGGGCACCCCTTCTTCCGAAGTTACGGGGTTAACTTGCCTAGTTCCTTAGCGAGGGCTATCTCGAGCGCCTTAGTATTCTCAACTCACCCACCTGTGTCGGTTTACGGTACGGTCGCTAGAACAGTAAACGTTTAGAAGTTATTTCTCGGTAACAGGTAACTGTGAACCCGCAGTTTCCGAAGATTCCACGGTCTTACGACTTTCGGATTAAAGGTCCTACCGGATTTGCCTGGCTTGAACCATCCTACGGCCTTCGATCCCCATCCAACAGGGGACTCACATTCCCTATCACGTCACTCCATCACTTTGCTCCAGCGGCGCAGGAATATTTAACCTGCTTCCCATCGACTACGCCTTTCGGCCTCGCCTTAGGGGCCGGCTCACCCTGGGCGGATTAACCTTGCCCAGGAAACCTCAGGTTTTTGGCGACACGATTTTTCATCGTGTTTATCGTTTACTCATGCCAGCATTCTCACTTCTTGCAAGTCCAACGTTCCTCACGAACCGCCTTCTCTCCTGCAAGAACGCTCCCCTACCGCTGTGTTTAACCGAAGTTAAACACAACTTGTAGCTTCGGTAACAGACTTAAGCCCCGAGTATTTTCGGCGCAAAATCACTCGACTGGTGAGCTATTACGCACTCTTTGAAGGGTGGCTGCTTCTAAGCCAACCTCCCAGCTGTCTGAGTAATTTCACATCCTTTACCACTTAGCCTGTATTTAAGGACCTTAGCTGACAATCAGGGCTATTTACCCTTTAGACCATGAATCTTATCACCCACAGTCTAACTCCCGTACTGCTAATTATTGGCATTCGGAGTTTAAATGAGTTCGGTACGCTGTTACACGCCCTAGCCCAATCAGTGCTCTACCACCAATAATCACCGTACGAGGCTAACCCAATAGTTATTTCGGGGAGAACCAGATATCACCAGGTTTGATTGGTCTTTCGCCCCTATCCACAAGTCATCCCACGGTTTTTCGCGCCGATGAGTTCGGTCCTCCACTCAGTGTTACCTAAGCTTCAACCTGCCCATGGATAGATCACCTGGCTTCGGGTTTAATCACTGCAACTAATCGCCCTATTCGGACTTGCTTTCGCTGCGACTTCGCCTGAACGGCTTAATCTTGCTGCAATGAATAACTCGCTGGCTCATTATGCAAAAGGCACGCCGTCATCCCGATTGCTCAGGACTCCGACACCTTGTAGGCAAATAGTTTCAGGTACTATTTCACTCCCCTAACAGGGGGACTTTTCACCTTTCCCTCGCGGTACTCGTTCACTATCGGTTCATGGTGAGTATTTAGCCTTACCCGACGGTCCGGGTAGATTCCCACAGAATTCCTCGTGCTCCGTGGTACTTGGGTAATGTTCCCAGAACTACAAGATCGTTTTCGCATACAGGACTGTCACCTTCTTCGGTTGAGCTTTCGGGTCTCATTTTGCTAACGATCTTTTCGTTCCGAATCTTTTTAGGAAGACTCCGGATCATCCCCGCGACACCCGCTGAACAACGCCCTAAAGCTTTAACATTCAACAGGTTTAGGCTATTCCGATTTCGCTCGCCGCTACTTACGGAATGTCTTGCGATCTCTTTTCCTCCGGGTACTGAGATGTTTCACTTCCCCGGGTTCCCTCTCCGATTGCTCGGAGTAGTTCCGGTTTACGGAACTGGGTTTCCCCATTCGGACATCTTCGAGTTATAACGTTTCTAGGCAACTCCTCGAAGCTTTTCGCAACCTTGTACGTCCTTCATCGGCTACCATGACCAAGGCATCCACCATTTGCCCTTATTAGCTTGGCCATATATTTAATAATTAAAGAGCATTCATATCCAAATGAAAAATCATTTCCTATTATTGTTCAAGTGGAGAATACCGGACTTGAACCGGTGACCTACTGGTTGCAAACCAGTCGCTCTCCCAGCTGAGCTAATTCCCCAACAATGGGCCTCAGTGGAATTGAACCACTGACCTCGCGCTTATCAGGCGCGCGCTCTTGCCAACTGAGCTAGAGGCCCCCTTGGTAATAAAATATGTAATGCGAAAGGCTCGGGACGAAAAAACCTTTAAGGAGGTGATCCAGCCGCAGCTTCCGCTACGGCTACCTTGTTACGACTTCATCCCCCTCACCAACCCTGCCTTCGACGCCCACTATCCTTGCGGATTCGTAAGACGGCTTCGGGCAAAGTCAACTCAGGTGATGTGACGGGCGGTGTGTACAAGGCCCGGGAACGTATTCACCGCTACCTGCTGATTAGCGATTACTAGCGATTCCGGCTTCATGCAGGCGAGTTGCAGCCTGCAATCCGAACTAGGGCCGGTTTTTTGAGATTAGCTCCACCTCGCGGTATCGCTGCCCTTTGTACCGGCCATTGTAGCACGTGTGTAGCCCTGGATATAAGGGCCATGAGGACTTGACGTCATCCCCACCTTCCTCCGCATTAACTGCGGCAGTTCCCTTAGGGTGCCCAACTTAATGATGGCAACTAAGGGTGAGGGTTGCGCTCGTTGCGGGACTTAACCCAACACCTCACGGCACGAGCTGACG
>CALMGJ010000018.1 GCA_937863565.1 uncultured bacterium | reverse complement strand
AACCGTATGGGCGGTGCTCTTGATGAAAAACGTAATTATACCGTCTCCGAAGCGAGGAAGGACAGAACGATTATCCTTCAAGTATTGTCTGGGACGGTTACGACGATGAAGGGAATATCCGTTCCAACGGAGAATACGAATTCAGATTCACGGTATCGGACGGATTTGGAAATGAAGTATCCAAAAGCCTGACATTCAAATTGGATTACGCCGATTACAGCCTCAGCATCGTCGGCGAAATAAAGATCACCGAGAACACTCAGTTCAATTACAGTCCGATCTGGTTCTGGGACCGCTCGAATATCGTATATCTGAGGGCTCCGCTCGATTGCTCCGGCGGATCGGGGAATATCTTTATGCCTGCCTTCTGCGAGATCGCCCGAGATTCGCAGATATGGAAAGTTCAATCCGACGGAACTTACAGGGAAATCCTGCTGGACAAACAGTTCAATTACGACTGCGATCCCGGCAGAATATGCACGATAAGGATTCCTGCGAACCAGTACCGTTATTTCACGAGCGATCCTCAACCGTCTCCCATGTACGGCTGGGTCGGATATATCAGGAACGATCACCTGTTCTTCATCGATCAGGGGGGAACCGTTTACGATACCGCGGAAGATGTTCATGAAAACCAGTTTTCCTGGAACCGGACAGCGGAAAAGGTGGTATACTATTCCGGTACGGAAGGAATGGTGATCCTTGATGAAGCGGGAATTAAAAATGCGATCATCCTGCCGGGTGTGTTCTCTTCTGTAGAAAATCCCGTCTGGCTTGAAAACGATACGGGAAAATACATCATTTTCTCCGCCCGAACGGATACTCAACCTTCAGCACTGTTCGTCAGCGATGAAAGCGGGGAATATAGGCGGATAGCCGAAGGATACGGACATATCCTTTCAAACGACGGGAGATCCATCGTTTATATTACCGAGGGAAAATTCATGTTTGCGCATATTACTGCCGACGGGAAGATCGATGCTTCCCAGACTTCCAACCCGTATGTCCTGCTGGATATCCCGCAGACGGAATGGGAAATATACGATTTTGTACTGACGGCATTTACCCCGGACAATTCGAAGATCGCTTATTATCTGAAAGCGAATATCGTTCCTTCTGATTTCAGCATTCTCGGCAAAGATGAGATCATAGTCAGGATCATTGACTGGGACGGAAGCGATGAAACCGAGATATGCAGATATGAAACGCCCGCAGGCGCCGGCGATCCGGCTTTTGCCTCCGATTTTACCGCACTGGCGTATGTCCCATTCGGAATGACATCGTCGGATATATGGGTGAAATACTTCAGCCGGGCGAATCAGTGCGGTTATACGCCGGGAAACCTTCCCGGGACCATTGTAAGCGACGATGATTCCCTGGAGGTCACCGTTCCCCGCGAATCAATGTATAATGATTTGGATACCATGATAATCACGGCGTTTGATACGGACCAGAACGCTCTTTTCGATACCACATACATAGAACCGGTATTGAGCAGTGCTTATGATGTCGGGCTGTTGTCAGGGCTTGATGCATTCCGGAACAACGGGATCGAACTCTTGTTCAAATATAACGATGCCCAGATTGCGGGACTGAATGAAGAGGATCTGAATGTCTTCACATTCGATTTCCAGACGGGCAGGTGGCGGTATGCTCAATCGGATTCCGGTCTTGTTGAGAGGAATCCCGAAAAAAATACGGTGGCGATAAGGACCGATCATCTGTCGCTTTATATCCTGGCGGCGGTCCCCTTCCCGGAAAATGCCCCGGAGATAACGATGTGCGATCTGTTCCCCGGGATAATAAGCCCCGATAACAACGGAAATTACGATACCGCAGCGATCAGTGTGAAGGTCTCGCAGAATGCCGCAGTAGCGATGAACATCTTCACTGCGGCTGAGGAAAATATCCTCTATCGCAGCATCAACACCTTCGCGGATGAGGAGAGTACGGTCATATGGGACGGTCGCGACAAATGGGCTCAAACGATGGCCGACGGAATATTCCGAATCAACCTAAAAGCGATGAATCTCTTGGGGATCTGGTCGGCAGAACTCGAAAAAATCGTCAAGATCGATCTTACTCCCCCCGTAAGCGGCATCACGTTCGGAATACCGTTCTTCAATAACGGCCAGATGAACTTCATAGGCGGAAATTCCGCAGTGGAAATATTCTCAGACGATCCGGTAGTATCCTCCGTATCCTCCGGAATAGCGGGGATAAGTTATTCGCTAAACGGCCAAAAAACGGATTATTCGGGTCCGTTCGTTATGACCGAAGAAGGGATATATGAATTATATTACGGAGGTTCGGACAATGCGGGAAATATAGAAGTCCAAAAGAAAGCAGTATTCGTTCTGGACCGCACTCCTCCGGTCAGCAATACTCTGATGGCGGGTGCTCATCATGAAGAATATATCTCTTCCTGTACGGAAATAATGTTGTCGGCAACCGACGGCGGGGAATTTCCTTCCGGGATAAAGAACATAAGATACGCGCTCTCCGGAGGGGATACTCCGCTATGGACGGATTATACGGCTCCGTTCAAAGTATCCGGCGCGGACGGTTCTTACCTGCTGGAATATTTTTCTACCGACAATGTAGAGAACAGGGAAGACACGAATGACCGGACAATAAAACTTGACAACACCGGACCTGCGACCAATCTTGATTTTTCCGCCGCATCAGTATTCCAAACGGAAGATAAGTTTTATGTGAGCTCCCGTTCCGAATTGAGACTTGAGGCAATTGATCCCGAGAATAACGGTGTTTCTTCGGGAATAAAAACCATCCTTGTTTCAAGGGACGGCGGCGTCTTTGCCGAATCTGTTCCGTTCAATCTGGAAGAAGGTATTCACGAGATAAGATACTATGCTCTGGACAAGGTGCTGAACAGAGAAGATACGAATTCACGCGTACTTTATGTCGACGCGACGCCGCCGATAACCGAAATAACACTGTCGGGAGGGTGTTACGATGCTTTCGGAAAGGACTTCATATCTCAGAACACCAGGATAGTGCTGAACGCCGACGATCCCGAGAACCTTGGCGTATCTTCGGGAGTCCAAAAGATATTATGGACAGCCGACGGCATCTGGAAGGAATACACGGAACCGTTCTCTCTGCCTTTCGGGACACATGATGTGCGGTTCTACTCTGTGGATAATGTTGGCAATGAAAGCGATGTCCGGGAAAGGGAACTGTTTGTCGCAATGCCCGGATACGCCTGTTTCGGAATGAACGGCATTTTATTGCAGGGCAATGGAAAGATATACGGAGACGCGGGAAGCAATGAAAGTATAATTCTTGAGGGCAATTCGCTGATAGACGGAAATGCCGAGACCTGCAAAGAGATAAAGATCGGCAATCATTGCTCCGTTACCGGAGAAATACGAATGTGCACAGCTCCTCTTATGACCGAATTACTTTCCCTTGACGAGATAGAACGGTATGTATCCGAGAACAACGACAACGGGAATCTAACTCTTACGGAAGGGAAACTGGTAATAGAGGAAGAGAATATAAGCATTCCCGCAGGAGTATATTATTTAACCGGCATTGAGATTTCGGGTACGGCCAATGTGGAGTTCGACTGCGGCATTGAAATATTCTGCAAGGGAAACATGTATATATCCGGTCAGGCAAACATCAACACTGCGGGTGAAGCGGGCGATCTTCTGATGCTCTTTTCACCCGGGGAGTCGGAGGAAAGATCCCTGTTAATAGAAGGGAACGGGAAATTGAATTCAATCATTTACGCTCCGGATTTCCCCGTGGATATCGGAGGTAACGGAATTACTCTGGGTAATGTATTGGGAGGAGACGTATTGATAGACGGTCTTGGAACGGTAATCGGAGCCGAATATGAAAGAGAAACCGCTGCGGCCAAAAGCCTGTTGAGCGATCTGCGGAAAACGGCGGATGATCTCGATATTTCAAAGATTCAGATCGTGCCGAATCCGTGCAGGAACGGGTGCATAAATCAGAATATCAATATTACACTTAGCACGCCTGCGGAGATCTCCGTTAAAATATTCAGTATATCGGGGGAAAATATCTATAAGCACACGGTTAACGGGACCGCTGGCTGTAATACCGTTGAGTGGACCTGCATTTCAGATGCCGGTGAGGCCGTTTCCTCCGGTGTTTATATTGTCGTCGTTGAGGCAAACGGCAAAAGAAAAATTTTGAAAACGGCCCTGGTCAGGTAACCGGAGGACTTCAGGATAAAATATTAGGAAAAATCCCGGACGGCATTGAGTTGTATGAGACGGCTCTTTTTCCGATTATGGAAAAAATACAACAGAATTATATGAAATTTTTACACGCTTTTCGGAGTTTTCGGATCAATGAGCCCAATAAATAAGCAATTAAATAAGGGCATAAAAATTGCAATTAAAAAAAGAAACCGCTACAGGAGGTAATGATGAAGAAAGTAATTCTTGTAATTTTGGCCGCTTTATTCTGTATGAACCTGAATGCCGCCGATTTCGAACTCGGCGGGAACGTAGGTATGGAGCAGATCAACGGCATTCTGTATTATTCGCTCGCCCTCAATCCGGAGATCAGGATGGGCAAGCTGGGCATGGGCCTTGATCTTTACTTCAGATGGAACGACGAGGGCATCTATCCGTATTCCACTGAAGACATTCTTTCGATGGTCAAGTACGTCACATGGGGCGACAAATTCGTAAAACCGATATATGCCAGGTTCGGGATACTCGAGGATTCGATGCTCGGACACGGCTTCATTTTGAGCCATTATCAGAACGCCACGGCATATTCCATCCAGAAAGGTTTCAAGAAGCTCGGCGCACAGCTGGACATCGACTTCAAGTATTTCGGCTTCGAAACGATAACGAACGACATCTCCGACTTCAAGGTGAGAGGCGGAAGGTTCTTCATTCGGCCGTTGGCCCTTTTCGTCAAAAAGGGCATTCTTTCCGGCTTTGCCGTCGGAGCATCCTATATAGAGGATACCGATCCCTATCAGGTCCAAAGGGAGATCATCACCGACAGGAAGACCGAGGAAGACCAGTTAAGAAGATATGAGCAATATATCGACATCTATTCGCAGAACGGGATCGAGATCACCGACGAGATCAAACTCGCCCTTTTCAATATCTCCCTCATGACGGACGAAGAGGCCAGATGGGATGCGTTCAGGAATTATTCCCTGGTCGGCAATACAGCGGGGGATACTTCTACGGACATTCAGTATCTCGACGCGGGCCTTTTCGACGAACTAGACGATCCGGAAAAGAAGCTTTCCGCCTTTGCCGTCGACTTCGAACTTCCCATTATAGGCAATTTCCTTGTTCTGATCTCAGATTTCGCGCGCATTCAGGCCTATGATTATACGCTCGGCGAAAGATTTGATACGGAAATGGGAAATCTCTACGGCGTGAAAGGCCAGCTCCTTTTCGGAAATGCGATGCGCCTTATGTACCAGGTGGACTACCGCAATGTCCCCGAGGATTTCGTCCCGGCGGTCTTCAACGGCCAGTACGAATTTTTAAAACCGCTCAGGCTCTGCAAGATCGAAGACCCGAAAAGGATATCCGGTTATTTCGGCGACCTTAACATCTACATCATGCAGAACGCGGTCCGCCTGAATGTTTCATACGAGGATTATGTGGATACGCCGTATGAGGAGATCTATCCTCTTCTCAAGGCCGAATTCGAACTCAACCCGAATCTCATCCGCAACCTCATCGGTTACGGCATCGGTGCCAAGTTCACGCTCCAGAAAGTGGATGCGGAAACGATAGATTTCGACAATATAATAAACACCATAATAAAAGGTATGGTGATGATAGATATCTCCAAGAACACCCAGATCGTGTACGAATACTTCAGAAGCTGGGATTCTTTCGGCGGAGAAGTGAAGCAGATCAAGTTGTATTCACAGCTTAAATTCTGATAGCGGTTCTCCCGCGCAGATATCCACGGGGCCGCCCCGGAGGGGCGGCCCTTTTTTTCGGATAGAAAATTAGGCAGTTTTACTTCGTTATTTTTGAGTATAAGGGTGAATGTGGTAGAATATGATGATGAAGGAAAAAAAACCGTATCGTTCAAGAAAAGAAAAAGACCTTTCCCGTAGAGACCCTGATCCCGGCCAGCTTTTTGCCAAGGCGCTTCTTGAAAGGGCCGCCCTCCTCAGCATCACGGGACGGACCGATGAAGCCGTTTCCGATATCGTCACGGCTACCGATAAAGCGGAAACGCTTAGAAACGAGGTCCTTCTCGCCGAGTGCCGTCATAATATGAGCGGCATATATTACTATGCCGGCCGTTTCGACGACGCAATAAGGGCTTCGACCGCGGCGGCGGAACATTATGCCCGGTCGGGGGACGGGATAAATGCGGCCGAATGCATGATCGATACCGGAGTGTTCTGTAAAAGCAAAGGGGATTTCGAAAAAGCCCTCGAATACTACGCCGAAGCGCTCGAATTGATGGAACAGCTCGAAAACCGGATCGGCATTGCCAATATCTATAACAGTATGGGTCAGCTGTACCATATGATCAATGAAGAAGACAAGGCCTCGAAATGCTACAGGTCGGCCTTCGAGATATTTAAGAAAATAACCGATCCTTTCGTCATGGGACCTTACTATTCCCATATGGGAAGATTCTATAAACAGGAAAAGGATTACGCGAAATCTTTCGGCTATTATAAAAAAAGCCTGGATTTCTATAAGAGGACGGGAAATGTCCAGGAACAAGGATTTACTTGCAACAATATCGCCCTTCTTCTGAAGACCTGGAACAAGACCGGCGAGGCCATGAAGTACTATCGTAGCGCACTCAGGCATTTTAAAGCATCGGACAACATACACGGACAGAGCATGGTGTTTTACAATATCGCAATGATCTTCGGGGAAAAGAACGAGCATAACAGAGCGCTGAACTTCTTTAAAAAAGCGCGGAACATCTGCTTTGCTACGCACAACAAAAAAAGCCTGGCCATGATACTTCTCAACACCGGCTTCATCTACTTAAAAACGGGAGATTATTCAAGGGCGGAAAAAAACCTTAAGGATGCTCTCGCCCTAAGCGAAGAGATGAACGACACGAACTGGAGCATCATGAGCCTTCAGGAACTTTCAGAACTTCTCATGAAGCGAAACGATCTGAAAAGCGCCAAAGAACATTGCGACCGTTTGAAAGAATTGTGCGCCGCCGCAGGAAAAAGAGCCGAAATGGCCGCCGCGAATTGGACGCTGGGAAGGATAACTGCTGAAACAGGGGAATACCGGGAAGCTGAAACCTGCTTCAATGAATGCATAAAAGAATTTAAAGCGCTGGGCAAGAAAACGCCCCAGATGAGGGCCGTGATAAGTTATGCCGAGATGAAGATATTGAAATGCCTTAAAACCGGGAGCCTTCCTTCCAAAGAAGTGGAACGCCTTCTTGAAGAGGCAGCGAATGAACTTAGAGAACCGATCGAACACTCGGACGGGAAAACACGCATACATATGAGAGCGGAAGCGATGTCCGTTCTGGCCTTCCACAGGTATGCGGCAAAAAAAATTCTGGGTCTGGGAACAGACGGGGCGGTCTGCAGGTCTTTCGCGGAAGCGTTGTCAATGGCCGAAAAAGCCGGGGACCTTTACTTGAAAGCGAAAATACTGATGCGATATGCAGAGCACTTGAAGCAAGAGAACAAGGCTCTGCTCGCCGGAAAAATACTGAAAGAATCAGAAGAAATAACACATCGCCTTTCTTTCAGGCGGTCCGGAAAGTCCCCTTGCCCCGTCTTCCGCACCGAAAAGGAAAAGATGAGATGTAATACGGAATGAAGAACATGAAGGAGAACACACGCGATCGCAGTACGGTCTTCATTAAGGCATTATCCGGCCGCGCGGGCATCTGCAATCTTCTCGGGAAGAACGAGGAAGCTCTTTCAGACCTTCGCGATGCGATAAGAAAAGGGGAAGAGCTCGGCGATCCGGCGGTGCTTGCCGGCCCGAAGTACGAACTTAGCGCGGTCCTTTTCTCCCTTAGCAGAATAGACGACGCCGCGAAGGAAGCGGCCGAGGCCATGGAACTTTTCGGAAAAACGGGTGATAAAAAAGGCGAAGCGCAATGTTTGTCCAATATCGGGTACGCTTTCCGTGTAAAAGGGGAATTCGATAAAGCGCTTGAATATTACGAACGGTCGATCGGCCTTCAACGGGAGGTTGGCGACCGCATAGGCCTTGCTACGAACCTCAACAATATCGGTCGCGTACACAGCCTCAAGAACGACAATGACAAGGCGCTGGAATATTTCGAGAATGCCTTCGGCATGTACGGCGAGCTGAATTATCTGCCCGGATTGAGCACAGTCCATGCGAATATCGGCTTTGTGCTCCAATCGCGGAGGGAATATGCGGCCGCACTGGAACATTATGAAAAAGGACTTGCCATACAAATGAAAATAGGCGATGTTCAGGGCCAGGCTTTCCAGTACAACAATATGGCCTATTCACTGAAACGCATGGGGAAATCCGTCCCCGCGGGCAGGTTCTTCAGAAAGGCCCTGGATCTTTTCAGGAAGACAGGTTATCTTCAGGGAGTGGGGATGGCCCTTCACAATATCGCGGGCATATACGCGGACAGACAGAAATTCAGGATGGCGCTTTCCTGCTATGAAGAGGCCGTCCGGATCTTCAATAAAGTAGGCGACAGCAAAGGAGAAGCGATGAGCGCTTTCAACGCCGCGCTGAACAGTGAGAAGCTCGGTGATCTGCGCTCGGCAGAAAAATCATCAAAGCATTCCCTCGAACTCTGCGATATGATGAAGGACGCATACGGGACGGTTTTCAATCTGAATCTTCTTGCCGGTCTCCTTCTGGAAAGAAAGGATCTCATGGGTTCTGCAGCCCTTTGCGAAAAGGCTATATCATTATGCGCGGGAATCAAACTCAACAAGGACCTTGCCATTGCAAAAAGAACGCTTGGGAATGTCCGCTCCGAGTTCGAGGACTATGAAAGGGCCGAAGCGGAGTTCAGGGAAAGCATCGAGATGTTCTCAGCGATGAACATGACCGAAAATGCTATCGGAACGAAACTGGATTATGCGCGGATGAATATCCGCCGCTTCCGCTCAGGACGCGGTACAAAAGAAAATATAGAAGAAGCCATGGCCTTTGCGGAGGAGGCCCTTGTCTTTTCAACGAAGGGCAACTATGCAGCCCTTAAAGGGAAAGCGATCCTTGCCGGCGCTGTCTCCGAATTCGAGAAGATGAAAACCGAGGGCCAAGTGAATGAGAAAAGGCTTCAAACCCTGTTCGAGCAGGCTATAAATATCTTCGAAAGGTTCAAGGCATCTCGTTTCATGGCTGATGCGCTCCGCGAATACGCTCAAATGATGAGATATGCCGGTGAGACGGAAATAGCGGACGCATTAGAGAACAGAGCGCGGAAGATCGGGAGCAGAAGGTCCGCCTGTCCCGTTCCGCTTGAAAAAAAAGGAAAATAGTTTAAAATAACATTATGAAAAACCGCGATCTCATAAAGAAGGTCATAAAGGAAGAATGCGAAGCGCTGCGTGAATGCGGCGGCATGCTCGATGCCAATATTGATAAGGCAGTGGCCGCCATATCTGCGCTCGCCGGAAAACTCATCATAAGCGGCATAGGCAAATCCGGGCTCATCGCCCAGAAGATCGCCTCTACTTTCTCTTCGACGGGCACGCCCGCCCTTTTCCTCCATCCGGCCGAGGCCGGGCACGGGGAGCTCGGGCTCATAAAAAAGGGCGACCTTGTTTTTCTCATCTCCTTCAGCGGCGAGCAGAGGGAGTTCGGATATTTCTATTCCTATTGTTCGAAGAACGGGATCGGGATAATATCTTTAACCGCGAACAGGAACTCCACATTGTTCAAAAGATCGGACATCCCCGTTCTTCTTCCCCTGAAAAAGGAACTTTCCGTAATGGATTATGTGCCCACGCTCTCTTCTGTCCTCACGCTCGCCCTGGGCGATGCCATAGCGATTGCCGTGGCAAAAACGAAAAAATTCACGCCCGAGGACTTCGGCGCGCTGCATCCCGGAGGCAGTCTGGGCCAGGTCTTGAACATGAAAGTTAACGAAGTGATGCACCGCGGAAAGGAGATCCCTTTTCTGAAAAAGACAGATAAATTGAAAGATATACTCTACGCAGTATCATCGCACAGACTTGGCCTCGGCATCGTTGCCGATAACGGAAAAAAACTTCTCGGCGTGATAACGGATGGAGATATCCGGCGCATATTCGAAAAATACGGAAGGGATGCATTCGAAATGACAGCCGGGAAAATAATGACCAAAAGACCAAAAACGGCCGAACAGGCGATGTCGCTCAAAGAAGCGGTTAGGATAATGGAGGATGGAAAGATCACGGTACTGCCCGTTCTTTCGTTCCGCAACGGCTCCGTCTGCGGCGTGATCCATATGCATGACATATTAAGCGGAGGGTTCTGATGAGAAATAAAAAAATCCTGCCTACACTGATCTTTACCGTGATCGCGGCAGCCATGTTCGCCGTTATTCTTATAGGGGATCTCGGTTTTTTCACTGCAGAGAGGAACGAAGCTGTGCTCGGTAACTGGGGTAAAAAAGAACTTGCCGTAAAAAAACAGATCGTGATGCCGTCATCGGGGATCGAAAAATTCGTTCTGGCCGAATGGGCGAGAAATATATATATTGAAGGCGGCGACGAGGGAGAGATAAAGATAGACCTTTTGTGTTCGAAGGACGGGGATTACCGCTTCAACCCCCAAAAAGGCATCATCGAAAATAAGGGCGGCGCCAAGGTGATCATTGAAGCTCTGCATGCCGTTCTCCCGAGTGGCTGCTCCATTTTCCTTTCCAGCCCCGAAACCAATATCTCAATATCCGAAATAAACGCGGAAGAGATACAGGTGAACGCCGGCATCCTTGATCTTTTTGTAAACAGCGTTGCGGCATCAGGGAATCTCATAGTCAATGCGGGGAATGCATCCCTCAAGATCGAAGATTCCGATTTCGGACGGATCAAATGCCTGCTTTCCTGCGGAGAAATGTCTGTTTCGGAGATCCATACGGATCATTTCGACGGAGAACTCAGCCACGGAAACTGCCTGTTCAAGAACGGTTTTTACGGCCGTTTCAAAGTGAAGCAGATATCGGGATATATTCAGTTCGACAATAATTCGTTCAAGCAACTCGAAGCGGATTCGACGGCAGGCATCCTGTACTTCTACCGGAACATCATAGAATCTCTTGAACTCAATATGAAAAGCGGCCTTTTATCTTTCGAAGAGAATGAGATACTCAGGGAGAAGATCAAACTCAGAAATACAAAAGCCGAGACGGACAGGCCTTATTTGCTTAACAGGGATTCAAAAACGGTTATACAGAATTTCTGATCCTTCCGGTTAAATATAGAATTTAAAAATAAAATAGAAGAACATTCTCGAGATAAAATTCGAAAATACTCCCGCAACAAGATCATCGAGCATTATTCCCCAGCCGCCTTTGATTTTCTGAATCTGCCTTATCGGAAAGGGTTTAAGTATGTCGAAGATACGGAAAACGGCAAAGGCGATGAGCACGATCACGATCTTCTGAAGCGGGTTCAATGCCGCCATATCGATGAATGATACGGAGGCGAACATGCCCGCAGCTTCGTCGATCACGATCCAGCCCGGGTCCTTCTCTCCGGAATCCCGCTCCGATCTTTCGGAAAAGAAAAGTCCGATCAGGAAAAAGAACAGGAAAAATAGAAAGAAAAGATAACTTACGAAGAAAAGATGCGAGATGAGAAGGATGAATAAGGCCGTCGCAAGGGATGCCGCCGTGCCCGGAGCATATTTGATCCTGCCGATCCCGAAGAATGAAGAAACGGCGTCAGCGAACCTCATTCGTAATAGAACTGTTCGGTCTTTGTTACCGTATTGGGATTATCGTCAACGACGACGATCTCGAAGGAAACCGTGGTGCCTTTCGTTACGCCGTCGGGCATCCAGAGGAATGCGCCCGTACCTGAAGAGTTGTGTATCTCCGCAGATCCCGGAATAACGGTGCCTGTATCGGGGGCTATCGAGAGGGAAAGGATGGTCTCCGGAACGGTGTCCGGGTCTGAAACCGTAACGGAGATCGAATTGCCGGCGCTTGTTGTCAAGGAATAAATGACCTGGTCGATCGTAGGAGCGGAGTTCGTAACATCTATGGAACATACGGCTGAAGACGTATCGTTACCGTCCGTTGCGGTAATATATATGGTATATGTGCTGTTCTTGTAAGGCGATTCCCATACAGCCTCGTAAGCGGACGCGTTCAGCGTGCCCGCGCCGTCCTTTACGGAGAAGGTGAGAGTATAGGTGTCGTTAGCGGCGTTCACTGCGGCGGCCGTGATCGAAACGGTATTCCCTCTTACTAACGAATCGGCATAGAAGCTGCCGTCAGCGACGGTGAGAGTAAGCCCGTTCAGCCTGAACGTATCCTCCGCAGTATCGGGGAAAAGGTCCGGGGATTTATAATTACATCCGGCAAAGAAGGCCATAGCGGTCAGAACCGGTAAAATGATAATAGCATTCAAGATCTTTCTTTTCATAGTGTTTGCCTCAAAAATTATTATAGCAAAAAAAGCTCTAAATCAATAATCCTTATTCTTCTTTTTTCAATTTTTTTAGGGAATGGGCTATCCCGAACCCTATAACCGCAAACCCGAATATCCCCATGATCACCGGCATCAGGCGGTTGAAAAGAGGTTTCATATAAGCCGCGAACGGGAAATATAGCGCTATAGTTATTATAAGCAGGATACCGAAGATCATAATGAACTTCTCGAAAGCCGAATAGATACCCCCGATATTTTTCATGAAGATGGAGAACATAACGCCGAGATAAAGAAGTACCGGTCCGGTAAGAAACAGCACTCTTGCCGGATAACCTTCATATCCGTTCTTGAGAAGTTCCGCCGTATTGACCAAAAGAAGCACGCAAAGAAAAAATGGTATCAGGAACTTTACGCAGATATTCCACCATTTTCCGATCTTGAAATCGGATACTTCGTTTATCTCTCCGCGGACTTTTTCTATATCCAGCATCCATCCGACCGCGATGCATTCGAGAAGCCCTACAATGATGAGGCCGTAATTTGAGAGGAAATAATCCACGGAATCGAGCCAGTAGAGCCCCGCCTTCGTGGCATATATGAAACCTAGAACGATACCGATCACTGCGAACAGGAACAACCCCGCCGCTCTTTTTATCCTGATCTTATCGCCGATAGCTGTCGTGAACGCCTCGAAAAGGGAGAATGCCGAATCGATGCCGAGAGTGAGAAGCATTAAAAAGAAAAGAACGAAGAACAATTTCATGAAGGGAAGTTTGGCGATGATCTCGGGAAATACGACGAATGCGAGCCCGGGACCGCTTTTTGCAACTTCGGGAACGGTGAGGCCCTTTAAAACGGCAAGATATCCCAAAGCGGAAAAGACAGCGTATCCTGCGATATACGCCGTTGCGCTGTCGATGAGCCCGGTCATGAAAGCATTATTAGTGATATCGGACCCCTTTTTCTGGAAACTCGCGTATGTGATCATAACGCCGAAACCGATGGAGAAGGAGAAAAACACCTGCCCGAAAGCGGCAAGCCATGTTTCGACCTTTAAAAGCGCGGAGAAATCGGGCCGGAGAAAAAACAATAGCCCGGGTACTGCGCCTTTCAGCGTAATGCCTCTTATCGTAAAGATGATAAGAATGAGAAACGGCAAAGGCACGGTAATGAGGACTACCTTACCTACCGATCTTGTCCCTTTGAACACGCAGAAAACGATGGCCGCCCATGTGGCTATAAGTCCGAGAAGAACGAAGATATTTATCCCTCCGATGTTCATGATACCGTCGGAAAGTTTCAGGAAGTCCTTATAGAAGAAATCCGAGAACACGGTCGCCTCTGAGAAAGAGAAAGATTTGAAAAGGAACCCGAAGGCCCAGCCCATGATCACCGAATAGTATGTTACGATGAAAAATCCCACGAAAACGGCGAACCACCCCAGTGTTTCCCAGTTCTTCCCCACTTTTGCAAGCGCCCCGGGTGCGCCCTGCTGTGTGCTCTGCCCCAGATAGTATTCAAGGATCAGAAGCGGAATGCCTGCGATGAAGATCGCGGTGAAAAACGGTATCAGAAATGCCCCTCCGCCGTATTTATACGCAATATAGGGGAAGCGCCATACATTGCCCAGGCCCACCGCCGATCCGACCGCGGCAAGAATGAAAGAAAGCCTTGACGACCAGATGTCCCTTTTTACTTCCATATCACACCTCTTTTCTTTACGGATTATTTTATAAATAATCAAGAGAAAAATCAAGGAGCCGGGGAATGAACCGCGGATTTGATTTCGAAACGGAATGGTTTATAATAGAGTATGAGAAGAATGAAGGCCATTTCGAATAATAAGACAAATCCCGAAAAACAAAACCGCTCCGGCAGAATAAAAGAGACGCTCCTCTATTATATAGCGGCCCTACAGGCCCGTGCCAGAACCTATTATCTTCTCGGACGACCCGCTGAAGGACTCCCCGACCTTAAAGAGGCAGTTAAGAAAGCATCGAAGACCCGTTCCGAGAAAACGCTTGCCGACTGGCTTTCGCAATCAGGCGAACAATACGGCGGTACAGGAAATATAAAAAAAATGAAGGAGAATGTGGAAAAAGTGCTATTTATATAACCTGATCGAGATATTTGCATTTGTATTTATTATCTACCGGATCATTGTTTTTCATTCCGCCTATTCCCGCTCAGGGAGCTGAAGATCGAGCGGGTTCCGATAACGCGGATTCCATGCTTTTTGAAATACCGTAAAAATGATACTTGAAGAATACTGCCGGGATTGCAAACGCATCCGGTCTTTATACCCTGCCTTGGATCATTTCAGTTTCAGCACGCACTCCACGGGATTATGGTCGCTGTGCTCGAAGCCGAGATCGAAGCCCTTCACCGAGACGATCTCGATATTGGGTGATACGAGAAAGCCGTCTATTATCGTTTCGAAATTCCGCCCCCTAACATAAGGCCTGTCATTGTCCCTCACCGTCATCACAGTGTCGTCATATGCCCATTTGAAATCTTCCGGAAGAAGGTCCTCCGGCAATAATTGAAGCCAATAAGGCCATACCGTATCGGGGTCTTTCTCCGCAAGGAGCCGGGGTGAGAGAAGATGGTTCCAATCCCCACCGAGTATGAGATATGTGTTCCCGTCATAGACGCGTTTCATATAATCCTTCAGAAAGGCCATCTGGTATTTTCTTACTTTTCCCCCTTTATCATAGGCCGAAAGGTGAAGGTTCACAATGACCAACTGCTTTCCTCCCGGAAGTTCATATATTAACGCCATCATGCAACGGTCGAGATCGAACATCTGCCTGAAGAACGATTCCTTGCCCGGCAACTGATAGCGCCTCACGCAGGAGGGCTTGTATCTTGTCAAGGCCCCAAGCCCGGAATCGGCGGATCCCATAGGGTTCTTCAAAGGCACAGGCACCCATTTGACGAGATAGTTCTGCGCAAAGAAAAGTTCTCTTTCAGGAAAAGAAGTTCTCATATGCTCCGTCTCGTTCACATGGAAAGACCGCGACGAGTCATTGTCGATCTCCTGAATGAGCGTGATATCGGCATTTCTTTCCCTTATGAAGGCGGTGATGTTCTCAAGGTTCTCAAGGGTCTTCTCCCTGCTTTCCGATCGCGACATCACGCCCCCGTCCATGAAAAAATCCCGCCCTTTATCAAGTCCGCAATAGCCGATATTGTATGTAAGGAGAGTTACGGTATTTCCCGCAGAAAGGCCTGTGACCTCTGCGCGCTCCGGCAGGATCTCGATCTCAGCAGGCGGCGTATAATCGGTTATGAAAACAAAGCCGAGAAAACCGGTGAAAAAAGCGATGACAGTGACCGCGATGAAAATCAGCGCCGCAAGAATTTTTTTCATACAACCCTCCCTCTATCGCGTAAAATGGAAATTGATCCCGGCAAGAAGCGCAAGATAGAATTTATAATAAGGGTCCTTGAGATAATATCCCGCGATCAAAACAGCATAGAAATCCTCGAAAGGCCTGAAGGCATTATTGTAGATGAAAGCCGTATTGATGCGGTGCGAAAAATATTTCGAACCGGGCACATATAGATAATAATGCAATAGCCCCGCCTTTAATCTCTCCGAAACCTCATAGAGGAGATAACACTCCTGCTCTACCGTTCTGTCCACGCCCTTGATCACCGATATCGTTATCCTCTCATAGAAAAAATCCGTGTTCTTCACATCCCAGTAATTCAAAGTCACCGAATCCATGAATATTACGCGGCCGAATTTGATCTTGAAGGTAGGGCAGATGAAATAATAAAATCCCGAGCCGTTCCTCTGCGGAAGCCCTTCAAGATCGGTATCCGAAAAGCCGTCATCATACCCGGAAAGCCCGATGAGCCCGTATCCTAAAGCGTTATATGCACAAAAAAACCCGCCCGCGAAAGTAATATCGAATACCGCTATGGGTTCGATATTGAGCCGGAACATCGCAAGATCATAAGCGGGGGACGCCTTGTTCTGTATCCCGATATCGATGCGAGAATCCTTAAAAAGGATATGATCGCTTTTGTATAAAGGGATGCGGAAGAATAGGCGCGTATCCATCTGAACGCCGAGAGGCAATTGCACGGCGATATTATTTGTCAGGTTAAGCCCTTTATCGGCCGCACTAACGATCAATGCGGATAAAATGAGTATGATAAAAAGTCTCTTTTTCATAATTCATTATAACAAAAAAGGGGAAAACATTAAATATCTTTAAAAACAGAGTGGCGTTATTTTCCGCCAGAAAAATACAGATCGGTGATGAGAGTATCTTATAATGAGGGTAAGTAGCCGGGCAGATAGTATCACATCTTTCAATGAATTGTATCCGTTCGGGTTTCACCGGAGCATATTCCCGGAATAAATGTGAATATATTCGTTTAAACAGTAGATTTAAGGTTGAGCTATTGAATAAATAATGTTTTTATGCTAAAATAACAATTTAATTTTGGAGGCGCTTATGAAAGCGAAGACGCATCCGCAGTACGTTGAATGCGAAGTGACATGTTCCTGTGGAAACAAATTCAAGACGAGATCGACCAAAAAAGAACTCAAAGTTGAAATATGTTCGATGTGTCATCCTTTTTTCACGGGACAGCAGAAGTTCCTTGATACGGCAGGAAAACTCGAAAAATTCAAAAAGAAATACAAGATCCAATAGCCGTTCTTCATGGATTTCGATCCGGTTCTGAAGAAACTTTCGGAAGAGCGGGACATAATCGAGAAAAACATGTCCGATCCGAAGGTGCTTTCGAATCAAAAGGAACTTACGAAAATATCAAAAAGATACGGTTTCATCAACGAAGCGCTTGAACTCTACAGGGAAGTAAAGAAAACCGAAGCCGAACTTCTGGACTGCAGAAAGAACCTCGAAGAGAACCGTGATCCCGAACTCGTTGAGTTGTGCCGGGAAGAGATCCCTGCTCTCGAAGAGAAATACGGGAAACTTGAAATGGAATTCATTTTGAAGCTCGTTCCGCCGTCTTCCGAGGACGAGAAGAACGCCATTATAGAGATAAGGGCCGGCACCGGCGGTGACGAATCCACGCTTTTCGCCATGGAGCTTTTCCGGATGTATTCGAGATATGCCGAAGAAAGAAGATGGCAGATCGAGACCCTTTCCTTCTCGGGATCCGGAGTGGGGGGCGCAAAGGAGATATTCTGCAAGATCTCCGGCAAAAACGCCTACGGGATACTCAAATACGAATCGGGCGTTCACCGCGTCCAAAGAGTGCCCGATACCGAATCACAGGGCAGGCTTCACACTTCGGCCGTTTCAGTTGCAGTGCTTCCCGAGATAGGGGAAATAGAATTCGAGATCAATCCGGCCGATATCAGAGTGGACGTTTTCCGTTCAAGCGGCCCGGGCGGCCAGGGCGTCAATACAACCGATTCCGCGGTACGGATAACCCATATCCCGACGGGCAAGGTCGTGGTCTGCCAGGATGAACGCTCTCAGATCCAGAACAAGGCAAGAGCGATGGGCATTCTGCGTGCCCTTCTTTACGATATGAGAAGGCGGGAGGAAGAGGAGAAGATACATTCCCAGCGACGTTCAATGATCGGTACGGGGGACAGAAGCGAGAAGATCAGAACGTACAATTTCCCCCAGAACAGGATAACGGACCACAGGATCAAATACAATATCCATCAGCTTACCGCTTTCCTCAACGGGGATATCGAAGAACTTATTGAGAGATTGAGATACGAAGATAATTTGAAAAAGATCGCAGTGGAGTATAAACTATGAACATGGAGAATAAGATACAGGAAATGGTGAAATTCGGGGAGATGACGCTCTCCGAGGCCGGCATAGAGAACGCAAAGGCCGAGTCCGAGATGCTTCTGGGCCATGTGCTTCAGAAAAGCAAACTCAAGATGTACATGGATTTCAATATGATCATCCCTTCCGAAAAGAAGGAAATATACAAAGGGCTCCTCAGGGAAAGGGCTAAACGGAGACCGCTTCAGTACATACTTCAGCAGACGGATTTCCACGGGCTCGAATTCAAGGTGACCGAGGCAGTGCTCGTACCCCGTCCCGAAACGGAAGAACTCGTTGAACTTGCTCTTAACTATATCGGAAGCCGGTTCGACAAGGAACTGAAGATTCTCGATGTGGGCACAGGCTGCGGGAACATCGCGGTCAGCATCGCCAAAAACTCCAATATCTGCAAGGTGTTCGCGATGGATAACAGTGAAGAGGCCATCGCGGTGGCAAAGGAGAATGCCGAGAATAACGGCGTTGCCGAAAGGATAAATTTTCTTTCCCGCTCAATTTTCGACGATTATGCGGAACTGAAGAACATCACCGGTATCATTGACGTGATCCTTTCAAATCCGCCCTATATACCCACGGACGAGATAAAGAACCTCATGCCCGAGATATCACAGTACGAACCGTTCAATGCCCTGAACGGCGGGGCTGACGGCCTCGACCATATCAAGCAGATACTGCGCGTGGGCAACGGCCTTCTCGAATACAAAGGCACCATGATCATCGAGATAGGAGAAGGGCAGGACAAGATGCTCAAGGATTACGCGGCAAAGTATTTCTCGGTAGATTTTCAGAACGATCTTGCCGGAAAAACGAGATTTCTCATCGCAGAGAAAAGGTAATAATATATGGATTTTTTACGCGTATCCGGAGCGGAACCGTTAAGAGGGAGAGTGAAGATAAGCGGCGCGAAGAATGCCGCGCTTCCCGTGCTTGCGGCCGCTCTGCTTGTGCCCGGAAAGACCATACTGAAAAATATCCCCGACCTTACCGACACGAGAACGATGCTGAAACTTCTTAAGATACTCGGCGCATCGTGGGAGAGGAAGGGCGGCGATATAATTATCGACGCATCGGATATAAGGGGATATTCTGCCCCGTACGAACTCGTTAAAACTATGAGGGCGTCGATATATGCGATGGGCCCCCTTCTTGCGCGGAAAGGCCGTGCCGAGGTCTCCTTCCCCGGCGGCTGTTCCCTCGGAACGCGCCCCATCGACATACATCTAAACGGTTTTAAAAAACTCGGCGCTAAGATCGCCATAGATGAAGGCAATATAGAGGCCTCGGGAAATGATCTGAAGGGAGCGGAGATGTTCCTCGATTTTCCTTCTGTCGGTGCGACGGCGAACATACTTATGGCAGCTGTTCTGGTTCCCGGGATTACTTTGATCAGGAATTTCGCCAAGGAACCGGAGATCTATGATCTTATAGGTTTTTTAAAGAAATGCGGCGCTGATATAAAAGAAGATCCTTCGGCGATAACCGTTCAAGGCGTGAAAGAACTGAAAAGCGCCGAATATACGATCATTCAGGACAGGATAGAACTCGGGACGATCGGGATGGCCGCCATTGCTACGAAAGGGGAAGTGGAACTGGAATGGAATTGCACGGACCTTATCGTTGCGGTCAGGGAAAAACTCCTTGAACTCGGTGCAGATGTCCGGCTTGAAAAAGGGCGTTATATTTTCAGGTACAGGCCACTCTCCGGTCATTCAAAGATCAAGACCCTTCCGTATCCGGGATTCCCGACTGACCTGCAGCCCGTGTTCGGCGCCCTGCTTGCGTCCTCTTCCGCAGAGGGCAGCATCGAGGAAACGATATTCGAGAACCGCTTCATGTGGGTGCCTGAGCTTCTGAGAATGGGCGCCGATATAGAGCATGAAGGCGAAACGGTTCATATTAAGGGCCGGCCTCTTTCCGGCGCACCGGTGATGTGTTCCGATATCAGAGCCGGCGCGGCCGTGCTGACGGCGGCGCTTTCCGCTCAGGGGAATTCGAACGTATCCAGGATATACCACCTGGACCGCGGATATGAAAAGTTCACTGAAAAATTCACAGCCCTCGGCGCCAGGATGGAAAGAGGAAAGGAATGAGATCATGGCGCCTTAAGGCCCATGCCAAGATAAACCTTTTTCTTGAAATCGGCGCGAACAGGAACGGTTTTCACCCTATAGATTCGATATTTCTCAAACTTGCACTTCACGATGAAATGAAAGTGCGGGAATCTTCGGAGTTTTCCATCGTTCAAAAAAGCGGATATGAAATTCCTGCGGGTACGGACAATATCCTTTACAAAGTATGGGATGGTCTGCGCGGAAGGGTCAAAAAAGCATTCCGGATCGAGATCAGTAAGAATATCCCTTCCGGCGGCGGCCTGGGCGGGGGCTCATCCGATGCCGCCTCCTTTCTGAATTTCCTAGACGCCCGCTACGAAGTTTTCGAGAATGTCCAAGATAAAATGAAATATGCCTATGAATTGGGAAAGGACATCCCGTTCTTTCTCATTCCGGAGAATGCTGCGGAAATAACGGGTATTCAGGATGAGATCCGGCCTTTCATGAGCCGGTCCACCGCCCGCATTAATATCTTCTTTCCCGGCTTCGCTTCCCCGACAAAAGAAGTATATTCCGTTTTCGATAAAAATGTAAGAGAAATATTGACAAAAAATGAAAAAAAAGATAAAATAAAAATTTATTTGGATAATTGCTCATTAGAATTAATGAAAGACGAGGTGTTTAACGACTTAGAAGATCCGTTTTTCGATATCAATCCCGGCATTAGGGATATCTATGAGAAAATAAAACAAAGAAGCAGCCTGGCGCTATTGAGCGGCAGCGGCTCCTGCGTATATTATATGCCCGGGCAATATGCGGATCCTTCTTTCCCGGGCGGCAGAATTATTAAAACGAGATTGCTGGGGTGTCGCCAAGCGGAAAGGCAGCGGCCTTTGGAGCCGCTATTCGGTGGTTCGAATCCATCCACCCCAGCCATAATAAAGATATGAAGCACGCGATAATCCTCGCTGCGGGTTTAGGCAAGAGAATGGGAGGCAAATATCCCAAGGTCCTGACCCTGCTCCAGGAAAAAACACTTATTGAAACGCTTCTGGACAATATAAGCGGATTTTTCTCCCGTATCACGGTCGTGATAGGCTTTATGGGCGAAGAAGTGATAAAACGGCTGTCCGGAAGAAGCGAGAGCATCGCCTTCGCCGTTCAGAAGGAACAGAAAGGAACAGCAGACGCCGTGATGTCGGCGCTCGGCGGGATCGATGACGGCGAGGATATTTTCATTCTTAGCGGCGATGTTCCTCTTTTAAGAAAAAAGAGCCTCGAAGAAATGTGCGAACTCCGTGACCGGGAAAAAGCCGACCTCGTCCTCGGCACGATAATGATCGAGCACCCGGACGGTTACGGCCGTGTGATAGAACATCACGGGGAAGTCGCCGCCATCGTTGAGGAGAAGGACGCGGATGAAGAACAGAAGATGGTGACCCTGGTTAACGGAGGCTGTTATCTGATAAACGGCGGACTTCTTAAAAAGCATATCGGCGAGATACGGTGTGAGAACAAGCAGAAAGAGTACTATTTGACAGATATCGTAGCCATCCTGAAAAAGGCCGGCCGCAACGTGAGGAAATACCTGTTCTTAAGGAGCTGGGAACTTATGGGAGTGAATACTCCGGATGATCTGAAAGAGGTAAGCAAATATGTCCATGCGCAATGAATTGAAACTGTTCGCAGGAAATGCCAATAAGCCGATCGCCGAGGATATCGCGAAATTCCTCAAGACCGGCCTTGCCCCTATTTCCCTTAGAAAATTCGCCGATGGAGAAGTATTCGTCAAGATCGAAGATAATGTCCGCGGTGCTGACTGCTTCGTGATACAACCAACTTCGCCTCATGTGAACGAGAACCTTATGGAGCTTCTCATCATCATCGATGCGCTCAAGAGGGCCTCTGCAGGAAGGATCACCGCGGTAATGCCCTACTACGGATATGCCAGGCAGGACCGCAAAGACCAGCCAAGAGTGCCCATTACGGCTAAACTCGTGGCAGACCTTCTCACGACCGCCGGAGCGAACAGAGTGATCACGATGGACCTCCATGTGGACCAGATCCAGGGATTCTTCAGTATTCCCGTGGACCATCTCTATGCCTTCCCCGTTTTTCAGGATTATCTCTCCGGCATAGATTTCGATCTTTTCGTGTCCCCCGATGTAGGAGGGGTAGCGAGGACGCGGGGGATAGCGAGAAGGATGGAAAAGGAGATCGCGATCATCGATAAAAGACGCAGTGGCCCGAATCAGTGCGAAGTGATAAACGTGATCGGTAATATTGAAGGAAAGAGCCTCGTCATCTACGATGATATCCTCGATACGGGCGGAACCATAATAAACGCCTCGCGCGCACTTATGGATCAGGGAGCGAAAGAGGTCCGCGTAATTTGCGTGCACGGTCTCTTCTCGAGTTCCCCCTACAAAAAATTCCTTGAAAGCCCCATCAAGGAGGTTGCCGTAACGAATTCGATCTGCCAGAACTTTCCGCAGGATTCGAAATTCAGGCTGTTCAATGTTGCTCCGCTCATCGGCGAAGCGATAAAGAGGATCCATGAGGACCTCTCTGTAAGTTCACTATTTATTTAAAGGAGAATATATGATAACGAAGGACTTGAATGCAAGTAAAAGAGAACCGAGAAGATCTCAGGCGGGGATGATCCCCGCGATCGTATACGGTAGAACGCTCAAAGAGAATATACCTGTTTTCCTTGAGGCGAATATTTTGAAAAAGATCTTCTCTCACAGGGAATGGGAAAGCACCATTTTCCATCTGAACATCGAAGGCGACAAGAAAGACGTGATCATCAAGGAAGTACAGTTCGATACCTTCAAACATAACATCCTCCACATCGACCTTATGGCGATATCAAAGGATCAGAAGATCGAGCTGAACATCCCGGTCAAGCTCATCGGAACTTCCATCGGCGTGAAAAACGGCGGCGTTCTGGAACATCTGGCCACAGAGATCAAAGTGAAATGTCTTCCCGCGAACATACCGGAGCACATAGAGATAGACATCTCTGCTCTCGATGTGGGCGACTATTTCAAGGTCGAACAGCTGTCAGCCGATACGGGATATGAGATTATGGCCCCCAAGGGTGAGATCATCGTCACGATAGGCATTCCTTCTACGCTCAAGGCGAAGGAGGAGGAAACCAAGACCGAAGAAGCGGCCGCTGCCGAAGCTGCCGCTGCAGGCAAAGAAGGCGTACCCGTAACAGGTAAAGCCGCACCTGCAACAGGTAAAGGCGCACCCGCAACAGGCAAAGCCGCACCTGCAACAGGCAAAGCCGCACCGGTTGCTGCTGCCGCAAAAGGCGCGCCGGCCAAGGATGCCGCAAAAAGCGCTAAAGAACCCGCAAAAGACAAGAAAAAATGATAGTATTCGGCTTGGGGAATCCGGGACTAAAATACAGAAGGACGCGGCATAATGTCGGATTCATGCTTATAGACAGGATGCTGTCTCCCGGAAGAACGGGAAAACGGACGGCGAAGAGCACTGAATACCGGGGCCGAGGCACAGCCGAGCTTTTCGTTAAACCGCGTACCTATATGAACCTCAGCGGTTTATCCGTAAAAGATGTCCTGCAAAGGACAAAACGGACCCCGGCGGACATCATCGTATGCCATGACGACAAAGATATTCCCCTCGGAGAGATACGCGTAAAGCACAAAGGCGGCGCGGCCGGACATAACGGGATCCAGTCCATCATAGATGAACTGAAGACGGACGGGTTCGCCCGCGTAAGAATAGGTATTTCAAGATTGCCCGATATGCCTCTTTCGGAATATGTGCTTGAAAAATTCTCCGAAGACGAGATCCCGGAGCTGGAAAAAGCCCTGGCCACGGCGGAAAAAGCGGTTATGGACATCGCGAAGAACGGGATCATATCCGCGCAGAACAAATATAATAAAAAAGCAATAACAGGAGGTAACACATGAAGCTCAAAAAGTATGAAGTATACTTCATATTAAAACCCTCGTTAAGCGAGGATGATATCAGGGGTTTCATCGAGAAGTTCAAACAGCAGCTGACGGAGAACAACGGCATGTTCGCCGAGGAACCGAAATTCGAGAAAAGACGTCTTGAATATCCCATAAAAAAAGAAGTATCGGGATATTATCTTCTGGTCAAGTACGATTCGCCCTCAAATTTCAATAATATCCTTAAGGCCGAAATGAAGTACGATAAGGACATATTGAGATATATGTTCCTTTCCTGCAGGTAGGAGAAGATCATGGCTTTCTATCTCAATAAGATCCTATTGGGCGGCAATATAACGGCGGATCCCGAAGTGAAGGTGGTGGGCAGCAATAAGGTCTGCAATTTCTCGCTTGCGATCAACAGGATCTGGTATTCTCCCGGCGAACCTGAAGAGACCGCGAAAAAGGAAGAGACCGTTTTCGTGCGGATCACGGCGTGGAATAAACTCGCCGAACAGCTCGGGAACCATGTGAAGAAAGGCGCCAATCTGTATGTGGAAGGAAGATTACGCCAGAGAAAATGGAACAAGGATGACCCTAATAACCAGTACAGGGACCAGCTCGACGTTATTGCCGAAAAGATCACGTTCATCAGTGTTAAGGGAAGAGAGATCACTGCCGAAACGCATGTTCCTGAAGCTGAAGAAGAATACGCGCAGAACAACCATGTCCCCGAAGAAGAGGGCACGGAAGATCTCTGGAAATGAGAATAAGGAGTAAATCATATGCTTAAGAAAAGAAAAAAATGCACTTTTTGCAGAGAAGGGATCAAACTTCTGGATTATAAGGATGTCGAGAAGATACGCAATTTCGTTACCGAAAAGGGAAGGGTTCTTCCGCGCCGCATCACGGGAGCCTGCGCATATCATCAGAGGCAGATCACGCTCGCCGTAAAAAGAGCGCGCTATATGGCTCTTTTGCCGTTCGACTCTTCCGCTCATCAGAGAAGGATCAAAAAATGAAAGTCATTCTTTTTAAAGACCATCCGAAACTCGGAAAAGCAGGAGATATCGTGAATGTGAAGACCGGCTACGCAGTGAACTTCCTTTTCCCCGGAAAGGTCGCCATGCCGTACTCCGAGGGGTCCAATAAACATTTCGGTCTTGTGAAGGCTTCGATAGAGAAGAAAAAACAAAAAGAGATCGAGCTCACCGAGAAGACCATTGCTGAACTCTCTGCGGTGGAACTGAATTTCACCTCGAAAGTACACGATGAAGGGAAACTCTACGGATCCATCACAGAGGTCAATATCACCGAAGAACTCAAGAATAAAGGTATCTCCGTCGACAAGGAGCAGATCGTGATGGAAGAACATATAAAAACCGTGGGTGAGCATACCGTCTCTATCAAAGTCAGGGGCGGCAGGACCGCCGTTATCAAGGTGACCGTTACAGCCGAAGATGCCGAATAACGGAAAGACGGACGAGAAAAAACAGAATATCCTTCCGAACAGCAAGGACTCGGAGGACAATATCCTCATAAGGATCCTCTCCGATCCGAAACTCTTCCCCATAGTCCAAACAAGTCTTTTCGAGAAGGATTTCTTCTTCGATCCCGAGAACAATGTCATTTACGGGACCATGATGAAAC
Source organism: uncultured bacterium (assembly GCA_937863565.1). GTDB lineage: Bacteria > AUK180 > AUK180 > AUK180 > AUK180 > CALMGJ01. The sequence continues at coordinate 12,050 of CALMGJ010000018.1, read as the reverse complement.
TCTATGTGAAGGGCCGTCCGATAAACTGGACAAGCGTCAAAGAGGAGGTTGTGAAGGACGATCTGTTCACGGCGGCCAGATGCGATGAGATCTTCAGCCGGTATTTCGACCCTTCCGCCATGTCCTCTGACCTTGAGGAATCGATAAACAATGTAAGGGAAAAATACATTTACAGGGAACTCATCAAGAAAGCCCGGGATATAGTCCGGGTTTGCGAAACACAGGAGAATATCGAAGCGATACTGGACAGGCTCTTTAAATCCTTCACGCAGATATCGGGCCTGAGATTCGCAGAAAAAGGCGAACAGAACCTTGGGGACTACTTGGTAAAATTCAAGCGGGATATCATAGAGAAGATCCTTTCGGGAGAATTCAAACCGACCTTCGTGCCGACCGGATTCGATCATCTCGACAAAAAGCTCGGCGGCGGGTTCACCCCCGGAAGTTTTGTGATCCTCGGCGCCCGTGCATCCGTCGGGAAAACATCTTTCGCACTCAATATGCTCAGGAATTTTTCCACGGGGAATAAAAAATCCCTTTTCTTCTCTCTTGAACAGCCCGCCGACCAGGTGCTGATGAGATTTTTTTCAATGGAGCTCGACCTCCCGTTCAACAAGATCGTGAACCTCCGCGATTTTTCTGATATGAACGAGCGCTATCAGAGCGCCAATAGAGCAGAACTTATCAATCAGGCTGCCGAAACCATACATTCGTATTCCGAGAACATACGGATAGTTGATAACAGCAACCTTGACGTGAACGCGATTAAAAACGCCATCCGCAAGCACAAGAACGAACAGAACACCGATATAGTCGTCATTGATTACCTGCAGTTCATTAAACCTCCCCAGATGGGGGACAGGATGCTGGACAGCAGGATCCGCGAGATAACCATTATTTCCCGAGAGCTCAAGGATATTGCAAGGGAAACGGGGACTTGCGTAATAGCGCTTTCGCAGCTTTCAAGGAACATAGAACAGCGCGATAAAAAAGAAAGGATGCCCAGATTGTCCGACCTCAGGGATTCCGGCGCCCTGGAACAGGATGCCGACGTGGTCCTCTTCCTCTACGAGAAACCCGAAAGGGAGGCCGGAGAGGACGAGGAGGAAGTGAAGAACAGGCCTGAAACTTCGGTCAATGTCATGATCGGAAAGAACCGCAACGGGGAAACGGGCATTGTTTCGATGAAGTTCCGGAAAACAAGTTTCACCTTCACGGAAGAATAAGAAAAGGACCGCTGCCGGCCTTATAGCGCCGGTCACCGATGGAGAAGCACCTGAAAATTAAACGCCTTGACGATATCCTCATCAATAAGATCGCCGCAGGCGAAGTGGTTGAAAGACCTTCAAGCGTGATCAAAGAACTCATTGAGAACAGCATTGATGCCGGAGCGGATTCCGTCACCATTGAGGTCGAGGGCGGCGGGGACGTTCTGATCCGCGTCACGGATAACGGCTCCGGTATGTCGGAAGAAGACCTCAAAGCGGCATTCGAAAGACATGCTACGAGTAAGATATCGAACATTGAAGATCTTGAGAATATCACTACGCTCGGGTTCAGGGGCGAAGCCCTTCCGAGCATAGCGTCGGTTTCGGAACTGGAGATCTACTCAAAGGAGGGTAATTCCGTAAACGGATATTTTCTGAAAATGAAAGACGGCCGCGAAGAAAGCGGCCATCCCCGGGGCGGCCCCGGCGGAACAGTTGTAACGGTCCGTAATCTGTTCTCCGGGATCCCGGCAAGAAAAAAATTCCTGAAAAGCCCTCATGCCGAATACCTTGATATTCTCGATACCGTTCACAGCATTGCGCTTCTGCGCCCAGAGATCTCTTTCCGGCTGATACACGACGGCAGAACGGCGATGAACCTTCACTCGCAGAAACTCGAGGAACGGTATACGTCAATATTCCCGGATGTTTCTTCGGACGGGATGTTTCCCGTAGATCTGGATAGGAACGGTTTAAAGGTAAAAGGTTTCGCTGTCTCGGCAAAATTCCCGAGGAAGAACAGAAAAAGGGTGTTCATCTCCGTAAACGGAAGGTTTTTAAGGGACAATCTTCTGATATTCTTCTTCTCGGCGCCTTATGAGGGGCTTCTCGTGAAGGGAGAACATCCGCAGGGAGTCCTCCGCATCGAAGCCCCGCCTTCATTCGTTGACGTGAATGTGCATCCGCGGAAAACGGAAGTGAAATTCTTAAGCCCGGACACTCTGAAAAATACAATATTCTTCGCAGTGAGAGAAGCGCTTAAAGGAGCTGAGCTCCCCCACGCGCCTGCAATACCAGCTGATGCCGGTCCCTTTCAGCCGCTTTCAACGGCCCGAGGATATGAGCAGAAAAACTTCTTTGAAGGAGGAGTGCCGGACCCGGCGACAGGCGAAGAGCACGCAAGGATAATGCTGTTCGGAGAAAAATATGTTCTTTCCGGCGTATTCTCCGGCATATACGCCGTTCTGATAGGGACCAAGGATGTTCTTTTCATAGATGTTCATGCGGCGGATGAGAGGGTACTTTACGAAAAACTTTCCAAGTTATCGGAGAGCAGCATCGCCGTCAATCAGCCGCTTATGTTCCCTCTTCGGCTCCTGACCGCTCTTTCCGAAGAGGACAGGCAGACGCTCCTGAAACTCGGATTCTCTTTCGATGAAAGCGGGGAAAGGTTAACGGGGATACCCGGATGGTTCAGCGACCGTTATTCCCAGTCGGAGACCGAGCGGATGATGGAAGATATTAAGTCGGCCGCAGGCGGAATCAAAGACAGGATAAAAAGCATCGCCTGCAAAAGCGCGGTAAAGTCCGGAGAACAATTAAATATGAGGCTCGTAAAACAAATCCTGAACGAGCTGGGGAGCTGCTCTGATCCTGAAAGATGCCCCCATGGAAGGCCCGTCCTTTTCAGGATCACATCCTCCGATCTCGAAAGATCGGTTAAAAGAAAAATATAATACCATTTTATATTGACTTGATTTTTCAAATTTGATATAATATCAAAAATATGGAGGTAGTATGAAGAAGTTCTCTTCAGCCTTATTGATTTTTTTTGTGATCATTTCCGTTATAGCCTATGCAGGCAATACCGGTAACCTTAGAGGCAAGGTCACCGGCCCCGACGGCAATCCGCTTAAGAACGCCAAAGTAACCTTGATAGAAATGGGCCAGGATACCGGTACCGATGATGTCGGCGCCTATTTCTTCGCCGGTATACCCATCGGCTTCTATACGGTGAGGGTCGAAATGACCGGATACAAAACCATTGAAAGAGAGAACATCATCATCTCTTCCGACGTTACCGTCACCGAAGACTTCAAGATGGAAAAGGGTAAAGTTGAAGGCGGGGTCATCAAAGTCGTTTCCACGAAAAAACAGATCGTTAGGACCGAAGGCGGCACTTCTCACGAGATCACCGTTGACGAACTCGAAGATGCTCCGGTGCCGGACTTCTTCAGAATGGTGCAGACACTTCCCGGCGTTGTCGGCGAAGGCGGGCAGCTCCACATCCGCGGTGGCCGCGATGACGAAGTCAACTACATGGTCGACGGTATGACGATCAAGGACCCTGTTACGGGGACCTTCGGCGGTAATATCAATCAGAACTCGATAAAAGAGATAACGGTCAAAACGGGCGGTTGGACGGCGGAATACGGCGGAGCACTTTCCGGTATCATCAATGTCGTCACAAAAGAAGGAGAAAGGTATTTTCAGGGTTCTCTCGACTACTACACAAGCAAACTTGTCTTAAAGGACTGGGACCAGGGAGATAGCGATCTCGACTGGCAGCTCGGCGGGCCTATCCCCATATTCAAACAGAATAAAGCCGGCTTCCCGCTTTTGACATTCTATACCTCTGGCTCGCAGTCTGTATCCGACCTGAAATGGCAGTCGGACCCTCTATACAACGATGCCGCTCAGTACTATGAGACGGACTGGCCGTGGCAGTGCTTCACCGAAACGGCCACGAAGATCACGCTGAGGCTCTCTCCTCAGATGAAGCTTAAAGTCGGGTTCCAGTATGCGTATGCGGATATCAATTTTCTCTCGACCCCTTCATATGCCACTTCGGACGATGCGCATCAGCCTACGCAGCATCAGATGAACAATCAGATAAACCTCGAATGGAACCATGCCATTACCCAGAAGCTATTCTATCAGGTCTTCCTTTACAGGTTCCAGAACTGGCTCAGGCTCGATGTAGGCGGAAAGGACTGGACCGAATATAATTGGTCGTACGATCCCGATGACAGGGATTATCCGAACTGGCAGGAAAGAACGTCCACGCAGTACACGGTCAAGATAGACGTGGTGAACCAGGTCGATCTCATCCACCAGATCAAAACGGGACTTTCATATAATTACTATGACCTGGAATCTGCACTCCATTGGCTTCCGGCCGACGAAGGACACTATACGGATATCTATCACAGAGCGCTGGATGAGCAGGCTTTCTATGTTCTCGACAATATGGACTGGGATCAGGACCTCGTTATGAACGTCGGCCTGAGATATGACAGAAGGCAGTATGCCAAATCCCAGTTCTCGCCGAGGATGTTCGTTTCATTCGCGATCAATGACAGGACCAAGTTCAGATTCAATTACGGTATTTTCTATCAGCCTCCCGCGACGATGTACGTTCTCGAGCAGAAACAGGCAAGCGTCAACGACCAGCAGAATAACCAGTATCTTGATGCGGAGAACGCAACCCAGTTCGAATACGGCATCGAATATCTTATTTCCGATGATCTTAAGCTCGATATTGCGGTTTACTATAAGAACACGAGCGACCTTATCAAGTACGTAGCAGCAAATTCGAGAATTGCCGGCAATGAAAGACTAATGCCTATGAACGTTGACCATTCATATTCTCAGGGAATGGAAGTCCAGTTCACAAAGCAGTTCTCCAATAATTATTACTGGAGACTTTCCTATACGCTTTCTGACGCCAAGGGCACATCATCCGATCCTTTTATCTCGATCGGCATTCTTCCCCCGAGGGAATATCCCCTTGATTGGGATATCACGCACAATGTCATTCTTCAGTGGAACTACAGCAATGAGAGCCTTGGTTTCTCGATGCTCGCTTACTGGCATTCCGGTCTTCCTTACACCTCGGTGGCGGGAAGCAAGAAAGGCCTCACCAATGACGCGAGATACCCGGATTACAAGAAAGTGGACATAACGATCTGGAAATATCTGCCCGGGATCAAATGGTTCGGTCTCAAATACAGACTGTATGTGGAGATCATGAACCTCTTCGGGTCCGCCAATATCGTAGCCGTATGGGCTGACGGTACGGCCAGGCTTTACAGCACCCCGACAAGGGCGAAGGCCGGTATAGAACTCGCATTTTAATTCATTATAAATAGGAGGAACAGGTGGGCATATTAGTAACCTACTTTAAGAAGGGCGGACCGATGATGTATCCGCTGCTGATCTTATCGCTTCTCATGCTTTTTCTCTTTTTTGAAAGACTGATCACTTTCCTCAAAAAGAGGATCAATACCAGGGATTATATCAGGATGCTTATCGAACTTCTCGAGAAGAACGAGCTGGATTCCGCGCTTGACCTCTGCGAAAAGACTACGGGCCCCGTTGCGGCGGTCCTGCATGAAGGACTGACAAAATACAGCGATCTTCAGAACATTTCCGCTTTGAAGATCAAAAGCAGCGAAAAAAGGGAAATGATCGAAAAAACGATCGAAGCGGCCGCGTCCACAGAGATATCCTCTCTTGAGAAAGGCCTCGTATGGCTTGCTACGGTAGTTTCACTTGCCCCCATTTTCGGATTCCTCGGAACGGTTACCGGTATGATCGGAGCTTTCGGCAAGATGGCTGCGCTCGGCCTGGGCGACCCCACTGTTGTTGCCGCCGGTATTTCGGAAGCCCTGATCACGACTGCGACGGGCCTGATTATAGCTGCGCCCGCGCTCATCATGTACAACTTCTTCACCGGATGGATAGACAGGTTCACTCAGGATATGCAGCAGGCATCGAGCATTGTGCTTGAAGTTCTGGAAGAAACGGAGCTGAAAAAATAAATGAAGATAATGAAGAAAAATAAGCCGTCCACGGAGATCCCCGCGGCTTCGATGTCCGACATCGCATTTCTTCTTATCATCTTTTTCATGGTAACGACCGTTTTCAATAAAGAAATAGGGATCAATCTTGAACTTCCGAAGGCGACACAGCCGCCTCCGATCGCGGAGAAAAGCGTGCTCTCCATCGCCATACCCGCCGGATATGACGGGCAGATCCTGTATCTGGAAGGTAAAGAGGTTCCTTTGGATTCGCTGGCCGGGTACATCACTTCAAAGACTTTCGGGCAGAAAGACATGTCCGTAGTATTGAAGGCGGATGAGAACGTACCCTATGTCCAGCTTAAAGAAGTGCTCGACAAGATCCAGGAGGGCTTCATCAACAGAGTTGCCCTCGTTGTCGAACACAGGAAGAAATAATCATGAAGATCAAGAAAAAGGCGAAAGCGAGCAGCGAGATCCCGGCAGCATCGATGTCGGACATAGCTTTTCTTCTTATAATATTCTTCATGCTGACAACGGTCTTTTCGCAGGATGCAGGTTTGAAATACCAGCTTCCCGATTCCACGAAAGAGGTTGAGCTCGAACAGAAGAACCTTGAGATCGGAGTATATGCTAACGGCGCGATCACGATTGACGGAGAATCAAGGAGCATTGACGATATTAAGACGAGCGTGGCGGCAAAAAAGCTCATCAACCCGGATATCTTCGTTGTCATAAAACTTGAACCGGCGACAAGATACGGCGCTCTGGTCGATGTCATAGACCAGGTGATCCAGGGCCAGGTCGAGAACTTCGCGTTCCAGTCGATAGATGAATCGCTGCAGGATTTCAACAAGGAATTCCAGCTGCCGACAGGCGAATAGGAGAAATGGCCATGATGCTTGAACTTTTGAAAAAACAGCTTGCCGAAGAGACAAAGTTCGAAAGGAAAACGACAACAACGGCCATCATTCTTGCACTTATCGTTCATCTGATCATCTTTGTCGGCATCAGGGAAGTCAGAAGAAAGCCGAAGATATATGTTCCCGGAAAAAGGCAGGTCTATAAACCTATACAGATAAAACTTCCTAAAAAACAGGAAAAGATGAAGGTAACGACAACGAACGTGTATAAGCCGCGCAACCGCCCTATTCCGATAGCTGTCCCGAACCCCAGAACGGAAGTTGAACTTCCCGAGATACCGGAGATGCTCATCGAGGACGAAACCCCGCAGAAGATCGACGTGGGAGTTATCCTTGCCCCGATGCTCATTAAGAAGAATATACCGGAATATCCCGAAACTGCGCGCGTGATGGGCACTGAAGGAGAAGTGAAGGTGGTGTGTACGCTGGATAAGGAAGGCCGCGTAATGCGCGTATCCCTTTCTAAATCTTCCGGCGCAGACATTCTGGATAAAGCCGCAATGAACGCCGCGAAAATGTGTATCTTTACTCCGGCCATGCAAGGCAATCTCGCCGTCGGGGATATAGACGTGGAGATCACCTATAAATTCCTCCTGCAGGGCGTAACGATCGAAGAACGGTAATTTCGGGGATAAAAGACCGAATTCAATGCAAATCTGAAAATATGGAAAAACTATGGAAATGAATATTAAAAAATACATAAGGGAAGATCTGATCTTCGATCTGAAGGCCGGGGAGAAGCTTAATATCCTCAAAGAAATGGCGGGCAGTATTGCAGATGCCGCGGGTTTCGGATCCCGGGAAGCGTTCGTTAAGGATATCACGGACAGAGAAAAACAGCTTTCGACAGGAATAGGGCTCGGAATAGCAGTACCTCACGCACAAACGGAAGAAACGGATGATTTTCTTGTCGGGATCGGCCGGATCAGGGAAGGTATCCTGTTCGAGTCGATAGATGACAAACCCGTTCACATTATAATAATGATCGCCCGGCCGGTCGGAAGACAGAAGGATTACATCAATCTTCTTGCAAGTGTCGTGAGTTACGCCAAAAATAAGGGTAATTTCAACAGGCTTCTCAAAGAAAACCCGCAAAAACTCATTGAATCGCTGAAATAACCCCCGGTTTTTAAAAAAAAATACAGAAATCTGTAAAATAGCATCCTAAAAAAATCCATTATCTCAGCAGTTAATTCTCGGGTATGAAATATGCATGTTATTTTCCGCTAATAGGAGGTCATATGCGCAACTTGTTCGGATTATTCAATGACCGCGGCGCAGATGAAGCGAAAAGGATCTCCGTTGCCGCGGTTTTCTTTGCCGTGCTGGTCCATATCCTGCTGTTCATTTTCATCAGATTCAATCCAGTCAAGGTGCTCACTCCGGGTCCTATAAAACCCCCCGTGAATCCTCCGGTTATTAAATTTCCGCCGAAGAATAAACCGATAGAAAAGATCGAACCGATAGGGGAATACAAACCGAAAGACCGCTCTGTACCGATTGCCGTGCCTGATCCCCGCTTTGAAACGGAACTCCCTGCACTTCCCGAGAACTCCGTTTCCCAGGACGAGATCTCATCAAGACCTTCTCCCGGGGCTATTATTCCTCCAATGATTGTTAAAAAATACATCCCCGAATACCCGGAAACTGCGCGGCTAATGGGCTTAGAAGGAGAAGTTAAGATAATCTGCACATTGGACAGTAAAGGAAATCCTGTGAAAGTACGGATATCGAATTCCTCAGGCGCTCCCGTCCTGGATCAGTGCGCCCTGAACGCGGCGAAAACATGTATATTCACACCGGCCTTGCAAGGCGATATCCCGATGGGGGATATAGATATTGAAATAACCTATAAATTTCTCCTTGAAGGCATAGATCTGGAGTGATCCGCCATAATAAACGGTTTTCCCGGCCACTTCGGATAATCTTTAAAGGCAGGAATAAGATTCCGTTATTAACTCCGTCTGCCGGCTGGAAAGATTTTTTCGGCCTCCCGCCTCCCTGGAAGGAGGGAGTGGTAAAAATAAATAAAAAATTCTTGACTTAAAAAAAATAAGTGCTATAATAAAAATTTAATAACTTTAACAGCCTTAAAGTTTACGGTATTTAAAGATTAGGAGAATTGAAGATGCCGACGATCAATCAGCTTTTGAGAAAAGGCAGAAGGCAGCTCGGGAAGAAATCGAAATCCCCGGCTCTGCAGAACTCGCCGCAGAGGCGAGGCTTCTGCCTGAGGGTGTCCACGAGGACGCCGAAAAAACCTAACTCCGCATTAAGGAAAGTCGCAAGAGTAAGACTTACCAACGGAATAGAAGTGACCGCGTATATTCCCGGCGTGGGACATGAGCTCCAGGAACACCATGTCGTTCTCATCAGGGGCGGAAGAGTGAAAGACCTGCCCGGCGTGAGATACCATATCGTGCGCGGAAAATACGATTCCACCGGCGTGAAGGACAGGAAAAAGAGCCGTTCACGCTACGGCGCGAAGGCGCCCAAGAAATAGGCGGAAGTTATGACAAGAAAGAGTATTAAGAAGAACAAATTCGGAATGAAACCGGACTGCAAATACAATTCTATGCTGGTTTCACGGGTCATTAACATGATAATGCGCGAAGGGAAGAAAAGCGCAGCCATGAAGATCGTTTACGATGCGATGGCAACGCTGGAAAAGAAAACCCAGAAAGGCGCACTCGAAGTCCTCGAGAAGGTCATAGAAAAAGCAAGGCCTCTCGTCGAGGTCAAATCCAGAAGGATCGGCGGCGCGAACTATCAGATACCGATAGAGATAGACAAGGCGAGAAGCGAAACACTGGCCCTTAGATGGATGATAGGATACGCAAAGAAAAGAGGCGCTCATTCAATGGCTGATAAGCTCAGCGGTGAGATGCTGGACATACTTGAAGATAAAGGCGCAACGATAAAGAAAAAGGAAGATACGCATAAAATGGCCGAAGCGAACAAGGCCTTTGCTCATTACAACTGGTAATATGTTAACAGATGGCGGACGATCCTGCGGCGGCGAGTATACGCAATATCGGGTTTATTGCGCATATCGACGCGGGTAAGACGACCACCACAGAAAGAGTTCTTTTCATTACAGGCAAAACGTACAAGATCGGCGAGGTCGATGCCGGCACTACCCAGATGGATTTCCTCGTTCAGGAACGCGAAAGAGGAATAACCATCCAGTCTGCTGTAACGACAACAAGATGGCGCGACTGCCAGATCAACATCATCGACACACCGGGCCATGTCGATTTCACGCTTGAGGTGGAAAAGGCCATCAAGGTCCTTGACGGCCTTATCGTGATATTCGACGGCGTGGCCGGCGTGCAACCCCAGAGCGAGACCGTTTGGCACCAGGCGGAAAAGTTCCATGTTCCGAGGATATGCTTTGCGAACAAACTTGACCGCGCAGGCGCCGACTTCAATTTCGTCCTGGAGGACATAAAACGTAAATTCGGCGTTAAGCCCGTCGCGATCAACATACCGTACTATAAGGACGATATGCTGCGCGGCGTTATTGATCTTTTCTTTGAAAGGCTTCTTTTATGGAAAGAAGGGGAATCAACGGATTTCGACACCCTCGATATCCCCCCGTCTGAAGCCGCCGAGGCCGCATCCGGGAAAAAGGCTCTTCTTGAAGCTGTGTGCGAACACGACGAAGAGCTTCTGGCTCTGTACCTCGAGGGTAAGGAAATACCCTATGACAAATTCAAAGTCACTTTACGGAAGCTGGTTCTTTCGCGGGAACTCGTACCTGTATTCGCGGGCGCTTCACTGAAAAACGTCGGTGTTCAGCCCCTGCTTGACGGGATATGCGACTTCCTGCCGTCCCCGAAGGATATCTCCGCAATAACGGGAATGGATCCTAGGGAAAATGCAAAGGTCCTGATAAACCCCAATACGCACAGGGAGTTTTTGGGATACGTTTTTAAAATTACTAGAGATCCTTTTTTGGACAAATTAACGTTCATAAGGATCTATACGGGCTCTTTGAAACGCGGACAGACGATCTACAATGACGTTTCGGACAAGAAGGAAAGGATCATGAAAATCTTCCTGATGCACGCCGATTCCAAAACGGAAATAGATTCGGCGCAGGCGGGGAACTTCGTAGGGGTTGCCGGACTTAAATTCACGAGGACCGGAGACACGCTCTCTTCCCTTGAGTCACGGATCGTTCTCGAGAAGATCGACCTTCCCAAACCGGTGATCTCTCTCGCAGTTGAACCCAAATCGAACAAGGACTACGAGAAACTCCTGCATGTGCTCGATGATTTCTCTACGGAGGACCCATCGTTCAATTTCAACGAGAGCAAGGAAACGGGCCAGCTCATTATCAACGGAATGGGGGAACTGCACCTGGAGATCATCCTGGACAGGATCAAAAGGGAATCGGGGATAGAGCTGAAAAGCGGCGAGCCGAGGGTCACCTACAGGGAGTCCATCTCATCGAGAAGCGAGAATATTGACGGCGTTTTCCAGAACGACATGGGAACCGCGTCGGTCATTATAGATATTGAACCGCTCGGCAACCTCGACGCGAACGAAGTGGAACTGAAGATGAAAGGCCACATGGACCGTCTGCCGAGGAATTTCGTTTCCGAGATCAAGGAAACGGCTAATGCGCTCATGTCCGTCGGCGTATTGAAAGGTTATCCGCTCCTCGGGGTTAAATTACGGATCAGGGAGCTGATAGCGCAGAACGATAATTATAATTTGATGCTTTTTAAGATAGCTCTTTCAAATGCTTTTACGAAGGCGGTACACTCGGCTTCGCCGGTGATACTCGAGCCTTACATGAAATTCGACCTCTACACTCCCGAAGAGTATTTCGGGGATGCTTTTCAGAGCCTCAATGCGAAAGGGGCGCTGATCGCGGACATCGAGATCAGAGGAAAGATGAAGATCATGCGGGGCACGGTACCTCTTGCGAGGATGTTCAAGTACACGACGGAACTCAGGTCGATAACCCAGGGCAGGGGTTATATAAACATCGAGTTCAAGGAGTTCAAACCCGTTTCGGAAGAGGAACAGAGCAGGCTGCTCAGTTATTTTTAATAATATTTGGAGGCATATATGGCTAAAGAGAAATTTGAAAGAACAAAGCCGCA
>CALMGJ010000017.1 GCA_937863565.1 uncultured bacterium | reverse complement strand
TTCAATACTTATAATAGCTGTGGTGTCGAATTGAGTATTCTCCACTTCATTCAATACTTATAATAGCTGTGGTGTCGAATTGAGTATTCTCCACTTCATTCAATTCGAAAGCAGATATCGATCTTTTGCGTTCCCGTTCTGATAATGAGCGATTAATCTTCCTGCGATGCTTTTTCAGACCTTGGAACTGTTGAGGATATTCCTCTGTGAGAATCCCTTCCCTATGATCTCGAAAACATCGGTCACGACTATGAAAGCTTCCGGATCGATCTTTTTGACGTACCGTTTCAGTATGGGCAGCTGTTTCATGCCGATAGCCGTAAATACGATATCTGTCTCCTTTTGGGAGAAACCCGTTCTTCCGTGGAATTCTGTGATCCCTCGTTCAAGGTAAATGAAAATGAACTCCTTCACAAGTTCTTTTTTCTCCGTTATGATGAAAACCCCTCTTGCATAATCAGAGCCCTGCATCACCCTGTCTATGAGCGTAGACGAAATGATGAGCGATGTATATCCGTAAAGCGGCAGCTCAAAGGACCTGAAGACGATCCCGGAAAGAGATATCACTAAAAAATCCGTTATCATTATACCTATACCTGCTGTGAAATTTGAGTATTTGCTTATGATCTGTCCGATAACGTCCGATCCTCCGGTCGAGGCATTGGCAAGAAAGATTATACCCAATCCGAGACCGAGGAGTATGCCCCCGAAAATGGATCCGAGCAGCATATCATCCGTTACTGCGGGCACTTTCACGATATACGTAAAGAAATCTATCAATAGATTACAAAGCGTCATGCCAATGATGGTCCTTAATGCGAACACTTTTCCGATCAGGATGAACCCGGCAATAAGGATAGGAATATTCAGCACGAAACCGGTAAGACCGACAGGAAAACCGGTGAGGTGATGGATCACTATCGAAAGTCCTGAGACGCCGCCGGGAACTATTTTCAGAGGGATAAGGAACATCGGATAGGCCAGGGCCGAGAGCCCCGCGCCGATAATAATGAGAAGGATATCTACATACAATCTGTATTTATGCACGATAAATGGAAGGTTCTTCATATCTTGCGCTCCCGATCATCAAGGTGAATGATCTTCATGCAGCTTTTTTCTGGAACATTTTACAATATTAAATTTTAAAAGCAAATCTCTATTCAATGAATGAAAAAAAGGGAGGGTAAAAAACGATCTTAAAAAGTGGCATGGATTTTGAAAATAGATGCTTTTAAATTATAATATATAATGAGGTGTAGTATTAGATGAAGATCGGTTTTATTTCTGACACTCATGAACAGACGAAAAACATCGCTGCCGCGGTAGAGCGGTTCAATAATATGTCCCCTGATCTGGTGATCCATTTAGGGGACATCTGTTCTCCGATAATGGCCGATCATTTCAAACCCCTCAAGGCACCTTTAAAGATCATCTTCGGGAATAATGACGGAGATAAAGCTTACTTGAGGAAGCGTTTCGATTATGCCGAACTTTTCACTACACCGCACGAGTTCTCATTGAACGGAAAGAAGATCATATGCATGCATGAACCCGAATTCCTTGAGGTCTTTCTAAAAAGCGGTGAATATGATCTTCTTGCTTACGGCCACACACACAGGAAGGAGATCCGGAAAAACGGCAGTGCGGCGGTTCTCAACCCCGGGGAGGCGGGAGGTCTTCTTACGGGCATTTCCTCGGCAGCAATGTGGGATACATCGGACGGGTCTATTTTCATTTTCGATATCTTCTCCGGGGATGAATTGAAATGAAAAGAGTACGCGTAAGATTTGCGCCTTCCCCGACAGGGCATTTACACATAGGCGGGGTTAGAACGGCGCTCTTCAATTATATTTTCGCCATGAAGCACGGGGGCGATTTCGTATTAAGAGTAGAGGACACGGACCTTAACCGCTCAAAGAATGAATACACAAGGTCTATCCTGGCTTCGCTAGACTGGCTTGGCTTAACGCCGTATGAGGGTCCGTATTTTCAGAGCGAACGGCTTGACCTTTATAAAAAATACGCCGAGGAGATGGTAAGGAACGGAAAAGCATACTACTGCTACTGCACGAAGGAGGACATCGAGAAACAGAAAGCGGTCAAGACCTCCTCCGGGGGATTCAAATACGACGGAAAATGCCGCGAGAACCTCGGCAAGGATGCCGAGCTGGCCAGAGAGGCGCAGGCGATAAGGGTCGTATGTCCCGAAAGCGAGGATGTGTCATATAATGACGCGATCCGCGGTATGGTCACTGTAAACACCCGTGAGTTCGATGATTTTATAATAATGAAGTCCGACGGAACGCCAACATACAGTTATGCGTGCGTTATCGATGATTACCTTCTCAATATTTCCCATGTTATCCGCGGCGAAGATCATGTTACAAACACTTTCAAGCAGATAATTCTATACAATGCACTGGGTTGGGAGGTACCGGAATTTGCCCATATACCTCTCATCAACGGACCTGACGGCACCCGGCTTTCAAAAAGGCATGGGGCGACCGCCTTGATAGAGTATAAGAGAATGGGATATTTGAAGGAAGCGATCATAAACTACCTTTCTCTTCTCGGCTGGAATCCGGGTGATAATACGGAGATATTCGATATAGCCTATCTGATCGAACATTTCGACCTTTCCAAAGTGTCTAAGAACGCGGCAAGATTCGATATGGAAAAACTGATCTGGTTTAACGGGGAATACCTTTTCCGGGTTGAGGAGAATGAAAAAGCCGGCCTTATCTCTGAATTCTGCAGCGAATTCTACGGAGAGACCCTTGATAGAGCGCTTCTTGAGAAGATCATTCCTATACTCGGAACACGCGGAAAAACACTTGAGGAGATCCGTTCATATATTTTATTCTTTTTCCGCGTTCCGGACACATATGATGAAGCCGTTCCCTTTGAGAAAGCGGCTGAATTAATGATGCTCCTCGAATCGGCTCAATTCAAAAGCACCGGCCTTGAGGCTGCAGCACGTGACTTTGCTCTGAAGAACGGGATCAAGCTCAAAGTGCTCGCTCAGTTTATCAGGCTTGCAATAAGCGGGAAGAAGGTCTCTCCCGGTGTTTTCGAATCAATGGAGATCCTTGGCAGGGAAGAAACGCTGAAAAGGATCGGGAAGTATATGAATGGGTAAGAAACTTTTCATCATAGGCGGAGGCCCGGCAGGTTATGTAGCTGCTGTTTATGCGGCACAAGAGGGCCTTGATGTAACGCTGGCCGAAAAAGATTCCTTTGGCGGTACTTGCCTGAATCGCGGTTGTATCCCGACAAAAGCCCTGTTATACGCCACGAATTATAGAGAGATCAATTACGGCAGACTCGGCATAGAGGGTGCAGCCATCACTTTCAACAGGGACAAACTAAAAGCATGGAAGGATTCGGCGGTCTTAAGATCGGTAAAGGGCATTGACGGCCTTTTAAAAAAGAACAATGTGAAGACCATCCGGGGAGAAGCTCTTTTGAAGGGATCAAAGGAGTTGGTTATCGGCGGAGAATCTTTTCAGGCCGATAATATCATACTTGCACATGGTTCCGTCCCCTCGCTGCCTTCCTTTATACAGGGTGATGCGCCTGTTTGGACATCGGATGAAGCGTTGGAGCTGCCGTTCATTCCTAAAAAACTTCTTATAATCGGCGGGGGCGTGATCGGTGTGGAAATGGCCACTATCTACCGAAGACTTGGAGCTGAAGTAATCATTTTCGATATCCTTCCGAGAATAGGCGGCGCCTCATTGGATATTGAGGTCGCAAACGAACTGGAAAAGTCCCTCAAAGGTTCCGGGATAGAAATGCACCTTTCAACTGCGATCGTGAGGATTGAAAACGGTAAACTTTATACAAAAGATGCTGTTTATGAGGCCGATGCGATACTTGTTTCAACCGGAAGAAAAGCGAATATTCCGGAAGATGTGACCAATGCTGGTATTATTAAAGAGGCCGGCAGGATCAAGGTCGACGGGAATCTTATGACAAATATTCCCGGCATCTATGCGGTCGGAGACATGGTCGAAGGCCCGATGCTTGCTCATAAAGCATCACATGACGGATTGAATGCCGTGAACCATATCCTGGGAAAGGACAGGATACATGCTATCGTCCCCTCGGTGATCTATACATATCTTGAAGCTGCCTCCATCGGTCTTACTGAGGAAGAAGCGGCTAAAACGGGAGAAAAGATCATCATTTCGAGATTTCCTTTCTCGGCCAATCCGCGTTCTAATTGTTCCAATAAGTTAAAAGGCTTCGTCAAGATCATTTCAAGCGGCGGAAAGATCGCCGGGGCGCATATCATAGGCGAGGGTGCGGGGGAACTTATTTGGCCCTTCGGGTATTTGATCTCTAAAAAGACCAGGGCCGGAGACATACTTGGAAATACCATGTTCCCGCATCCTTCTTACTCGGAAGCCGTTTACGAGGCACTGCTGGGATTAAAAGGGAAAATGATACATCTATAGAGGAGGTCATATGAAGAAGCTTTTTCCGATGTTTCTGCTCTTTGCCGCTGTAGTGATAGCGGCCGCAGATGATTATAGCGCCGTTGAAGACGCCATCATTAAATGGGACGACAATGCCGGCATTTATGCCCAAATCGAGATCCTGACAAATAAAGAGACGAAAAGTGATACAGACCTTTTCTATCTCACAAAGCTCTATTATTACTACGGAATAGAAAAGCAAAAGGATAGGGATAAGCTTGCTGCCTTCGAAGAGGGCCGCAAATATGCCGATCTGCTTCTTGCAAACGACCCCGTCCATACCGAGGGAATGTATTATCTTGCCGCTATCCTCGGCAAGATCGGCCTTGTCAAAGGGGTGTTAAAATCTCTTGCATTGGCTAAACCTATCAGAGAACTCTGCGAGAAGATCATAAGCATCGATCCGAACCACCCCGGAGCTCATCATATCTTAGGTGTTCTTTTAAGGAAGTTGCCCGGTTTTGCCGGCGGCGACAATAAAAGATCCAGGGAGTATCTCGCGAAAGCCTGTGAGTTGCGCCCGACCTATTCTCTTCATTTTTACGAATTTGCAGAAACACTCATCAAGGTAAAAGAAAAAGAGAAGGCCAGGGAAGTGCTTGAACATCTGATAAACGGCGATTTTCCCAAAGACCGCATCCAGGAAGCAAGAGATAAAAAGGATGGAGAGAAACTTCTTTCTGAATTAAAATAATATTTATTTAGCAATATTTATTAAATAGTAATTATTATGAATAATATGAGCTTGGATTTACTTTATCGTATCGTTTATTCTTCCGATGCGTCAAGGAATGCTTCAAAGAGGCAAAATCTGACCAATATTGTTTTTCCGCGAACCCCGGAGGAGATCGCCGGGATCGTCCGCTATTGCAGAAAGCGCGGCACCCCCATCTATATTAAAGGTGCAGGCACGTCCCTTACCGGCGCAGGATCCCCCACCGGGAAAGGCATCATGCTATCAACCGAAAAAATGGATCGCATTTTGAATTTTTCCTATGTGGCAGGCCTTATTCGAACCGAAGCCGGGATCTCCGCTGCAAGGATCAATGATTACCTCAATGAGCACTCGCTCTTTCTCCCTGTTTTCCCTGCATCTTATAAATTCTCTTCTATTGGAGGTAATATTTCTACTAATGCCTCCGGTTTTGAGGCCGGCCGCTTTGGAGGCATTTCCAATTACCTCAAATCCCTAAGGGTCATTACGGGAAAAGGCGAGGACCTTAATATCGGAGCCCATTGCCACAGATATTCTCAAGGGATAGATATAAAGAACCTGTTCATCGGTTCCCTCGGCCTTCTCGGAATAATTTGCGAGACCGAATTCGGCGTTATCCCGAAACCGGCAAGGATCTATGAATATATCTTCAGGTTCAGGCAGTTGGGACCAATATTCGATCTTTTTTTTAAAATGAGGCGCAAGGGAATTCACCCGGTAAGGTTTGAAATAGTTAATGATACTATATCAACATTATTATTAAATAGTAATTATTATTACATAGAAATACATGCCGATTCCTCCCTGTTCCCGGGGCGTTCTCATTTAAAATTCGACCGGAGTTCCGTGTCTCCCATGCTTTCTTCTGTCATGCCTTATAAAAAGAGTTTTGATCTTTCTTTCGATATCGAGGCTCTCCCCGAATTCGATGCTTTACTTAAAGGCATGTGCACAAAGCATTTTCTGGCCCTTTATTACGGCCATTTTACCGACGGCATCTTCCATACCAGTTTTCTTTATGATGAGAAGGCCGTAAATATTGAAAAAAATGTCGAAACGGTTTATAATTTTATAGCTAAAAAGCGCGGAGCGTTCTCAGGTGAGCACGGCTACGGGCCCGGAAGTAAAGCTATTATGAGAAAAGCCCTTGCTGGGAAATTGCCTTATATCAGGAAGATCAAGAGTTTGTTCGATCCTGACAATATTATGAACAGGGGGCTTGCATTGTGAGCATGAGCGTTCTTCTTTTTTTAACCGGTCTTTTTTGGGGTAATGACCTTTACCGGAAAGGTGATTATACCGGGGCTCTTGAGCATTACGGAAGAAGCGACTCGTTCCGCTCCGCTTACAATGCCGGATGCGCCTGCTATAAACTTGGCGATTACGACAGAGCTCTTGCTTATTTCGACAAGATACTCTCTTCTGCCGGCGCATCGGACAGGATCAGATTCAAATCTCATTTTAATGCCGGAAATGCTTACTTTTCAAAGGGTGACTATAAAAGTGCGGTGCAGAGTTATGAGAACGCATTGAATATCAAGCCCTATGATAAAGATGCGCGTTTTAATCTTGAACTTGCCAAGAAGATGCTGGAACAAAAGAACGTTAAGCAAGACCCCTCCGGGGAAGATGTTGAAAGCGGCGGCGCGGTCGGCAATGAGAAGAACGATGCCGGCAGGGAAGGAGAAAATGCAGAAAGACCCGGCGGAGAGAAAGAAAAGAACGGGGAGGAACTTCCCGGAAAGGAGGGCAGCGGCCGGGAGCCTAATGAGGGGGGTGCTTTAGACAATGCTGAACGTAAATACCTGAAGAGAGTGGATGATACGGAAAAGAAATACAGGAGCACTTATTTCGGAAATGTTTCTCAGGATCCGGATAAGATCGTGGAGCGTTTTGATGAAGAAGGGTTTTTCAAGAAAAAGAAGGATTGGTAAAGGAGAGCAGAGTGTCTATAGATAAAAAAATACAGTTGCTTGGTCTTGTTCTTCCCCGCGTGGGAAAACCTGTTGGTAAATACTCGCCGCTGATCCATTTAAAGGAACCCGGCCTGATCTTTCTTTCGGGCCAGCTTCCATTCAAATCCGGGGGAGAGCTTATCGTAGGCAAACTGACTAAAAAAGAAGATATTGAATTCGGAAAGGAAGCCGCCCGGGCGGCGGCGCTCACGGCACTTGCACAGATCAAGGAGCATTTCGGAAGTCTTGATTATATTAAAAGTATCGTTCAGATCGTGGGCTATGTGAATGCCTCTGCAGATTTTATTTGGCCTCATCAGGTATTGGACGGCGCAAGCGAACTTCTGGCTTCGGTCATACCCCAGGATAATTTCCCTTCAAGAGTGGCCATCGGAGCTTCTTCACTCCCGCTTAATGTTGCCGTGGAGATATCAATGACGCTGAACACGAGGAGCTGAACGGGAGCGCGATGAACCCTGAGATCTCCTCTGTTAAAATATTCCCCTACAAAATAGATAAAGGCGATTACAGTATTGTGGCTTATGCCGATATAACTTTAGGGGATGCTGTCCTACTGAGGGGTATAACAATAATAAAAACAAAGCATGAGGGATTTTTCCTTCATTTCCCGTCCAAAGTCATCAGCAACGAACTTTTCGAGTTCATAAAGATAAATGATCCCGAGTACTCGAAATATATGAGAAGGATCGTTCTGGACGAATATAAAAAGATCGCAGGAGAAGAAAATGGGGCTTAAAATAACCGTTTCGGGCGTACGCGGCATTTTAAATGACGGCCTTAATCCGGATGTCATTCTGAATATGGCGCTGGCTTTCGGCACTTTTATCGGTGAGGGTGGAAGGATCGTTATAGGGTCCGATACAAGGCCTCACGGAAGGATCGTCAAAGACATTGCTGTATCTGCCCTCTGCGCCTCCGGGTGCAGCGTGATCGATCTTGGCATCGCCCCGACACCGGCAGTTGCTTTCATGGTTAAACATCTTGAGGCGGACGGAGGGATAATAATCTCTGCATCGCACAACGATATCGAATACAATGCCTTGAAGCTTCTTAAAAAAGAAGGGCTTTTCATTGACAATGAAGATGCAAACAAGATCTATAATATCTATGTGAATAAATCGTTTAAATACGCTTCCTGGAACAAGGTCGGGAAACTTTCCGGGATCCCCGGGTGGAAGGAGATCTTCGTTGACTCCGCTCTGAACGCTTTTAAACCGTACATCGATCTTGAGAAGATAAGGGAGAGGGACTTCAAAGTGGCCGTTGACGCGGTATGCGGTGCGGGAAGCGTGGTAAATCAGATCTTTTTCGAGAAACTCGGTATAAAAAGCGTTCGTTACCTTAACCACGACCCCGAAGGCGCTTTTCCCAGAAAACCGGAACCGGTCAAGGAGAATCTCATCGATCTGGAAACTGAATTAGGTTCATTCGAGTTTGATATCGCATTCGTTCAGGACCCTGATGCCGACAGACTGGGAATACTAACCCCGCAAAGGCTTTTCCACTCGGAGGAGATCACCTTACCTTTGGCAGTAAAAGGCATTCTTAAGTTCATCGATTCTCCGGTTGTGATCAATATTGCAACCTCCTCTTTGAATGATTTTATTATCGGAAAAAGGGCAAAGATCATCCGGACTCCGGTCGGAGAAGCACATGTTGCCGCTATGATGAAAAAGGAACATTCGATCATCGGCGGCGAGGGGAACGGCGGTGTTATCTTCTCCCCGTTCCATATCGGAAGGGATTCATATGCCGGAATGATCCTGATCCTCAATACAATGGCTTCTTCGGAGAAAAGCCTGGATAAAACAATAGATAATTTCCCCGACCATTATATGCTGAAAGCGAAGATCCGTGATAAAAAACTTTCCGACGATTTCATCATTGGCCTTAAAGAGGTGTTCTTCAAGGGGAAATATCGTTTCGATGACGGGATATACTACAGAGAAAGGGAATTGGGCAACGGTACCCCAAGTGATTTCTGGTTCCTTATAAGAGAATCGAACACGGAACCGATCCTTCGCGTACAGGTTGAAGCGCCGAATGAGGACGCCGCAAGGGTTGTCTACAAGAGAATAAACAATGTTCTGTAATAATGTCTATTTAGTAATAATTATTAGGTGATAAGTATGTTTAAAAGGGTTTCTGAGAATCTTTCCCTGTTTTTGGAGTTCATGGAATTTCTTTTTGTTAGAAAGAAGTGGTGGCTCATCCCTCTTATGCTCTTCGTTCTGCTGTTCGGGCTGCTCGCCATTGCCGCTTCGATATCCCCCTTGCTTCCGTTCATTTATCCTCTGGTGTAAAGTGAAGAAGATCGCCAAAGCCGTTTTAAATATCCTGGGCAAAATCGAAACCCACTTTTTCATGGGTATTCTGTTCTTTATCATTTTCGGCCTGTTCAAGGTTTTTTATATGTTATTCTCCCTTCTGAGAGATAGTTCCGCTAAAACCAATTACAAACGGTACCGGGATGGAAAACCCGTTTTAAAGACGTTTTTCAAGGGTTATTGACATGATCATACTCGGCATCTCGGCCTTTTATCATGATTCTTCCGCCTGTCTTCTCGAGAATGGCAAGATCGTTGCCGCGGCCGCCGAAGAACGGTTTTCCCGGATTAAGCATGATCACGGATGGCCGGAGCAGGCTATCGATTTTTGCTTAAAGTTCAGAAAGATCAGCTCCGGCGATATCGATCATATCGTCTTTTATGAGAAACCTTTCCTTAAATTCGACCGTATACTGGATACTTATATACGTAATTTTCCTCTCGGATACGGAACATTTCATCAAGTTATCCCCTCCTGGGTCAGATCAAAGCTCCATATAAAGTATTTTATTAAAAGAAAACTCGGTAAAATCCCGTATTTCGTTAGTCATCACCTTTCGCATGCCGCAGCGGCATTTTTCCTTTCAGGATTTACACAAAGCGCCGTGATCACTTTCGACGGCGTTGGAGAATGGAACACTCTCTCCATTTCAAAGGGAAACGGCAATGATATCGAGATCCTCAAAGTAATGGATTTTCCAGATTCGCTGGGCCTTTTATATTCGGCGATAACCGCTTTTCTGGGTTTCAAAGTGAACAGCGGTGAAGGAAAGGTGATGGGGCTTGCTTCCTACGGCAAACCCGCGATGAAACAGGAGTTCTCCCGTCTCCTCAGGATATTCGATGACGGAAGTTTCAAGTTGAACAGGAAGTATTTCGCTTATGAGCACTCGAAGCGGATGTATTCAAAGGAGATGATCCGCTTGTTCGGAGAGCCACGCATACCTGAGGGCCCTATTACGAAAAGGGATGAGGATCTCGCGGCAACTCTTCAGTGGTTTCTCGAAGAGATAGCCCTGAAGATAAGCGCCCATGCGAAGGAGATCACAGGTAGTTCCCGGGTTTGCTACGGCGGAGGGGTGGTCCTTAATTCCGTAATGAACGGAAAGCTTCTTAAAAGCGGCATTTTCGACGAATATTTCTTTCTTCCGATAGGCGGGGACGGCGGGGCGGCTGTGGGTTGTGCCGCATTTCTTTACGCCTTTTTAACCAAGAATGCCGGTAAACAGACCGGCTTTGAAAAACTC
Organism: uncultured bacterium; assembly: GCA_937863565.1. Classification (GTDB taxonomy): domain Bacteria; phylum AUK180; class AUK180; order AUK180; family AUK180; genus CALMGJ01. The sequence continues at coordinate 35,834 of CALMGJ010000017.1, read as the reverse complement.
ACCAATCTTTTCTGGGGTCCGTCATACAGCAAAGAGGTATCCGAGAAAGCTCTGACCGAGGCAGGATTGAGCTTCCGGACGGTTGATGATACCGAGGCCTATATTGCATCTAAGCTCGCGCAGGGCAAGATCGTCGGCTGGTTTGAAGGACGGATGGAGATGGGTCAAAGAGCGCTTGGCGGGAGGTCGATACTGACCGATTCGAGAGACCCTGCCATGAAGGACATCCTCAACGAGAAAGTCAAACACCGGGAGAGTTTCAGACCTTTTGCGCCGGTTGTCCGTGAAGAGGATTTCGAATCCTTTTTCGGTTCAACGGGAACAACTTCGCCTTTCATGATCCTCTGTCTTCCCGTAATGCCGGAAAAGGATTCTTTCAAGGCGGGCATCCATGTGGATAATACGGGCCGTGTCCAAACAGTTAATGAGAGGGAAAATCCGAAAATATACCGCATTGTGAGCGAATTCGGGAAGATCACCGGCGTTCCCGTCATTATCAATACTTCTTTCAATCTCAGGGGAGAACCTATCGTTTGTTCCCCGAAGGACGCGGTTGAAACTTTTGTAAAAACGCATATGGATATTCTGGTCCTGGACGGTCTCATATGCGAAAAATGATCCGAAGGGCCACGCTCTTATTTTTTCTTTTTTTCTTGACAAGTCACATATCGGCGCTAAACAAGATAACCAATTACACGGGTAATGAGATATTCCCGGTGATAAGAAACGGTGATCTTTATTTCATTAAATACCAGAAGGACAGGATCTCTATAATGAAAAGAACGGTCCGCGGCGAACTTTCGGTGATCATGGACGAGTTCGTTCTTGCGGACGGTTTTGATGTAAGTCCTGATGAGGATGATATCCTCTGGATCTCCAATAAAGAAGATTCAAGGGGTTCGCTTAAGAAATACGATGTGAAAAGATCAAAAAACATCATCATAGAAAGAGGCCGCTCTTTTGAGGGGGCGTGCTTTATTGACAAGGATAATGTCTGCTACTCTTCCAATAATCAATTGATACTCTATTCCACAAGAAAAAAAGAAAAAAAAAAGATAGCTGACGGACGATATCCTTTCAAATATTCCGGCGGCATATTGTTCTCCTGCGGGAATGAGGTGTTTCATTACATGTTCCGTTCAGGAGAAATAAAAATTGTTCATAAGAACGATACGGACGTTTTCTATCCCGTGATGCTCAATGACCGGCTGTTCTTCTGCGAAGCGGATAACCGCGTTTATATGATCATGAATGGAACCAAGCTTCCATTGTTCTACGATAATTCTCCCGTTGTTACTTTGAACGTGAGCGGAAGTGATCTTATTGCTGCGAAACGGGATAAGAATTTCGATATTGTAAAATTCAGCATGGACGGCGCAGCCCCCCTCTTTACAGATGAAGCGGATATCGGCGATTACCGTTTCAGCGGGACGGACGAAGAGATATTTGCTCTGGAGCGCTTCCTGGCTTTGAAAGGCAGCAATATCAATATCGAGAAAGACCTGTTCGTTCTTTATCTGAGGAAAAGAGACTATACGAAGGCCGGGTATTACTTAGAACTGACGGCCGACCGTGTAGACCCGCAGTTGAAAAATTATTTCTTTCTTCTTACCGATTATATGAAAGGAAGCCTTAATGAAGAGAAATACGGGGAATATCTTGCTTTGGCACCGAAATTCAGGGACAGCATCGATCTTCTCTGGGGATCATATCTTTTTAGCGGCAAACGCTATGAAGATGCTCTGGCTGTTTTCAGGGCCGTTAGGGACCGTGCGCGGAACAGGCCCGTTCTTAATTCGGCTCAGATCAATATCTCTTCCGTTTATTCCAAATTCGGCGATATCCGTGAGATCCTCGATCTCTGGGATTCGTTCTTCGCGGCGGCTGGAAAAGAGGATAAAGGGCGTTTCATCGGCCTTCTGGATGAAGCGTTCAGCTCTGATCTGATAAGCCTTTGGGAAAAGCTCTATTTCCTGGAGAGGATCCGCAACGACGAAGATGCGCTTCTTTTAAAAGCCGAGATGCTGAACCGACTCGGCCTCAATAAGAACGCATTTGAACTGATAAAGGACAATGAAAAACCCGAGGCTCAGCTTTTGAAGATAAAGATCGCAGTAGATGACCGCGATACCGAGGTTATCGCGAGAACATTGAAAAAGGCCGACCGGGAAGCTCCCGGGATAAAAAGCGAGATCATGAAGCTTCTTAATGTGGAAAGTATTTTCCGTGAAAAGGACATGAACATTATTGAACGGCTGTATACGTTCTATCCGAACGAACCGCGGATGATATTCTGGTATTTTTTCTACTTGAAAGAGAATGCCCGCGATAAGCTTTCGATCATAGCGAAGAATCTGGGGAAAAACGACGATATGTATCTCTACAAGAGGACTATGTGTGATTTTTTCCTCGAGAAAAAGATACCTTCTTTGAGGATGAGAGGGGCTCTGGGTAAGTGGGAGGAACCATATCTGCTCGCCGTAACGGGCATATACTATTTCATGAGCGGTAATTTCGAAAAAGCGAAGGACAGTCTTTTGAAAGCGCTCAATCTGAGTTCCAATGATACCATATACATCAATGCTCTGATACTTTCATATCTCGGAAAATGTTTTTACTCGCTTGAGGATTACGAGAACTTAGATTATTATCTCTCAATGCGTTTTCAGCAGTTCGGGTTCTTCTTCAATGCTGAACAGGCGGTGAACGACTCCCTGATCCTTGCCAGAACTTACAATATCAATAAAAAGTACAGGGAAGCAGTGGATGTACTTCAGAAGGCAATGAAGTACGGAGAGGATCTGCGTTACCGCATACGCATACTCCGGTACCTTTCATTCCTGAACTACATTAACGGAAGATATAATGACGCCCTTGTCAATGTCATGTCGCTTATAGGCGAAAAGGAAAAACAGCTGGGCGCCAACTTCACAATGGAATATAAATTGTACGCGAATATCTGCCTTGAACTCAATGACAATAAAAGCGCCGAGGAGTATTTTCTGAAAGCTCTCGATGAGCTTAAGACATATAAATTCGACCGTAAAGGTCTTTTTGATTTCGAAGCCTTCATTAATCCGTTCGGCGTGAAAAAAGCCGACTATATGAAGGACCCTCCTACCGCCATAAGAAAAGAGATATATAACGGCCTTATCATGGTGTACTCGAAACTCGGAAGGTATGCGGATGCAAACCGTTATCTAGGTGCGCGCATGGCGTTCCTTTCCAAGAAAGAGAAGAAAAGCGAGGAAAGCGCCATTGTGTTGAACCATTTCGGATTGAACAGCCTTCGCGAGAAGAAGATCGATGAAGCGGTAAAGCGTTTTACCGACAGCATGTCCATACTCGAGGATATCAAGTCGAACAGAGGCAGACTTGCGAATCTCGTAAATATCTATTCCGGGAATTTCGCTCGGAGAGATTTCAGGGAGATCATCCCATTTTCCGATTATGTGAAGATCGTTAAAAGCGGCAATGCTTTAACGGAAGGCGTGGGACTCTCTCTTTTCCAGCGCGCCCTTCTCGAGACGCAAGGCCTTAAGGAATTCTCCGTTTCGCTGGACCTGGAGAAGAATCTGGACGAATTCGAAAAGATCTACGGGAACCTTATCCAATTGGAACATCTCATTGATGATTTTTTAGAAAGGAATAAAGATGCTCATTTTAAAACGAGAGCGCTGCTTTTTTTAACGAAATATTTTCTTGCAGGCATAGGGGGCGGAGATGGAAGACCTTATCTTGAAGACGCCCTGCGTACTGTGGAGAACTTTCCGCGCTGCGGACTGATCTGGTACTTTCAAATGCTTGCCGGGAATAATGTGAAAGCAGTGGATTCCCTTCTGAACACTTTCGAGAAAATACCGGGTTCTCTGATGCCGGCAGCGGTAAACCTTCTGAACCGGAAGGCGCAAGACCTATACAGGGAAGGGGATTTTTTGGGTTTCGTGCGCTTAAAGGAACAGTGCCGCTCTCTCGAATTTTTCAATTCCGTATCCGAAGAGGATATCGTCTTCTCGGGTGAGCTGGATAATATCTTTTTTAAAAATGCGCGTTTCCTAAAAGAGAAGCTCTTCCGGCGTGACACGGACAAGGACAGGCTGCTTCTCGAGATCGACGAGGAGCTCAAGCAGAATCCCGCTTCCTATGTCAATTTTTTCATCCGCGTTTTCACAAGGGACATAAAGGAGATGCTGGGGTCTTTCGAAGGTAAAAGGATCTTATTCTGCGACTGGGCGGCTAATATCTTTGTGCTCTGGGACGGTTATGAAATGCTCGGAATAACAGATACGGGCGGGTTGAAATATGATTATGCCGTGTCCTATAATACTAAATTCGTGCCCGGTATGGCCAATTCCACTTCTCTGAACTTTCTTTACTACTCTCTCGTGAATTTCAACTATAATCCCGAAATGGTCCTGAACGTTGATGAAAACACGGCGAAGCTCGGCGGTTGGGGGATCATCAACGCATATATAGAAGGCAGCAATGTGAATGACCTCAGGATAGGGCCGCTTTTTGTAAAAGCGCTTCTCGGCGAGAGGCAGACGCCCTATCACTTGTTCCTGCGGGAACTCCCCGATTACAGTATCACGGAACTTCTTGTGCCTCTTTTGACCTTTTCGGGCATATCCACTTTTTCAGGTTTTTCCGACATCCCCCCGGAGCGCATGAAAGGAGAAAATAAATTCGATGTCCTCTCATCGCCGGATTCCTTATTCTTCGGTTTCAGGGGATTGAAAAAGGAAGAGATCCCGTTCTTCATCAATTCAAAATTCCAATACTATCTTGATCTGGCCATTGATGCATACAAGGGCAAAAAATGGCAGCTTGCCGCGATCTATTTCAATAATCTGATCAATATTTACGGAGATCCCCTTGAAGATGCCCAAAAGATGAAGATATTCAATTATTTCATCCGCGCACTTTATATGACCCGCGATTATGAGATTGCCGTTTATTATATCAACAAAGTGCTGGACGGTATCATTGATCCCGAAACGCACAAGGATGATCTTTACAGGCTCCTCAGCAATCTGATCGCAATACACAATGCCATGGGCGACACCGAGAAGGCTTTGGCGACAGCGAAGATCATGCAGGAGAAATTCGCGGGGGACACGGGATATCTTATTCCTATACAGCTCAGTCAGATCGATGTTTACGCTTCGAATGGAATGTTAAAGAAAGCGTTCGATCTTTCTTCCGAATTGTACAGGGAATACAATAGCGGTTCGGATACCATGCATATGAGCAGGATCATTTTGAATTACGCGCACTACCTTTATCTTTTCAAGAAGGACCCCTTAGGCTCGCTGAATCTTTTTGAAGAGGGCATTCGGCTCGATCTTGAAAAGCTGAAAGGAGAGAACATAGGCCCCTACTTCCTCGAATACCTCCGCAACAATATCGAATGCGGGAATTACGAGATAGGCGGGCTTATCGAGAAGTATAGCGAATTTATCGATGCGGAAAGGGCTTCGGCAATACTCGGCGTGGCATGCCTAAAAAGGCGCGATCTTTTAAAAGCGAGGAACATTGCAGAAAGCCTTATTAAAAGCAGGGAGATCTCCGATATTACCGCGGGATACAATCTCCTCGGACTTATAGAATTTGAATTGAATAATCTTGATAGTTCCGGAAATTGCTTTAAGAAAGCCCTGGAATATGCAATTAAATCAAAGCAGGAGGGATCTATTCTCGATATAAGAGCCAATCAATGCCTCCTTTTTATGGCGGGGAACGAATATAGAAAAGCTCTTTCGATAGCCTCCGAGATCTATCAGAAGGATGTGAAGACAGACAATGTCGCCAATATCCTCTACGATCTGAGGCTGATCGCCGTTTGCAAGAGCAGGTTGGGAATTAAAGCTTCGGACGAGATCAAAATACTCGAAGAGATGGCACGGACATATGACTACGAGGATTATTATTATTTCGCACAGTATAGAAAAGCAAAGGCAGAGAAACCCGAAAAGGCCACAGCGGCCCTTCGCGAACTTCTCGGAAAGAACATCTCGGGTGTGCTCCGCGTTGAACTTCTCAACGATCTTTCCTCATCCGAACCTGAATTGACGGAGAACCTCTTCGAAGAATTTTTAAAACTGGGGAATATCGCTTCCCTCGACATCATAAAAAACGGTCTCACCTTTTCCAAGGAAGGCATCTTGAAAAAATATTTCCTCAGCGCGAATCCGGCCGAGGCGCTTACGGGGTACTATTCCGATATTCTGAAGGAAAGGTATTCCAGGGAAGAGGTCGAAGAGGCACTGGAGCAATATTCGTTCAATGCGTGCCAAATAGTCCTTTTGGACGGTTTGATCTTCACTTTCCGCATAAAAAACGGCAGGATATCGATGACATCAAGGGCTTTTGACGCGGAGGAATACGCATTGAATTTCCATTCTTTGTTCTCCGATATCGCAGGGTTCACGGAGTTCGATCACGCAAAAGGTTATTTTTCCGATCTGTTCTTCTCGGATATCCCCGAGAAGGATATCACCCTTATTCCGGATCGGAGAACGGCTCTTTTCCCTTTCAGTATTTTTGAGGACCGCAAGATCGGGCTTTACTCGGTCCCGTTCTCCCTGAAGAGAAAGGCCGTTGAAGACAATGGTCCGTATTTTTTCTCGGAAGACGCGCCGTACCTCACCGACCTGGCCGGTCATTTCGGGGCTTCCGGCATGGCCGTTCTGAAGAGGGGTTTTTTCAACGGTATTGAGCCTTTCCTCTCATCCTATCCCGGAGTCCCGTTCAGAAAGGCGGCCGATCTTGCCATGCTCGTTATTTCGGGCATAGAGCCTGCCGCCGTGGGTTACGATGTCATTCCCTCCTTTTATTCCAACGAGAATTCTCTTTTCATCTTCTGTCCATGGGATGATATGAATTTTTACAGTATTCTGATACGCTTACTTATAAGGAATGGTTCTGATCTGGGCGCGGCAGCGGCCGCTATGAAGGAAAAATTCAAGTTCCCGAGATATTACGCTCTTGCCTCTTTGATAAAAACTAAATTCCGTTAACCGGTTCACTGATCTCAGAAAACAAAGAAAATATGCGCGGGAGACGGTCTCCCGCGCTTAACCGTTCTATTTAATGATATGCAGCCAGTCCTGGAAAAGGAAAAGGAAGCGGCCGATGAGCAGGGATATTCTTCCCATGACCGTCAGGCCGAACGATGCGCCGAAACCTATCATAAGAAAATATATGCCCACTTTCGCGATCCAGCCTACAACCCCTTCGTGTTTCCACGAGAAGAAGAAATAGACGATCGCGGAAAAAACGCCGACGACAAGAAGTATCGCTTTGATAACGTCCCATGCGTCCATGCCGGACTGAGTGAACACGTTTATCGTCTCCCTTAGCTGGATGAATATCGATGTCTGGAACGAGTACGAGATGCCGTACCCGCTGCCTATGCCGAGCGAAAGCGCTATAGGTATCCTTATCAGCCAAACGGTCTTGGAATGTATGAAACCGAGATAGAAAAGTCCGAAGAATATGGGGATGAAAAGGATATACTGCCTTTCATTGAACACGGGATTTATGATCCAGGATATGAACGCCGTATGCCAGATCTGACCGACATAATAACCGACGCTGAGCCCGACGAGAAGATGTTCCGCGAATTTGTAGAATGGATTGTCCTTGTAAAGGAAGGAGAATACCGCAAGTGTGAATATCGCCGCAAGTGTTGTTCCAATGAAGTTCATTACGCTCATTTCTCACCTCCTTTCTTGCCGAGGAAGTATCCGATATTTCCCAGGATGATGAATATGATGATAAGTATATGCGCTGCGGACTGGGAGCTCATACCCGAAAGCCCGCGGCCGGGTTTCCCTATGAGCGTTTCATAATCTGCGGCGCCTCTCATCCCGTTGAGAAGTCCTATGATCTGTTTTGACTGCAGATACGGATAATAATCCGCCGCCATGACGGCAGTGACCCCGGTCGCTACCGGCCGGCCGAATTTCGTATTCACAAAGGCCAGCCAGGAACCGAGGGAGCCGCCTGCGGCAAGGTCTATACAAACGGCGATATTATCGTAATTCTTCATTTTTTCGGTAGGAGAATTGAACATCTCATATTTGAGAAGAGAAGTCCCTTTATAGTCCGTGCTCAAGGTCGTAGCGATATCGGTGCCCATACCCAGTATCATCTGCGTATATCCGGGTTTGTACCCGAAATAACACCAATCCCTTCCGATAAGCCTCACTTCTTTCTCATATGTAACTATCTCCGATGATATCCTTGCCTTCTCGAGGACTCCTTTGAGTTCGGAATACCTTTCCTCTATCTCCTTGTCCTTTTCAAGTTTGGCAATGAGAACATACAGGATCTCTTTGCGTAATCCTTCCGACGCAAGTTTCTTCTCAGCTGCATAGGTCTTCACTTCCTCGTTCTGTTCAGCGCTGTCAAGAAGGTCCTTCAGTACTTCGGAGTTGATGATATCCACTTGGGATTTTATCGCTTCGATCCCGAGGCCCGCGGCGGAAGGCCATGAAAGCGCAATGCCCATGAGCCTGAGATTCTTGCTCAGTGCATGATAAGAAAGCGCTTTTGCCATCGGCTGGAGTTCCGCGAGAGAGTCAGGCGAATAATCGAAGGACAGGAGCACGCCCATGCCTTCCTCCTGGTTCTCAAGATAATCGTACAGCATCGTGACATCCGGGCTCGGTTTGACCTTTACAGGAGCTCTGATAAAAATAGGTATCGAGATCACCACGGCCATCAGAAGGTATATCCAGCGCCTGTCAATATTGGAAAGCCATTTGAAAAAATTCATATATACCCCCTACTCCGTGCCGCCGAGCCAGGATTTTTCGATCCCGAACATGATCTTGAGGGAGGTGGCGATCATGCCCATGACGACGCCGAAGCCGATGGCCCTTTTTGTCGCGGCGTTCGGGATATCGAGTATGAACTGGGTGATGCCCTGGAAATTGAATATTTCCGACCACCTGAAGGATGCGTCCCCGTTCAATCCCTTCATGAAATTATATATATCCTCTCCGAGGGGTACCCTTCCGATCATCACTATACCGGCCGTGATGAGAAGAAGCGTCGCCTCCGCATTGCGCGCCCTGAAAGAGCGGTAGGCGGCCGAGGCGATGTAGAACGCGAGAAGCGAGAACATCGTCGCCTGCATTGGAACCTGGATGTTCGAGAATACCCAGTCATATACCGATCCTTCGCGTATCCCGCCCAGGAGCATGTTCTTGCCGAGCGGGGTCTGGGGAAGAAAGATCGAGACGGTTATCATGAAGGCCATCCCTATCAGTTCTACCCAGGAATACTGGTAATCGCCGACCTTTCTCTGGATCTTGTACACATTCCTTCTCACAAGAGAGGTGATGGACATCACGATGGCGAAAACGCCCATGATCTTCATCCAATCCACAAGGATCGTCTGGTACAGGAAATCCATCGTGAAGCGGTTGGTCATGAAGGGCACGAAGAAATATATGATGCCTGTCACAAGGACTATGGCGAGCGGTACTGATCTTTTCATTGTAATCTCCTACTCCGGTATGTTCTGAAGTATCTGGGTCAATAATGTTACTCCCAGAAGCTCAAGAACGATGCCGAGGATGATCCCCACCATTATTGCGAGTTTTCCGTAATCCTGGGCCTTGAGCGTTGAAAGCAGAAGGGGTTCCTTGGACAGGTATGCGCTTGCGGCATAAAGCTCCTCTCCGATCAGCGTATAGTCGCAGGAGGTTATGAAGAACGGTATCTGCGTAACGGCGTCCGTTCCGGCTATCTGTATGGCGCCTACCTGATTCCCGGTTTCGGACATAAGAAGCGATTCGGCAAAGAACATTCCCATATGGAAGATCGTTGCCGGTCTTTCCCTTACCATGATGCCGTTCACACCGGCGGCATACGCGAATTGTTCGCTGGTAAGGTAGAAGATGTTCTCTTCCTGGAAAGCTTCGGGTTTCCCTACATCAATGTATGCTTCTCTTACCACTTCCCGCATCACCGAGTATACGATCGGATCATAGGCGGGAACGATCAGGGGTGTTTCGTAAATAGCCACTTTCTTGGCGATCTGGCCGAGTATATTGATCGAGGCCAGCGTGGCGATATCCGAAATGCCGCTCAGACCGCCGATATACAGCACGGGCCTTCCCATTTCCGTAGCGCGGCCGACTGCTTCTTCAACGGCCGAAAGTCCTGCGATTGGCCTCACATAGAATTCCTTGCCCATCTTCGTCATCTGGTAAATTATAAGAAGGAGTATAACGAAGGCAATGGAAACTATGAAAACACTCAGTTTATCTAAGTTCACCGCTTCGACCTTGGGTTCGAAGGTTTGGTACAGATGAGAGAAGGTTTTAATCCCCTCGGCGGATTCGGCAACAACGGTAACGGTGAGTTTGAGATCTTTATTGAGCTCTTTCCTGAGCGTTTTCAATTCCTTGTTCATTTTAATGATCTCGGCCCAGATCTTTTTGATCTCGGATTTTTTCTCTTCCTTGCTGATGTCTGTTGCGACCTTGTATTCATCGACAATGTATCTGTAATACGCGATATTGTTCTCGATAGGGTTCAGAAAGAACTGCTTCAGGTTTTTAAGCCTGAGGCAATATGTCCTCTTTTCGCCGTTCACATCATCGAGAAATGGATATCTGAATTTTTCCTTCACGCTTTTATCCTTCCGCAGCGCTTCGCTGAGCCTGGACTTTGCGATAGCCGTGGATGTGATATTCTGGATCTCCCTGAAATCATCCGGGTTTATCTTCTCATCCTCTTCAAGCCATCCCCTCTTTATAAGTATCCGATAATACTTCACGGGATTGCCCTGGCTTAATGTGTCATCCGGAGAAAGAGAGAATTTCAGGATGACCGATTCTCCGCTATCGTACTTGTAGTCCTCGACTGATATGTTTTGGACGCCTTGAACGATCACGGGTTTTTCGGTGGAGCAGAAAACGGCGGCCCCTAGAAGCATCAAAGCCGCCAGAAATAGAACCCTTTGTGAACGCATAGAATACTCCTTATTTATGTAAATTATATTAAAAAACGCCTTTTTTGTCAATCTGTTTTTAAAATAGGGCATTCACAGACCTTTCCGGAAGCAGATTCCCGAAGTGTTGATTTGAATTTTCATTTAAAATATTATAAAATAATCTTAAGCGGAGTTAAAGATGAAAACAAAAAAGATCTTCCTTGCACTTTTTTTCGTTTCTGTCATGCTCATGTTCCTGTCCTGCGGCGGAGGCATGATCTCGATCAAGATGCTTGAGCCCGCACAGCATCCTCTTCCCGGAGTGAAAGCGATAGCGGTGGCAGATTTCACTGCCGTGAGGACCTATCTCGGATCCCCTGCCGATGACGTGAGCAATGCCCTCTCTCAGGCTCTTTTGGACAACGGTTTCTTCAAGGTGATAGAAAGAGCGCAACTCAAAACGATCACGTCCGAACATCAGCTTTCGGTAACGGGTCTTACGGAAGAGAGCGCTTCGCAGCAGATCGGCCAGCTCCTCGGCGCCAATGCCATTATAACCGGACATATCTCCGACTACTCTTCCAGAGATTTCGGCGAGGAGGTCGAAGAGAAAAGATACAACAGCAAAACTAAAGAATATTATATGGAGAAGGTGTTCAAAGCGTTCAGGAAAGTCCGCCTCGAAATGACCGTCAAGATCATTAATGTCGCTACAGGCGAGATAATGGTTTCCAAGAACTATGCTCCCGAGGTTCAGCGCAATGTTGCGAGGAAAACGAAAGGTGAGGCGATCAGCGCCCTTCCCGAAGCCAAATCGATGCTCGCGGGCATCATCAATAATATCGTAAAGGAATTCGTGAACCAGATAGCGCCCCATACAATTTACAAGGGTGAGCGGCTCATTAGTAAAGGAAAGGACCTGCGAATGAAAGATGCCTTCAAATTTGCCCGGGGCGGGCTCTGGGACAATGCGATCCCTATCTGGGAGGATATAGCGGAGAAAGGAGTGCTGAACGATCAGAAAGCGGCCCTTTACAATCTCGCGATCGCATACCAGGCATTGGCCGATTATGACGGGGCTATCGCATATATCGATCAGGCGCTCCAATTGGGCAGCGATTCAAATGCCATCGCAAAGAAAACGGAACTTCAGAACCTTAAGAGAAAACGCGAAGAGGTCATAAAGCAGCTTCAGGACAGATGAACCTCTCGGGATTCGGGCTGTCCGCAGGGGTATTGAAGGTCCTTTCCAGATTTGAGGCCGAAGTATACGCTGTAACGGAGAGGAATACCGATTTTTTCTCTCTATTATCAAGATTCGCTTCTTTGGATATTTCTATAGAAGACCGCGTACTGGAAGATATAAAAGGGATCTTTCTCATTGAGGGCACTCTCCTCTCCTCGAAAAGACTTCCTGCCAGAGACGCTCTGTGCCTGTTTGAGCATGTGAATGCAAGGATGAGTTCATTCGGGTTCGCAAATCCGCTTATATTCAACGCGTATAAAAAATACCTGACTTTCATCTCTTCGATGTCCCCTTCAAGAAAAAAGAGATTCTCCGGACTCGGGGAATACCTCTCGTCGATTGAGGCGGACCTTGGGATCAGATATTCATTCCATCTTTATCTGCTCGGTCTTTTAGGGAACTTGAGCATTCCGGATGCCAATGCGCTGGCACGTTTCGGAAGCAGATATGCCGCGATAACCGAACTCAAGAATGCCCTTTCCGGAGATACGGAAACGATAAAAGAACGTGTGAAGTTCACAGGTACCGATCACCTTGCAGAAATATCTGAGGACATTAACGCTTATTCAAAGGATGCAGAGATAGAATTGGATGCTATCGGCAACGGCGACCTTAAGATCTTTCTTTTATATGAATTGACCGCCGGAACGGGGGAAATACTCACCTTTCTAATGAAGCAGTAGTGCGGTGAAACACCGCGGTGTGGAGTGTGAAGTGTGAAGTGCGAAGTGTAAAGTGAGATAAGAAATATGTTCCATATAATTACTCATTATTCACTTCTTTTGTCATTCTCGCGAAAGCGGGAATCCAGGGTATTTAATATTGTCTTTTAATACTGGATCACCGTGTCAAGCACGATGATGACAACAGGATCTTTCATTTTCACTATCAACTTTCAACTCTCAATTCTTAACTGTCAACTGTCAACTCTTTATTTATTCCCACTCGGCACTTCACACTTCACACTCCACACCGCGGCCTTGCCGCTCTGCTGTTCACTATTCATTATTCACTGTTCAGTGTTGCCGTACCCTTATTTGATATATTTGGATTTGTTCTCTTTGTACCAGTTAAGAAGGAATAAAGCGGCCTTGACATTGGCCAGAGATTTCATCATCAGGTTCTTCATATTGGCATCATTCGTCCGGGACAGGCCGTTATAGGCTTCCATATACTGCTTTTTCAGGAACTCCTCCGCATGGGGCAGGCATTTAATGCCCGAACTGATGCCCTGGCTAACGAACTCCATCTCTGCATTGAGATAGAAATTGATGTCCATTGTATTGTCCCAGAGGACCATGAACTCATTCGTCGGCGCTTTGTCCACTTCACAGGTGAAAACGATCTGCGGATCAGAGTATATAATCGAAAGAGTGGTATTCTCCGGTTTTCCGAAATAGAATACCGTCATGCTCTGTAGTTTTTCTGTTTTTATCTCCATACTATATTTTAATCTAAAAGACGGAAAATTTCCAGCAATATCTTCAATATTTTCGGAAATTCCCTTAAAGAAACAATATTCGCGGCATCGGAAGGCGACCGGTCCGGCTGCGGGTGTACTTCCATGAAAATGCCGTCTGCGCCCGCGGCAATGCCTGCACGGGCGATAACAGGTGCGAAGTCCCTGTTCCCTGTCGTTTTCGTTCCTCCTCCTCCCGGCTGCTGAACGGAATGGGTAGCGTCGATTATCACAGGGACCCCAAATGACCTCATAACGGGAATGCCCGTCATATCCACGACTAAACGGTTATAGCCGAATGTCGTGCCCCGTTCCGTTATCATGATCCCGGAGGCCGGAGTATGCTTTAACTTTTCGATGATATTCTTGGTCTCCGCCGGAGAGAGGAATTGCCCCTTTTTAACGTTCACGCTCCTTTTTGTTTTTCCCGCAGCGATCAGAAGATCGGTCTGCCGGCACAGAAAAGCCGGGATCTGGATCATGTCCACGGCGTCCCTCACCATATCGGCTTGTTCGGGAAGGTGGATATCCGTAGTTGTCTTGATCCCGTATTTACTTTTAATTTTCCGGAGCATTTCTATTCCCTTTTTTATTCCCGGTCCGCGATATGAAGCTCCGGATGTCCGATTGGCTTTATCGAATGATGCCTTGAAATAAAGGTCTACCGGCAATCCTTCGGTGATTTCCATAAGTGTTTCTGCGATTCTCTCCGTTTCCTTCAGCCCTTCAAGAACGCACGGGCCGGCTATCACAACGAGTTTCTTCTTTTTACTTTTCATTCAGGATCATCCTCACTTTTTCCAGGTCTTCTTGCGTATCTACGGCAACGGTATCGCTCTCGGTCCTTTTCAGGCAGATCTTATATCCGTGCTCGAGTATGCGCAGCTGTTCAAGGTTTTCCGAGATCTCGAGTTTGCCGGCAGGAAGACCGATATATGTTTTTATGAATTCCCTGCGGAAAAGGTATACGCCTATATGTTTTAGAAAGGGGCCGCCGGTAGGGATCGGACTTCGCGAGAAGTAAAGCGCTTCTCCTGCAGCATTCGCCACTACCTTGACCTTATTCGGGTCCGCCGCCGAAGAAGGGTCTAACGGATAACAGTATGTTCCGCATACGGTCTTTTCATCGGCAGGGTATCTATTCAGAAGTGAATCCAGATCGGCGCCTTTAAAAAGGGGTTCATCCCCCTGCATATTGAATATCATATCGTATTCCCCGAAACGGCCGATCACCGACGCTATCCGCTCTGTTCCGCTTCTAACTGTCCCTGGGGTCATTAGAACTTCCGCGCCGAACATTTGGCACTCTTTTACGATCTCTTCATTGTCGGTCAGAACGCATACGCGGTCGATGCTCTTTGCAGAACTGGCGTTCTCCCAGACCCTTCTCACCATGCTTTTCCCGTTGATATCCGCCAGAGGTTTGCCTGGAAAACGCGTAGAGCCGTATCTGACCGGGATGAAAACCGCACATTTCATCGGCAGGCCTTCCCTTTGAGTTTTTTTATAAGCCCGGACGTGCTCACTTCATACTCGAAAGGTATTGTCACAACACGTCCGCCGTTGTCCTTAACCTCTCGATATCCCACGATATCTGTTTTCCTGTAATCACCTCCTTTCACGAGGATATCGGGAAGCACGGTGCCAATGAGTTCAATCGGAGTATCTTCTTCGAACCCGATGATGTAATCTACGAAGTCAAGGTATGAAAGAAAAAGAGACCTGTATTCGAAACTGTTCACCGGCCGCCCGCGGCCTTTCAGCCTTTTTATCGACATATCGGTATTTAACCCTATGATCAAAAGATCTCCCATCCTTGCGGCGGTCTTGAGATAATGAAGATGCCCCAGATGAACTATGTCGAAACAGCCGTTGGTGAATACGATCCGCCGGCGCGTTTTTTTTATTTTTTTCAGTGTACTTAAAAATGCTTTCCTGTCGGAGAATATCTTACGAGTCATTCTTGAGAATGCCATCCAGTATCTCGTGAGTGCACGCAGCGGCACCGATCTGGGTCACGACATAACTTGCCGCGTAATTTGCAAGCTGCGCAGATTCTATAGGCGTAAGTCCCGAGACGAGAGCGAGCGTGAATATCGAGACCACTGTATCCCCTGCACCCGTTACATCGTACACTTCCTTTGCTCTGGTAGGAATGAAGTGGAAGTTCTTATCATAGAGAAGCATACCTTTTGGCCCGAGAGTGATGAGCGTCACCGTGTTCCTGCATCCCGTATTAAGCTTCTCCGCGATTTTCTCAAGAGGGACTTCCCTTTTTCCTGTGTGGAGAAGATGCTGTGCTTCATTGAGGTTCGGAGTGATCGCATATGTGTCTTTGTAGAACTGATAACTTCTTGACGGATGCGGATCGGCAACCGTCATAATGTCCCTTTCGCGGCACCATTTGAGGATATTTCTCATTGCGGAAATATTCAGAAGCCCTTTATTGTAATCTTCTATGATCACTGCATCCGGTTTGATCTTTTTAAGTGCGGAAATGATCCTTGTTCCCGTTTTTAAGGGAGAAGTTCCCGGATCATAATCTATCCTCAGCATCTGCTGATTTTTTGATATTATACGCTCTTTCAGGATCGTTTTATATTTCTTCTTCCTGATGATGAGATCCGTTGTCATATCCTCCTTTTTCATTAGGGAAAGAAGGATATTGGCGTGTATGTCATCCCCGGTCAGACCGATTAAAAATGGTGTGTTCTCCATTTTTTTCAGGTTCTTGGCCACATTGGCCGCGGCACCGAGCTTGTATTCCTCGTTCATCACTTTTACGATGGGCACGGGAGCTTCCGGGGAGATCCGGGATACGTCTCCGAACACATACCGGTCCAGTATGATATCCCCTATCACGGCGATCTTTTTCCCTTTGAGCCGGGATAATTTTTTCAGAAGGATCTGGTTCATTTCACTGATAAATGATCTTCTTCATTTCTTTGGCGGCATGCTCGGGAGGTATCGAATTAATGTAGAAGCCCGTTCCCCATTCGAAACCTGCTATCCTCGTGACCCTCGGGATCACTTCTATATGCCAATGGAAATCGTCTTCGATCGTCTTCCAGTATCCCTCTCTTCTTAGAAGATTAGGCGCATCGTGGAGGATCATATTGTAGCTGATGTCCTCTCCCAGCACTTTATAGAGGGCCTTGAAGAATTTTTTATAAACGAAGGAAAGGTCTATGATCTGTTCCTTGGAAATTGATGTAAAATCATGTGAATGTTTGAGCGGGAGGATCCATGTTTCATAAGGGAATCGCGGAGCCCACGGAGCAAGCACGGCAAAATGCTCGGTTTTCATGATGATGCGTTCGTCTATCTGTATCTCTTGAGATATCACATCGCAGAAGATGCAGCGTTCCTTGAGCCCGTAATGGAACTTTGCCCCGTCAAGTTCTTCCTTGATCTTTTTAGGTGTCGCGGGTAATGCGATGACCTGCGAATGAGGATGCTTGATATTGGAGGCTCCGGATTGCGGGCCGTGATTTTTAAATATCATTATATACCTGAATCTTTTATCTCTTTTGAGATCGATGATCCTGTCCCTGTAAGCCCAGAACACTTTTTCTATCTGATTCGTGTCCATCTCAGAGAAATCCTCTCCGTGCTTTGGGGATTCGACGATGATCTCATGCGCCCCTATGCCGTTCACTGTATCGTATATTCCAAAACCGCGTTGATCCAGCTCCCCTTCTATTTTGAGAATCGGTGAAAGGGCGGGAAAGCCCCTTACCCACCATTTTGTCTTATCGTCAGGCGGACGGTACGAGAAGATCTCATTCGGCGTCATGTTCTCAGAGCCGACGCAAAACGGGCATTTAACGGGTTCTGCCGCGGCGGAATTCTCCAGCTGATTATGGTCGAACGGTCTCTTGCTCCGTTCCGAGGCTATTATTATCCAGGAATTAGTGATAGGGTCCTTTCTTAATTCGGACATGGGGTCTCCTATTCTTGTATTATATCATCAAGCGTTCTATAAATCAAAAAAAAGAGCAGTGTTTCATCGCAGGCCAGTATGTCCTCAAGAGCCGCCCTTACCAGATACTCCTTCTCTGAACGCTCAAGAAGAGAAAATCTGTCGAATCCGTTGTTTACCCGGAAAACCGTATTCTTCCCCGCCGGCACCTTATCAATGGGAAAACCACTGCATAATATCTTCACCGGGAAGGGACTTTTCTCCCTTGAATTATCGATCACGATATCGTCCACCTGCTTTTCGGATCCCGAGAAGGTCATATTCCTTACCTTATCGCCGATCTCTATGCATATATTCCCGTTCCCTGACGGGATTACGGAAAGCGCATACCCCTTTCCTTCGAATTTTTCCGAAAGGACCAGGCAATTTTTCATATCGGTCACCGAAACGGGCAGAGCGATGCCGGCTTTTTCCATCCTCCGGAAAAGAATAGCTGTCTTTATCGGCCTTTCCGAACCTCCGGCCACTTTGTTCATTATTTTAACGCGGCCGTCCTCATTGACGGCAAGTTCAGTAGAACCTCCGCCGTCCATCGCTACGGCTTCCGTACATCCGAGAGAGCGCAGGATCTCGCCTATGGCGTATTCATTTATCCCGAAAGAAAGGAGGCTCCGGCCCTCCGCTGCAAAGAGAAAATATGAATCTGAAGAGATCCCGATAGCCGTCATAGGATGCAGTTCACCTTTCCCTCCGCTGTTCTGCCCGTTCTTCAGGATGATATTTCCCCCCGACAGTATGTATTTGTAAAAAAGAGCCCTGCCGGCGCCGATATCCTGATTGCTGATAAATTCAACACCCGGATGGCCGGATCTGTCGATAGTAAAACTTCCCCGGCCCATTACTTTTTTATTCGAAATGATCCTACCGAAGGCTGTCATGATCCCGAGAATCTCATTGTTCTCAGTACCGAAAAAGCCGCCGTTCAATCCTATAACGCTGCCCGTATCCTTTATTATACCGCTTAATGTTTCTGTTTTCGGGTCCGGAACAGCCTGAATGACCGGAACAAGATTGGAATTGCGTTCGATCTTTACAACATGGTAGACTAAGGGCCCGATATCCTTATAGTAGAAATACTGTTTACGGAAATATTTGTAGTCCTCTGTGGCAGCAAGAACGCAGCATAACGCAAGCGCGGCTAATAGAACGGCCCTTTTCCCCATGGAGCTCAGAACTCCTCCAGGAAGATCTTTTTCGTTAAATCCGGACCTTTCTTTATGATCTTGAAGGCCGTATCCGCCATGATCCGTTTTACTTCGGCGCGCGACGGCGCAACGATAAGGAAAATGAAGTCCGCTGTCTCGCTTCTCTTCCCTCCCCACTGAACAGGTTTGCGGAGTTTGGCGTAAACGAGGATTTCTCCGGAACCTGGGGCTACAGCATGAGGAAGGGCCGTGCGCGAACCTATGAAAGTGTTGCCCTCTCGTTCCCTTTTTAGAAGGAGGGTTAGGGATCGGTCCTCTATTCCGGCCTGGGAACAGATTTTTAAAACCGCTTGAAAGCGCGTTTCCACTTCCGATCTCAATGAAATGAAGACCTTATTCATTCTATATACCCCAGCATTCTTAAAAAATTATTGTCCTTCTGCCAGTTCTTTTTTGTTTTCACATATAGTTCAAGAAAGAATTTCTTTCCGAACAATTCCTCAAGGTCCGCTCTGGATTTCATCCCTATTCTTTTCACCATAGCCCCCGCTTTTCCTATAATGATCCCTTTCTGCGATTCACGGGCCGTAAAAATGGTGCAGTATGCCACGATAATATTTTTCTTTTCCTCCACTTTCTCAACGTACACGGCGCAGGAATACGGCACTTCCTTGCTGGTTTTCTTGAAGATCGCACCTTTTATCGCTTCAGCGATGAGGAATTTTTCCGGATTGGCCGAAACATATTCCTCCGGATACAGCATATCAGATTCGGGAAGGTATTCTGCAATAGTGTTTAAAAGCCTTTCCAGACCTTTCTTCTTGAGCGCGGAGACCGGGATTATCTCTTTTATGAAATCGAATCCCGATAGTTTTTCCATTATGGGAAGAAGTCCTTCTTTTTTTACTGCGTCGGTCTTATTCAAAACGGTTATCACGGGTTTCTTCGAACGCGAAAAAAGCGCCGTCAATTCAGGATCGGCGGAGAAATTCCTGGAATCGATGAAATACAGCACCACATCGGAAAGCTCAAGTGTTCCCCGGGCCGTATTGTTGAGGATCCTGTTCAACGGTTTTTCCATTCCGGTAATACCGGGCGTATCAAAGAAGATGTATTGCGCTTGGGACCTGTTCAGTATGCCGGTTATCCTGTTCCTTGTAGTTTGCGCTTTTCTGGAGACCGGTGAAAGAGGGACTTCAAGCACGGCATTTAAAAATGTCGATTTTCCCGCATTAGGCCTGCCAATAATGCCGATAAAACCAGTCTTCATAATGTTATTATAATTGAATTCGGATTTTTATTCAAATCTGAAAGCGGCGAGAAGTTGGGGGATAGAGAAAGAGTTGAGAGTTGAAAGTTTATAATAAATAATTGACAATTGAGAATTGACAATTAAACAGAGCACAGTGAATAATGAAAAAAGAAAAGTGAAAAATGTGAAGCAGAGGTTAGAGGCTGGAATTTAGAGGATAAAGAAAGAGGCGACAGTTTAGAGTTGACAGTTGAGAGTTAAAGAAATATAAAATAAACACGTTAACAGAGTAATGAAGCGGAGCGGACAAATAGAGGTTGGAGGATAAAGAGGGAATGGATAATTAATAATTATGTAAATGAATAATGAAGCACACCGCTGTCATTGTCGGGCTGGATCCGATGATCCGGTATTTAAAGAGGTGGATTCCCGATCGGGTCGGGAATGACGCGATGGAATTTACGGGAATAACGGAAAAAATGAATAATGAAAGATAAAAAAGCGTATTAAATTAAATCAAAACGAAACGCGGGAAGAAGGAAAAGCGGGGGAATGCGATATTCCCCCGCGTAATACTTTCTGGTTTAGAAATGAAGTCCGAGAGAGAACTTCATTATATTGTTCAATGCTTCTTCAGAAACGAGCCCGTAAGAGAAATCAACATTGATCATGCTGAATTTCACACCAAGGCCTGCAGTAATGCCGTCTACGCTGTAACCGCCTTTATAACCGAGTCTGACCGCGATCATGTCTTTGATGACATATTCGGCACCGGCTGAATATTTCATGCCGGTATCCGCATGATAGTCGATCTCGGCCAGTACGTTCAAGGCTTCAGTCGCAGCAAAGATCACGCCGCCCCTCAAGATCATAGGAAGAGGGAATTTCTCGGTAAAGCCGATCTCGCCGAAGAGATTCTGGGCGGCAAGGCCGATCGACATCTGGTCGTTCAGTTTGAACTTCATACCGATGTCGGCGGTAAATGCCGTCGCACTGTCTTCGGCGATCTTCTGGGTAATGTACTTAAGACCTAAACCGAACCCGATCTGCTCGCCGAATCTTTTCGCATAGGCAAGGGTGAGTGCCATATCGCTCGCGGAGAATGTTTCTCCTGTGCCATCGGGATCCGTGATCGTCGTCTCATCCATCTCACCCATGCCGAGATTGACGAAACCGAGGCCTATCGTGCCGAGATCACCCTGCGTGAAAGACAGGCCGACATACTGGGTGCTGATATCGGCAAGCCAGTCCTGATAGGATGCATTGAAGCTCAGCCCTTCCTGGAATGCAAGCGCGCCTATGTTCCAGAAAATGGACTCCGCGCCTAAAGGCGCTGCAACAATGGCGTCTCCCAAAGCGCCCGCTTTCGCGCCCACCGGGATCTTCAAAAACGGAGCACCGGTGGTCCCGGCGCCTTCTGAAAAAGCCATTGTAGATAAAATAACAAGTGAAACTAACACCATCGTAAGTTTCTTCATATCAAAATACCTCCACATTTTTTTAAAAAGAGCCGCTCAAAGAGAGCAAGGGGGGAGGCCCGGAGGCCTCCCCTCGATCCGTTATTTAATGACAGCAACCTTCTTGTATACTGTCTTACCGTCGGCAAGCTTCATGACGATCACATATACGCCGTGCGCAACGCTTTCGCCGTCATCGTTCTTACCGTTCCAGTAAGCCTTAGCATTGAGGACATCCCATGTATCGATATAGTCGGTCGGGCAGGTAGAGAGTGCAGTGTCCGTATCCTTAAACTCAACCGCATTGCCCATTGTTGCGACTTTTTCGCCGGCGATATTATAGATATTGACCTCGGTGACATTATCGGGAAGCGTATCGATCACAACGCCCTCCACATTGACCGTGCCGTCAACCGCGCCCACTCTGCACGGGTTCGGGAAGACCCTTACCTTGGAGAGGTCTGTAACAGCCGCGGCTTTCGGAATGCCGAGTATATAGTAATCGCCGTATTTTTCGATCTTTGCGAATGCCCATCCGGAGAGGTCGTTCTCCGTGAATGTTGCATCGATCTCTCTGAGTTTGCCATTATCAAGGAAGAAAAGGCCTAATCTGTATTTATCCGCATTATGGCCTACCATCGCTTTCTTCACATAGTGGAGTTTGAGTTCTCCGCCGTTTATGATATCCTGCGAGGCGGGAACAGATGTGATCTTCCTCGAAGCGCCGTAATACTTATATCCTTCAGGTATGTTCGGATCCGTACCTGTGGGCAGGATCTTTATCGTATCGATCCCGTACTCGGATATCTCGCCCTTGATCCTAAGGGACGTGTTCGCATAATCCCTGATCTCCGTGCCGTAGGTGCCGTCAGCTTTGCTCGCCCAGCCGCCGATCTCATTGTTCGTATCGGAGAAGGCCGCAAGCGTATAGAGCTTAGATGTTTTTTCATTTGTGCCCTGGAGAAGTTTGTTTCCGCCTTCAGGAGCCCACTGAACGAACGCTTCGTTATTATCCGTAGTAAGAAGCGTCGACTCGAATGAGGTCCTGTCTTCCCATTCCTTCATGTAAACTTCAAAATTGGAGTTCTCAAGCTGAGACAGCGGTGTGGTCAGGAACGTTTTATTGTTGAACTGGTCGAGTATGTCGACGGAGAATGCCACCAGGGAGCCGTCCTGAGAGAAGGAAGGCGACCAGGCAGGATGCCTCGTGATCGCATAGCAGGTATAGACCCTTGTGTCGGCAAGGCTCTTGACCCAAATATCGTCAGATACGGGAACGCTGCCGGCTGCGATGATGTCCTTTACGCCGTTGATGACATAAACGCCCGATTTGGAAACACCGGAGGATACGGGAGGCCTGTAAACGAAGACCACCGAATCGCCGTCCGGCGACCACCTGGGCTGATAACATTTCGGTTCTATCGTATCGTCATCCTCGATATCCGCCTGGAATCTCGTGATCCTTATCGCGTCAAGCGTTGTTGCATTGCTCGGGGTCCAGCCATAGGATATGTACGAAACAAGTTCGCCGGCATGGCAGGCAACAAGTCTTCCTTTATTATCGGAGAATGCGGCAGCAGGCGCGAAATCGGGATCGTACCACCTGATCACGTCAGGTGTTGCGCCGCCGAGGATGCCGTGAGGATAATATGCTGCAGGGTTCACATTATCCGCGCAGGGAACTCTGTAGATCTCAAGTCCCGTTTCGGTGGCATTATATCTTCCATAATAGATATAAGTGCCGTCCGTTGTAATGTTCGAACCGTGGTGCAGTGTGGTATCCACCCTTGTAAACTTGTATGTGCTGTTATATTCACCCCATGCTATATCATTCGCCCTGTAGAGCGCCGGCGCAGAACCGTAATAAGAATAAATGTAAAACGCATCATTCCCGTCGGCGGACCAGATGGGCGCCAGATACGGGTTATTGCCGGAGAGTGCGACATTGCCTCCGAATCCGAAGAAGGTCATGATATTTTTGATAAGGTTCGTAAATGTCGAACCGGCAAATATCGAATCATCATAAGGCGTGCACGAGCCGATATAGAGACCGCTTGTCATGGTCTTGATATTCACACCCGGAGCATATCTGGCAACTACGAATGTATCGTCTATCGCTACCGTTGTTGTGTATCTTGACGCGATCTCGGCGACCCTGAGGACAGGGCCGGCTTCCGCTGTATTCCTCGGTTCCACATACGAGCAGTTATGATCCGCGGAGCTCTGGTTATTGTAGAGGAATTTCATGCTTTTCGCGATACCCTGGAAATCAGTTCCGTAAAGGGCTTTGATACCTCCGGTATTGCCGCCGGGAGAGTATCCGTACCAGTCGGCCGACATGGAATCCCACCAGATCTCCTCTTCATTGCCGCCCACGTCGAGGTCTTCTTCGCCGTAACCGTAATACATGTATCCGTAGTTATCTTCTATAAACATTCTCTTGCCGCTCGTATTAATAAAATTGTAAATATTCGTGTCGTCGGCGGACGGAAGTCGGTCGGTCGGATCCCATGTAAACCCGAAGTAGAAGAATATATCGTAATTCGAGAGCGAGCCGAGAAGAGCCGCGCTGGCAACCCTGTTGGCCGTTGAATCCTGTATATAAGCCGCTGTGAACCCGAGGTTCTGAAGCGCTCTCACCGTAGGCATGGCCCTCATGTCCCCGGGTATGCCGTTATCAAGAGGCCAGCCCTCGTAGATACCCATCTGAGCGCCCCATGTGGTCATACCGGGCTGCGACGTGTCAAGTACGAGTATCTTAGGCGAGGCCATCGAAGAGGGCAGATATATATATGCATCATTGGAATAAGAATATCTCGGGCCTTCATCCGCAGCCCTGATATTGAAATAGTATCCTGCGCCGGTGGTCGAGCCGGTCGTCAGCATCTTTTCCGCAGTCCCTGCATATGAAGGGGTCGGAACCGTACCGCCGGGCGTCGCTGCCGCATTAAAATTCGTTGTCGTTGTCGTGTACGGTGCGTCATCGACCCTGATCGGGTTTGCAGATCTTTTCACTGCGTAGGATACGCATTTTCCCGTACCGCCTTCCACTCTCCAGTCATCGCCCGGGGCTGTCCAGAAAAGCCACACGGATCCGGCTGTAGGATGGAGCGCTGCTGTAAGATCGTCGATCGGATTCGGGCGGCAGGTATCGGCAGGAGGCGTATATGTCGGATCAAAGAAGTTCCTGTGGTCAAGTATGACCGTGTTCCTGTTGGCCGGGGTTGTCCAGCCGCCGAGGGACATCGAAGCATAAAGTCTCCTTGAAGAACCGGAGACCTTTTCCACTATCTTTCTGTAATTGTTCTTCGTCGTGCCGTCCGTATAGGCGACGGTGCCGAGAGGTGCGGTGGCATAGTCGCAGGCATCATCATAATACTCGCCGTAATTGCGGTCATATGTGCCGTAATTCGCCGTACCGTAGGTGCCGCCCACTTTGGTATATGTCCAGGCCCTGTCCTGATAGTCGTCAGTATAATCGCCGTCGAGGCCCGGACCGGCAATCGTATTGATCCAGGCATAATCGAACTGGTCCCAGAATATCGAGTTCCAGCCGAAGTTAAATGCCGCAGATTTACCCTGATTGACTATGAAATCGTTCAAGGCCGTCTGTTCCGAAGAACCGGCCGTTCCCACTTTCTCGTAACCATCGCTGTCCCAAGATGCCCAACAACCGGCAACATTGATGATAACGTCATAACCGGAAAGATCGCCGGGCAGATTGTTAACGGCAAGATCGAAAACGATAGAGTTGGCATCAAGCGCAGCCTGATAATAACCCATCTCGGGATACCAGTTGGATTCCGGCCATATCGCAAGAAGCCAGAGTTTCCCCGTATAATCGCCGCAGGGCGCGATAGGAAGGTATTTTACCAATGCTTCTGAATACGAATAGTTGTTCGCCTCATCACCCGTTCTCAGCATAAATACATAGGTATTGCCCGCGGTGAGTGAAATAGCCATCGACTGGGCAAGACCGGGATATGCCGCCGCGGCAGGTTCGCCGGTAAGGTCAGTTGCCGAAGCAAAATCTATCGTATAGGGCGCGGCATTGTCCAGCACATATCTCATCGTATAAGGATTGGCATTCGCAAGCCAGCCGTTCATTTCGTCATCGCCGGGGGCCGTCCAGTATATCGTACCTTTGCCGCCGACGAATTTATTTAATGTAATGGAGAGTTCCGTATCTGCGGGCGGTGTCGTATCCGTCGGATTGGTCGACTGGCCGAAGAAGTCAAGGATATCGTCCATGTAATTGTTCCTTACGGTGGAGCTTGCAACGGTCGTTGCGATACCGGAGAACAGGATATCCGACCATATCGTCTTGCCGGCGGGATTGGTCACATCGCGCTGGGCCACTCTGGCCAGGCCATTGCCCTGAGGACCGGCGGATGTCACGGCCGAAGTGGCGGATGTAACGGTAAGAGGCGTATTGAACGAGTCCGTATACGCGCCCCAGCCGGGGTTCGTGGCATTGTTCTCATAAGCCGTAGTAGCGGTAACCCTTGCGCCTACAGTTGCGGCTATACCGGTCACTGTCGTGATATTGCCCGTATAGTAATCCCTTGTGGTATCGCCCGTATAGTTCGTTCCGAAATGGGTCCAAAGCGCCGTCCCGCCGTATCTCTGGGCTTCGCCGGCGCCTTCCATATAGAGCATGCCGCCGGTATCTACGAAGTTCTTCAGTGCATTGGTCTCTTCGCTCGTCATCACCTGGAAATCACCAGAGGACGATCTTGCCGAAGAATAGTATCCCCAGTTACCGAGACAGACGAAAACGGTATTGAATCTCGGATATGCGAGGTCGGCAGGAGCCGAATTGACGATCTCGTAGGTCCAGTTAAGGGCTGAAAGCGAATAACCGAGCCTTTCTTCAGAGTTTATCTGATAACCGTTCACGGCCGCACCGGAGTCGACATCGACAATGATGACGGGTGTCGAGCCGCAGGTCAGTTTGAACGTTCTTGTTGCGGAATAGTCCTTCGTGCCGGAAGAATATTTCGCCGTTATATACATTGATATCTCTATATCATGGAGATTGGGGCAGAAAGCGGAGATCTCGAGGGTGAAGGGATCGGATGCCGCGCCTGTTCCGCCGCCGATTATATCCGAGAAAGCAGATGCCGACTCAGAGACCATTGCATAATAATCGGCTGTAGAGAAGGTGGCTGAGATATTAGTCGCCGTCGAATTCGAATCGCCTACCTTGCCGGTATTCTGAAGGCTCACGGTTATCTGCACGGCTTCGCCGGGTTCGGGAATTCCGTCATTGTCGCCGCCGGTCGCATCAGAGAAGGTCTTGGAAAGATAGACAAGATACGGCGCAGGCGTTACCTGGTTCAGGGCATCGGCGAACTGGACCATGCCGTGGCCGTACTGCTCCGAATACGTATTGGCGCCGGAGATCGAGGATGTCGCTGTCGGCGAGACCCTGCCGTTGGATGTGTGATCGCAGGTATTGGCGATGATATCCCTTATCGTAGCGGGATCTGATGCGCCCAAAGAATACATGAGGGCGGCAAGAGCGCCGAGGATCGGCGACGAGAAGGAGGTTCCCGTCGTCGAACCGGACCAGGTCTGGTTCGTCGGGTCGGCCGTAGCGCAAAGATAAGCGCCGCCGGAATATGTGGAATACTGCATCTGAAGGTTGTAAAGCGACGAGCCCGGGGCCACACAGAAGGTCTCTCCCTCTTCCGTGTTCTGGAAACCCGCCGTTACGCCCCAGCCGTAACAGGAGAAAGAGGCTCTGCCGCCGGTCGATGTCGTGGCGCCTGCGGCGAGGGCATTGATGTAACCGCCGGGGAAGCCGACAGTCCAATCCGTCGTATCGCCTTCATTACCCGTTGATGCGGCAACGATCATGCCGGCCAGCCAGGCATTGTTCACCGTGGTCCTTGAAGTGGAATCGGCCGTATGTCCGCCGTACGAGCAGTTCACCACCTTGGCGCCGTTCGTGCGGCCGAAGTCGATACCGGCATTGCCGGAGTAGATCAGGCCGTCGCAGCTGCCCGATTTCACGGGGAGTATCTTAAGTTCGGGAGCTACGCCGCAGCCGTACTGGCCGTCGTTCATATCTGCAAAAATAAGGTTCGAGATGTCCGTACCGTGGCCGAACTCGTCGTTCGGATAATTGTCGCCCCTGGTAAGGTCGCGGTTCGGACCGGGATTGTGTTCGTATGTCGCTCTGTCCGCCGCGATATGCTGCAGTTCATTGGAAACGACATATGAAGAACCGGTCTTGATATAGGCGTCGCCGGCTAGAGTGTACAGAGAGAAACCCGAATCGTTTATCTCGAAGACCGTTCCGGGATCGCCGAAGGTTATGTTCCAGGCATCGGGCATTTGGACCAGGGGATGATGCCACTGCGAGGAATAGTTCGGATCGGTAGGAGTATAGTGCGTATAGTAAACCTGGTAAGGTTCGGCATATTCGACCTCGGAAAGCTTGTTCAGCTTGGCCGTGAGCGATTCCACCGTTTCGCCGTCCGGGACGAATACGGAGAAGGCCGTTTCATCAGAAACCCTGTACTGGGGAAGTATTCTTGCCCCCAAGGTTTTCAGGAGCGCATTGGCCTTTTCATAGGATATCGAATCCTGGCCTTTGAACCTGACATAGATCCTGTCGGCCCAGACCAGTGTGGGCTTGCCGTTGGACAAATGCCTTACGAGCGTAACCTTGAAGCCCGGGCAGAGTTCCTTCACTTCGCCCACTTTCAGGCGCGGCTTGAAAAACACTACATCGCCCGATTTCACTTCCTGATAGTCCTCTTCAGAAAAGTTCTTCTGAAGATCGTATCTGGAAAGTATCATGGGGCCATTGTCCGTATTCCAGTCCTCCTTATCGAAGGCGGAGACTGAAATTGACAATATCAATGCCAGAATGACGAGCATGCATTTTTTCATACTCAATACCTCCATAATTTTCATTAAGTTATACAAGATTTGTGCCAGGCAACAAGTTCTCTGTTATTGGGAAATCACTTCAGGCTTTTTTCCATTTTTCTGGAATTTTTTTTATTTTTTGAATTCACCGGGTAATAGTTCTTTAAAGAAGAAAAGAGCGGTGCAAACGAACCTTTCGAAAGTGGCAGAACATATAATAAAAAGGCTTGGGATCAATAGATCGTGCGGCCTATTATGATCTGTTTAGAATATGAGTTCGAATACCCGCATTCGTCGATCAGGAACACTTTTACAAGAAAAGTATCGTATCTGTCAGCGTTCCAAAGGGCGATATCCGCATCGCTCATATAGTAACCGCAATGCAGATCTATCGTGGCCGTCCCTGTGTCCACGATCACTGTTGCCGATGTTTCGCTCGTCGCGATCGTGACAAGGTCCGTATCGTCTGTCCCTGAAAAATACAGTTTACCCTTGGGGAAGGTATCCGCTCCCGTCAGATCAAGGAGCTGGATCGTAGCTGTGACCGTTGACGCGGGCGGTTCGTCCGCATCTGCGATGTGAAGACTGAATGTAGGCATCTTGACGAATTCGCTCTCAAGTTTAAAAGCGGAGACAGGTGCAGGAGAGACTGTGATCGAAGGAGGCCTTGAAAGGACGATGATGGAGAAAAGCGATTCCGTCGTAAAATGCCCGTCCGTACCTTTAGCTTTGAACCAGTATCTGCCGGCGATATGGGGTGCGCACCAAGTGAACTGTGTATTGTCCGTTCCGGAAACGATATCGGGAGTGTTCTCCTCCCAATCCGGATCATAATCAACATAATCCGCGGGGAACTCATACGGCTCTATCGTGAATACCACATTATCATCGTCATAATCCGTGTAGTTGACTGTGATGGTCACCGTATTGTAGCGCACGACGGTCTGTGGAAAAAGGTCGAAGAAATTGATCATCGGTGCGTTGTTATCAGGATCAAATGTCTTCTCGTTCTGCAGACACCCGCTTAATAATATCATCGACGACAGGACGATAATGAGAAAAGAAAGGTATTTTCTCATGCAATGCCTCCTCAATATTTTTTTTATTATAGCAAAATAGGAAGAACAAGTCAAGTTATTTTAAAAGACCTAATACTCTCATATCCCAGATCAGAGAATCTGTATCGAGATCCTCCAAAGAGAAATACCTGAGGCCCGTGTATACGCCGGGCAGCGCTGTGCCGAAATTCGCCTTCTCATGCTCGTTTTTCGTTCTGCTCATTTCCGCCTTGTACTCTTTCTGCTTCATTTTTGACGGTCGGATTTTAATATACTTGGACAACTCATTGTTCATCATGTCGAAATAAATGGCATCTTCGTCTTTGAAATCGGAGAAAATGACCTTGCGTTCGATACCTTTCTTCAAAAGGACCTTGAGGGATTCTTTGATCTTCTTCTCGTATTTAAGATAATCGGGGCCGAGATAAAAATACACATAATGAGGGCATTTCACGCTTTCTTGCCTGCATACCTGAAGGGATCTTATATAAATATCGGCGATCTCTCCCGTAGCGGGGGACATCCTCGTGAACCCGCACTTGATATCGATGGGTTTGCCGTTCCGGAACTGGCACAGGAGCCGCCCGATCTTCTTGGACTGGTAATTGGATGCGGCAAGGTAGGTTTTCTTGACCTGCTCGGGTTCCTTCTGCAGTATCTCGTTCTTTCCGAAAAGGATAATATGCACATTGGGGAGCAGGCCGGCGAGCTTTCTAGCCTGATCTTCGGAGATAGAGCCGATGACTATCACAAGATCATCGGGTCTCCTTATATTGATGAGCTCGTTCTTCACCGATTCCGCCGGATCGGCGAAATCTTTTCTCGGGAAATCCTCATGAACGGGAAAATTTTCGTCGGGGATGAAAACGCCGAAGATAAGAACGCGGGTATCCCCTATCTGTTTAACTATATACTTGTTCAGATAGCCCGTTTTGCCCGTGTAGTTTGTGCAGACCAGTATTTTTCCCAATCCCTCCGATAATTTCCTGATGTATTCCGAAGAGTGGGTAAATTCCGACACGCCGGGCGATATCGCATCATAACCGATCCTTTTATATCCGTCGATAAGAACTTCGTCGCGTTCGGCCGCGATATGCTCTTCTCTTGATTCCCCGTAGCCTCCGGAAAGGATGCCGCCCGTATCGATGAAGAGAGTATCCGGGCTTTTTCTGTCAGTGAGGAACTTGATCCTCCTCGAAATGCCTCCATCCGGATGAACCGGGCAGGAACACGGCGTTATCTCCCCGTATGTTTTCCCGCTGAAATATATCTCGATATCCTGAGCCGCTGCAAGAAGGACACTGAACAAAAACAGTATTAGGATCGTTCTCTTCATAGGGATATTGTATTCATTTTCATAAAAAAGTCAATAAAAATCTTGATCGTCAAAATATCTGTTCTTCTCATTCTTTTTAACTTTTAATTGTTAATTGTCCATTCTCAATTATCAATTCTTCATTTTTCATTTTTCATTTTCTTCAGATATATGAGGATCGTGACGATATCGGCCTGGGAGATCCCGGGAATGCGACCGGCATCAAGAAGGGTTTCCGGTCTTATTTCGGATAATTTTTGCCGGGCCTCTTTTTTTAATTCCTTGATCCCGCTGTAATCAAGGCAGGCCGGTAATTCCAGAAGAAGTGCTTTCTCGTTCTTTCTGCGGGAATCCCGGGCGATATAACCTCTATACTTGATATCGTTCAGAACGGTAAAAATGATATCGGGATCGATGGCCTGCGAGACTGTCAGGTCCGCAAGAGCATTTGCGATATCTCTTTTTATAAATGTTTCATACTTCAGCGTCCGGCCTCCGTCGCGGTATTTCATCTCGCGGATCCTTGCAGAAAGGATATCCGCTGCCTCTTTCTTTTTTTCAAATGCGCGGCGCTGACCGGTTGCGATAAGTCCGTACTTTACGGCGAAGGGCCTAAGACGCATATCCGCGTTATCCGCGCGCAGAAGAAGGCGGTGTTCCGCGCTTGAAGTGAAAAGACGGTATGGCTCATTAATGCTCTTCAGAACGAGTTCTTCTATAAGAACGCCTATATAGG
The DNA here is from genome assembly GCA_937863565.1 of uncultured bacterium. GTDB lineage: Bacteria > AUK180 > AUK180 > AUK180 > AUK180 > CALMGJ01. Next base: position 4,351 of record CALMGJ010000017.1, on the reverse strand, counting down.
CATCTTTTGATGAAAGGGTGAAAGGGGGTTCTCCCTTGATCTTAAGGGAAGCATTGATCCCTGCGATCAGGCCCTGCGCTGCGGCTTCCTCGTAACCGGACGTACCATTGATCTGGCCCGCGAAATACAGGCCCTTTAAGTTTTTCGAACAGAGCGTCCTTTCATTCTGGTGTGGAAGAACGGCATCATATTCCACGGCATAACCGTATCTTGCGATACGGCAATCCTCAAGTCCCGGTATCGTTCTGACGAAGCGGTCCTGGACATCGGAAGGCAGTGATGTGGATATTCCGTTGGGATAGGTCAATTCATCCCCGAGGTCTTCCGGTTCAAGGAAGATCTGATGCCTTGTCCGGGAAGGGAATTTCACCACTTTATCTTCTATTGACGGGCAATACCGCGGCCCGATCCCCTTTATTATCCCTTTGTAAAGGGGTGAGCGGGAAAGTCCTTCGCGGATAATGGAATGCGTGGCTTCATTCGTGTATGTGACATGACATTTCACCTTGTTCTTTATCACGTCCCGTTTCGAAAATGAGAATGAATAATCGATATCCTCTCCGGGATCTTCAGTGGTTTTGGCAAGATCGATCGAAGCCGTTTTTATCCTTGCCGGAGTTCCGGTCTTCAGTCTGATCATCTTGATACCGAGCGAGGAGATGCTTGCGGACAGGGGCACGGATGGGGGCTGCCCGAAACAGCCGCCGGGGAATTTTTCTTCTCCCCTGTACATGACACCGTTCAGGAAGGTCCCCGTCGTGATCACACAGGCAGAGGCAAGGATATCTCCGCTGCACTTTGTCTTCACTGCGCGGAAGGATCCGTTCTCGGCGATAATTGCCTGCGCTTCATCCTCGATAAGAACGATATTCGCATGCATATTGAGAAGATCTGTAAAGAACGCGGAATACAGTTTTTTATCCGTCTGAGCGCGAGGGCCCCATACGGCAGGCCCCTTTGAGCGGTTGAGCATTTTAAAGTGAATACCCGCATAGTCCGCTGCCATTCCCATCGCTCCGCCGAGGGCGTCTATCTCTCTTACAAGATGGCCTTTCGCTATTCCTCCTATGGACGGGTTGCATGGCATTTCGGCTACTGTCCCGCGGGAAAGAGTGAGCAGGCAGATCTTCAAGCCGAATTTAGCGGATATCAGCGACGCTTCAAGACCGGCATGGCCCGCCCCTACGACGATGAGATCGTATTCTTTTTCTCGAACCATCTGTCATTATACCGCGAGATCACTTTGAAGAAAAGCGCGCCCACCAGAAATCCTGCCACTGAATCCGTTAAATAGTGGAACCTCAGATAAAAGGTCGCAAAGAAAAGAAGCACGCCGATGATCAGATATGGGAATCCGAGCGTTTTGTAATATTTTCTCGCATTGAGTATTGTAACGGTAGCAACGGCAACATGAGAGGACGGGAAACAGCCGCTGTGGACAGTGGCCATCTTCATGATCTTCTCCTGAAGGGGGTACAGGAAATACCCGGAAAGCCTTCCGTCGAATACATCGAGGACAGGCCTGTAGCGCCAGGGACCGTCCACGGGGAGGATCATGAAGAAAAGATAGCAGAAGTAGAAAGTGATGCTCACGGTAAGCATGAGATTATATGTTCCTTTAATATCTTTTTTACGGTAGAAAAGAAGGAGCGCGAGGATGGGCAAAATAAAATAATAAGCCATATATCCTACGGTAACGAGTTCTGTAAGAAGAGGGCTGGCAAGCCTTTCCAGGAAGATCACGGGCTGGACCGGGAAGAATATCCTCTCGAAATTCAGGATGAGCGGGTCCTGAAGTTCGCTGAAGAACATAAATGCGAATCTGCCCGAATCGGTATAATTCATCTGGAAAATCAGCATTGGATAGAATGTCCTGAAAAAGCCTATGATCCCTTTGTCCTTGCCGTAGATCACAAGCGCATTCCCAACGCAGGCGACGAGCACGTATTTCAGGGCATGAAGGAGCCAGTTGTCTATTCTCCCGGGTCCGAAAACAAGAAGCAGAACGGCCATCGTGCACATATAGATATTGAATACGATATCGTAGTGCCTGTACTTTTCCTTCAATTTCATAATATCTCCAGATAGTCGCCTATTATAACTTTTTTTCCATGTTTGTAAAAATGTACATCCACTTTTATCTTACCGCCCTCTTCCCTGGCTCCGACCACAAGGCCTACTCCGTAGGTTCCATGCCGTACTTTCACGCCTTTTACGAATACCGGATGTCCGGGAGCTGACGGTTCTTCCGGCTCGGGAACGGTTTTCAATGTGCGGGTGATCTGAGGGCCGGGTTCAAATGAGAAGACCGTTCTATCTCTTATATCGAGGATATCCCGATCCAGCATTTTAACAAAATCCGATTCGGGATTCTCCCTGATGTCCCCGAATACGAACCTCGTTTTAGCGCGGGTCAGGTAAACCTTCTGCTTGCCTCTTGTTATTCCCACGTACAGAAGGCGTTTTTCTTCTTCGTATTCCTTCTGGCCGGCGCAGTTTAGGTGCGGCAAAATGCCCTGCTCAACGCCGGAGATGAAAACCGTATCGAATTCGAGACCTTTCGAAAGATGCAGCGTCATCAGATTAACGGCCCCCTCGTGCCTTTTCCACGAATCCACGGACGAGGAGAGGGTGAGAAGTTCGAGTATCTCCACGAGCGTGAGATAGCCCATGCTTTCGAAATTTTTAAGTTCCCTTAAAAAGAAGTTCACATTATCCCTTCTTTCCTCGAAGGTCTCGGCATCGAAATCCATCAGATACCTTAAATACTCTATCTTCTCGAGGAGCGTCTTCACCGTCTCTGAAGGCTTAAGAGGGCTTTCCCTTATCCACTGTACCGTAGCAAAAAGGTCATTGAATCCGGATTCCCTGCTTTTCGGGACGATCCCTTTTTTAACGCATTCTGCGGCCGCAGACTGGAGGGCCGTATTCTCCTCTGCAGAATATTTAAGCACCGCTTCGAAGGTCTTTTCTCCGATCCCCCGTTTGGGAATGCCTATGATGCGGGAAAGGGATACGGAGTCATCTCCGTTCACGGCGAATTTTATATATGCTAAAATATCCTTTATCTCCATTCTTTCGTAGAATCTTTGAGCTCCGATTATGATATGGGGGATCAGCGCGTTCTTCATCTCGCTTTCAAGCACCCTGATCTGATTGTTCGTCCTGAAGAAAACGGCGATATCGCTCAGGTTCACTCCCGCTTCCTTCAATCTTATGATCTCCCCGATGATGAATTCGGCCTCTTTCCTCTCATTGAGAAGCGTGGCGTATACCACCTTCTCTCCGGTCCTTTCCGGGTCAGCCGGAACCAGGTATTTGTCCTTGAAGGGGTTCTTGTGCGCCAGCGGCCGGGCCGTATCGAGGATATTTTTCGTGGAGCGGTAATTGACGGAAAGCGTAAGCACCCTGGACCCGGGATAGTCCTTCGGGAAATTGAGTATGTTCTCAACACAGGCGTTCCTGAAGGCGTATATGCTCTGATTCTCGTCGCCAACGACCATCATGTACCCCTTCCCCGAACTTGATGCGGCTTTCCATAGCAGCCGCAAAATACGGTACTGGGCGAGATTGGTATCCTGGAATTCGTCCACGAAGAGATATTTGAAGTGCTTTGCGTAATCGTTCAGCGCATCGGGGATGCTTTCGAAAAGCACTATTGTCTTCTCGAGAAGGTCTGCAAAATCAAATGAATTGTTCCGTTTCAGCGATTTTTCGTATTCTTTATAGTAATCAGAGAATTCCTCCTCGAGTTTCTCGTCTGAATCGAACCTGTTCTCCTTATAGAAAGAGATGCTTCTTAAGACCTTTTCCGGTTTATGTATCTGTCTTTTTTCCTGCGGTATGATCTTTTTAAGAAGTTTTACGGAGTCGTCCTCATCGTAGATCGTGAAATCCTTTTTATACCCTATCGCCGGCGCATATTTCCTGAGTACGCGGCAGCACAGCGAATGGAACGTTCCCAAATAGGGGAAGTGGATTTGCCTTCCCAAAAGCGCATTCAGCCTTTCTTTGAGCTCATCTGCCGCTTTATTTGTAAAGGTGGTTATGAAGAAATCGTGGTTTTTCGGGGATTCACTTTCGAAGATATTGAATATCTTATAGAGAATAAGCCTTGTTTTTCCTGTACCCGCGCCGGCAAAGACCAGATTTACGCGGTCCTTTGAATGAACGGCCTCGAGCTGTTCCCGGTTCAGAAAATCTTTTAGGTCGACGGGCATTTAAGGTTCGATATCCGAGTCTTCGATTGTATGTGACGGCGTTTTATCCGTTTCAGCCAGGCTCTCTCCCGAAGCATCTCCCTGAACCGCATAACCTTTAAGGGCGAGCGCCAGATCGGAAGGAGAGTTGG
>CALMGJ010000016.1 GCA_937863565.1 uncultured bacterium | reverse complement strand
CCGTTAACACGTTAACCGTGTAATAAAATAATATGTATTTTTATTATTCACTATTGCACTAAACACTTTGCACTAAGCACCGCGGCCTTGCCGCTCCACTTCACACTCCGTACTTCACACTCCACACTTTTCTTTCCCCATCCTCCAGCCTCTATCCTCTTCTGTAATTCTCCATTCTCAATTCTTAATTATCATTTCTCGATCTTTTTATTCATCGTAATTTCTGTTTGCCGCTGTGCATTCTGTTCTTCTTCCCAATATTGAGCGTGTATCTCTTCATTCCCCTGTAGTTCTTTCAGTAGATTCCCAGCCAAGTCCCAGAAGTATATTTTATACTCACCCTGGCCCGTGAAAAGAATGACAGTATCATTATTAATTATTTTTACTGCGCAAAGACATACTGTGGCTGTCGTTACTTTTTCTTTCCTCCATAATTCCTTCCCATTCCTATCATATACGTATAAATTCTCTGCAACTTTATCAGCAGAACACTCCCGGCCAGTAGAAGTATGTCCTTGAGATTCTGTTGTCAAAGCAAAGAAATCTCCGCTGTCTGCAATACTTATTGAATTGATCAAGTGATCACTGTGCCCAAGATCAATGATCTCTCCGCTCGATATTCTCACGGACGGACGGTAGGCCGCATAAAGATGGCTCCAATCTCCGGTACATACCACATATTTCCCGTCAGGCGAAATATATGGTCGGGAATAATATCCTATATCGCTTATATTGATCTCCCATTTCTTTTCCCCGTTAAGGTCATAAATGGCCAATTTTACCTCGACACCTCCTCCCGAGGGATCGGCGTGTTTCAATATATTAGTACGAATCCCGATGAATCTCCCGTTTTTCGAATGCCATACAAACGCATCACTTCCGGAAGGCATTATATCTTTGAATAGTAGTTCTTTTACCGTCTTCTGTTTCTCGTTTAGAAATATTATCTTATTTGCAGTTACAACCGCGTGTGGTTCTTTGATAACTACCATCACCTCATCTTCTATTCCATCAAGATCACCCCTATCTCTCAATTTCATCGTTTTAGCGCTCCCGACTGTCGCTTCCGTTTTCAGATAAACGATCCTTAATATAGTTTCGTCGAATTGCCTTGTCAGCAATATTTCAAATTCCCTTTCTGTTCCGATTACTGGAAGTACCTTTTCCTCTTTCTTCGGTTCTTTCTGCTTCTCCGGTTCATTCAGCATTTCTTTTCTCTTCAATATTTTCGTCAATGAAAAATAGACAAGGCATATCGCAAGCACTATTAATAAGACATAAGTACTTCTTCTATCCAAACCTTTTTCATTTTTCACTGCTTCTTACCCCGTTAACCCTAAAGCGTTCTTTCACTCACCCGTTAACCGGACAACTGTTTAATTGCATTTCTATTACCCACTCCACACTGCGTACTCCACACTCCACACTAACTATTTCAGCGGTTCATACTCCATTGTGCTCTTTATCGTCATCGGCCATTCCATGTTCTGCTGGCCTTCCATCTTCACCGTGCCTGAGATGTTCTGTATTATCTTCGCTCTTAATGTCCAGCCCGTATCCTCGTCCACTTCTATCGTTCCGCCCTGTTTGCCTGATACTGTGTAGGACATCTTCATTATTCCGAGATCAAGGGGTGCCGCGTCGGGATTCGGTTTCACTTTGGAGGCCACTTCCAGAGTGGATATCCCGTCAACCCGTGATTTCAGTTTCCAGATCGTATCCACGATCATGGGGAATCCCTTGGACATGATTATGCGTTTCTTCCATTTGCTTCCCTTCTTTACTTCTTTCTCGGGATAAATGGCAAAAGCATTCTCCATGGATTCCCGGATCGACTCTTCTCCGAACTGGGCCTGCATTTGAGCTTTTACGGAATTTTTCATTTCTTCATCGGGCAATTCCAGTTTGGATATGATCTCATCGATCATTTCATTTATCCCCCCGACCTCGAGCACATGACCGGCTGGTGTAAAGGTCATTGTATAACTTTTGCCTACCAAAGCGGCATAACCGACGAGTGAAGGGTCGATCTGATCCGTTTGTTTTTCAGAATCGTATTCTAAAGAGACCATCGGGGTCTTCGATCTGAAAGAGATGGTCTTATATGTTACCTTAACTTTCATATTGCCGGACTGATCGCGATCCATAACTTCCAGAACATACCCCATGGCGATATTCTGGGTTATCTCCATTTTTTGACCCTGAAGTGTCTGGGTTATGAATTGGTCCATTACCATCTTAACCCCGTATGACTGGCCTTTCTGAAGATTGAGTTTAAGCGTTACCGTTTTACCTGCAGAATACACAGATACGGCGAGCAGAAGTATTGCGAGCAAAGCAATTCTTATTAGATTGCCCCTTTTCATATATGCCTCCTTTTCACTTCAAGGAAGTGTGCGATAATTTTACTTTTTTTCCGTATTTTTTACAATATTTCATACTATTAATTCCTCCTCTTTCCACTCCACTTTTCAATGCTTCTCAGCCCGATGACCCTAAGGCAACTCCCTTGCCAACCCGTTAACCGAGTAATAAAACAATAGGTGTTTTCATTCTTCACTATTCACTATTTCAAGTAGTACTCTATTATCACTCCGTCTTTCAGCACCTCGTCCTTGCCTATCCTCTGGGCATCGTAGAAGCCGCCGCCCCAGACAGTGGCATATTTGAATTTTTCCACGAAATCCTTGTGGATCATAGCGGCAAGCCGGATCACGGTCGTGTCGCCGGGAACGAAGAAAGGGTGTTCCATATTGGGTTTTTTACCCTGTTCTTTCGTGTATACGCGGATGCGCGAGGAGCACGTATAGATCGCTTTGAATATCTCATCCCTTTTCTCTGCCAGCATGACGCTGAGAAAGATCAACCTGCCGGGAAAATCGTTCTTCAATGTACCGGGGATCATTATATCGTTCTTAAGATCTGCCTTATTGATGAGCACTGCCGCCGGTATATTAACAATGCCGTCCGCTTCGTATTTTTTGTTTCCGGCGCTGAGTTTGATGCTCTTTGAAAGAAGAAGTGCCTTAGAAAGTTCATACTGTTCTTCAAGATTTTCATCAGCGGCAAGGATCAGAAGCGCTTCATCCGCTATTCTGAATTGGTTGAATACGTAAAAAGGAGTGAACCCTTCTTTCAAGGATGGGGTATCAACGAACTGAATATTGAGATTCTCCCATCTGGCCATTCCGGGGGTCATTGTTTCCGTGGCGAAAGGATAATCCGTCACAGCGGATGTCTCGTTCGAAGTGTAGAATGTGAGGAAAGCGGATTTCCCCGTGTTGGCAGGGCCTGTAAGAATGACCTGAAGCGCGCCCTCTTTATCGATCTTCCCGGAATGTCCGCCGGATCTCGTTTTCTGTTTCGATTCTATTGTCTGCTTGAGCTGAGAGATCTTCCTTTTAAGGTCCGCCTGCATATGGTCCGTCCCTTTATGTTTGGGGATCTTTGCGAGCATCTCCTCAAGCCAGTATAGACGCTCTTCATTATCCCTTGCCGCTTTGTAGTTCTTTTCGGCTAAAAGGTATTCAGGAGTCAGATTAGCGGGACACATAACCGATCTACCTTTTCACCTTTTTTACCTTGATCTTCTTTCGTCTATATCTCATCATACTTATCCAAATTTAACTACGCTATTATTTTATTGCGTGTTAACGAGTTAACGAGTTTTAAAATTCCCATTTTTTCTCTGTTGTTCCAGATAAACAATAAATTTTCCTATCTGGCCTGCGAGGTCTTCTAATTTTTTATTTACAGCGATAAATTCATCTTCAGTGATATATTTTACGGCAAGTGCGATATACAGTTGATTTCTCACTTCACCGGATGAGCCTTTTGATATCTTGAGAAATCTTATAAATTCATTATTATTATTCTTCTCAAATCCCTCAACAATATTAGAGCTTATAGAAATCACGCTTCTTTTTATTTGCCCTTTAAGTTCAAAATCCACTGAAAAATTCTTTCTAGCTGTCATATCATAGATCTCTTTGGTTATTTCAATACTCGCCTTCCAGATATCAAGGTCCTCAAATCTTTTTATTTTCATTTTAACCCTTTTACCGTCCATCCGTTCTTCATACCCGTTAACTCTTAGACAAACCTCCTACCGACCTTTCAACCCGTTACCCCGAAGGCACTTTTATGCCGACTCGTTAATTCCAATAAATTAATAATTCTCTTCATAACCCGTTAACCCGTTAACCCGTTAACTGTGCAATAATTTTATTACAGCAGCGATTTCATATACGATTTCTCGAAAAATTTGGCATTCTCCAGAACGAAACGGAAATCCTTAAGGGTATCGAAGATCTTCATCACGGCTGTGCCGGGGAAGACCAGATTGAGTTTATCTATGAATTCATTGAACAGCATGGCAACGGCAACAACGAAATCCTCCATGGGGAGTTCCACTCCCGAAAGGTCAGCGTCGTCCTTCTTTATCTTGGCATTTTTGATCTCGGGATATTTGGCGGCTACTTTATCGAGCCCTCCCTCAAAATACTTGATCAGGTTAACGGCTGAATGTTCCTTGCCGATCACTTCCACCGTTTTCATTATGATCTTTTCCATAAGATCCACGATATAGGGCGATAACTGGGCAGGAACATCTGTGGCTTTATTGAACACATTAATATATCCTCCCGCTTCCTCCTTGTCGAAAAGGTGCACGAGTGTAGAAAGAAGGATGGAAATATCATTGCTTTTCAGCGCTTCTTCAAGGTATGGCTGCAGCTCATCGCAAAAATAGACATGGGAAAGTTCTCCGTTCTCGACGATGATGAAATTGATCGAGTTCTTGTATATGAACTCAATGAATCCGTTGTATTTCATCTTAAGTATCGTATCGAAGAGTTTTTTCACATCCGTGAATTTCGTATTGAGGTTGCGGTATTTAGGTTCCACATAGAATTTATTAAGAAGGCATTTGAACAAATTCTCGTCCATCTCGCAGAAGGATAACGATGCGGCCTCTTCTTTCTTCTGGAATGACTTCATCTTCTTCAAGACGCTCATCATCGATGTTTTCTGGAATTCATTCCCCGTTATACGGCCGGAGCTGAACAGTTCGCCTTTTTTCAGGAACAGGAAAGCCTGCTCATCCGGATATGTCACGGAGATGTACCCGTTGATCTTAGCAAGCCTCTCGGTGAGGTAATGGTTGAATATCGCTTCAAGATCGATATATTTTAGCGGTGCAATGGGTATTATCTCTCTTTCCTTGGGAAGTTTCATCTTTTCTCCTTCTTTTCAAGCATGTCTTTTATTTTCATCAATTGGGTAAGCACTGATCTTGCTCTTTCGTCGAGTTTCATCGAGATGAATTTTATCGCCTGTTCGAAATCAGGGATCAGTATATACTCGAGCGAGTTCACCCTTCTTCTTGTCTTCTCTATCTCATCGGCAAGAAGATAAATGCCCTTTTCAATCGAGGAGAGTTCCAGCATCTTCTTTACGAGCCTCATATACTCCGTTACCGCTTCGTCAAGATAGATATTAGTCATCGGGATCGAATATGAATAAGGGTTCCCTTTCATTTCAACTTCAAGCTGAGGGAATTCAATGTTCATGATATTCTTTTTTGTGATCTTTAACTCCGGTTCAACCGGCGACGAATAAATGAACTCGTTGAAATCCAGGGAGGACATATTGATCTGCGCCATATACATCTGCCTGTAGGCGGCCTTGAGATCGGTCTCGATATCGCCTCGCTTCTTCTTGTATTCCTTTATTAGAAGAATGAACTGCCTTATCAGTTCTTCAAGTTTGTCCTTCAGAAGTTTGTGCCCCTTTTTCGCTATCTTGAGCTTCCTTTTGAAGTTAAGAAGGTTCATGCGCGTTGCGCTGATCTGTACCGCCATCTTGTTCCCTTACAGTTCCTGATCGAAATCAGCGGCTTTGAACTGAAGTTTCTCCACCTGCTCGCTCTTGTAGTAAGTGTCTATGAACTGGTCCTTGATCCTCTTCAGTTCCGCTTTATCGAAGATACCGAGAAGTTTCCACCCCAAGTTGAGAGTGAATTCGATATTCCTGTTCTCGTCCTCTCCCTGATTTATATAGTGTTTGTCGAAGCTGTCCGCGAATTCGAGGTAGAGCTTGTCTTTTTCCGAAAGGGCGCCCTCCCCAAGTATCACGGCCAGTTCCCTCGCTTCAAGGCCCAGGGCGTACATGGCAAAGAGCTGATTGAACACGTCCGCGTGGTCCTCCCTCGTCCTGTCCTTCCCGATGCCCTTGTCCTTCAGTCTTGAAAGCGATGCCTGTACGTCAACGGGCGGGTAGATGCCCTTCTTGAGAAGAGCTCTGGAAAGGATCACCTGTCCTTCCGTGATATAGCCCGTAAGGTCCGGAACGGGATGGGTCTTATCGTCTTCGGGCATAGTTAGTATGGGGATCTGAGTAATGGAACCCTTCTTTCCCTTGATCCTTCCGGCTCTTTCATATATCGTGGAAAGGTCGGTGTATAGATATCCCGGATATCCCCTTCTCCCCGGCACCTCTTTCCGCGCGGCCGAGATCTCCCTTAAAGCCTCGCAGTAGTTCGTGAGGTCCGTCATGATGACCAGAACGTGCATATCGCATTCGTAAGCAAGATATTCGGCGGTGGTCAAGGCCATTCTCGGTATTGCGATCCTTTCGATGGCGGGGTCGTCGGCAAGGTTGATGAAAAGGACTGCCCTCTCGATAGCTCCCGTCTTTTTGAAATCGGAGATAAAATAGTCGGCCTCTTCAAATGTTATGCCCATGGCGGCGAACACCACAGCAAAATCCTCTTTGCTTCCGCGCACTCTTGCCTGCCTTGCTATCTGCGCGGCAAGTTGGGCATGGGGAAGTCCCGAAGCCGAGAATATTGGAAGTTTCTGCCCGCGTACGAGCGTATTGAGCCCGTCTATCGAGGAGATGCCCGTCTGGATGAACTCCGAAGGATAATCCCTCGTGTACGGATTGATCGGGTTCCCGTTTATATTGCGTATAACCTTAGGTATGATCGCGCCGCCGCCGTCTATAGGGCTTCCCTGGCCGTCGAAAACCCTGCCCAGCATATCCGGTGAAAGAGGTATCTCGATACCTTTGCCTTTGAATCTGATCTTTACTTTTTTCAGGTTTATGCCGCTTGCGCCTTCGAATATCTGAATAAGAGCGCGGTCTCCGTCAACCTCGAGCACCTGACCTCTTCTCACTTCGCCGTTGTCCATCTCGATCTCGGCGAGTTCCTCGAATTTCACGTTATCCACTTTTTCAACGAGCAGAAGCGGTCCGGATATTTCCGCGGATGTTTTATATTCCTTGGTCATTTATGCCTCCGTTCTCTCGAGCCTGTCCAGCTCGCCTTTGATATCGTCCTTGATGCTTTCTATCTGTTTGAGTTCGTTCTCCGGAACATACTTCATTCTGGCGATCTTCTCCACTGCAGGGATCTTGAACACATCTTCCGTTTTCATTCCGCGGTCGATGGCCGCTCTTCCCTTTTCATTCATCTGAAGTATCGTATCAAGCATCAGGAACATCTTGCGTTCGGACGTGTATGTATCGATATCCGAGAACGCGTTCTGATGAAGGAAATCCTCGCGGATCAGCCGGGATACTTCAAGGGTAAGTCTGTCTTTTTGAGAGAGGGATTCGATGCCGACGAGGCGCACGATCTCGATAAGATCGTTCTCTATCTGAAGGAGCCTGAACGTTTCCCTTCTCATTTCGGTCCATATGGTTCCCATCTTTTTCTCGATCTCTTCCCTGAAGTTATCGTAGTAGAGCGAGTATGAATTAAGCCAGGATATTGCAGGGAAATGCCTTCTGTATGCCAACTGGGATTCAAGCGACCAGAAGACCTTAACGACTTTGAGCGTGGCCTGGACGACCGGATCGGACAGGTCGCCGCCCGGAGGCGAGACCGCGCCGATAACGGAAAGCGTGCCCTGCCTTTCATCTTCCGAAATGCAGACCACATCTCCGGCCCTTTCGTAGAAACTCGCGATCCTCGTACCGAGATAAGCCGGATATCCTTCCTCTCCGGGCATTTCCTCTAAACGGCCCGAGATCTCTCTTAAGGCCTCGGCCCACCGCGAAGTTGAATCCGCCATGAGAGCAATATCGTAGCCCATGTCCCTGTAATACTCGGCTATCGTGATCCCGGTGAAGATCGAGGCTTCGCGGGCCGCAACCGGCATATTTGAAGTATTGGCGATGAGCACGGTCCTTTCCATCAGCGTTTTCCCGGTATACGGGTCCTTGAGGTGCGGAAGTTCATTTAAAACATCCGTCATCTCGTTCCCGCGCTCGCCGCAGCCTATATAAACGATGATCTTTGCATCGGCCCATTTGGCGAGCTGATGCTGGATAACCGTCTTCCCCGAACCAAAAGGCCCCGGCACGCAGGCGGTGCCGCCTTTGGCGATCGGGAACATCGCGTCCACGACCCTCTGGCCGGATTTCAGCTGACGTGTCGGTGCGTTCTTTCTTAGATAAGGCCTGCCTATTCTCACCGGCCATTTATGCATGAGCTTCACTTCCGTTTCGCCTTTTTTCGTTTCGAGCAGGCAGACGGTATCGGTCACCGTGAAGCTCCCGCTCTCTATTTTCTTGATCTTTGCCGAATCGATATTGGGCGGGACCATTATCTTGTGAACGATATTCTCATTCTCGTCAACCGTTCCGAGAACAAAGCCCGCCTTAACTTCGGCGCCGGCCTTGAGCACGGGTTTGAAATCCCACTTTTTATTCCTGTCAAGATGCGGGATATCAAGGCCTCTGGGTATGAAATTCCCCGCTTTCACGGCGATCTCCTTGAGGGGCCTCTGAATGCCGTCGAATATCGTTCCAATGAGTCCGGGCCCAAGCTCGACGGAGAGAGGTTCTCCTGTCGATACGACCTTCTCGCCCGGCCCGATGCCGCCGGTCTCCTCGTAAACCTGTATATAGGCATTGTCTCCGTGTATCTCTATGATCTCGCCAATCAGGCCCAGTTCGCCGACCTTCACGACATCGAACATGTTTACATTACCCATCCCCCCCGCAACGACAAGGGGTCCTGAGATCTTCACGATCTTGCCTTCGATCATCTTATCTTTCATATTCTATTCCTCTTTCATTATGTTCGGTCCCACTATTTTTTCAATGAGACGCAGAATGTCCTCCCGGGAACCCTGTTCCTGCGAGATGGACGGAATGAGCGTGACTATCGGGAACGGCTTTTTCATCGATACTTCAAGTTCCTTTTCAACATGTATCGCCAGATCTTCAGTGATGAATATCACTGCCTTATCCGAGGTCAGTATATCCCTGAATTTATCCTTTATGTCCGAAGCGTCGGCGATCACTATATCGAAGCCTACTGCCTGGAACGGGAATACGGTCTCCCTGTCGCCCACTATCGCTATCTTAGTCATATATGATTCCTACAAGTTCGTCTTTTCCTATATTGCGGAGCTTCGCGAAGAATATCTTTCTCAGCGTCCTCAGTTCGTCCCTCTTCCTGTAAAAATAGACTATCAGTATTTCGATGCCCATCGGAAGGTACTGCGTCTCCCAGATGAGATCATGAGTGAAAGTCCGTATATTCCGGATGAAATCGCGCATCACTTTTGCATCATCCTGGCTTTTCTCGAACAGTTCCGAGTATCCTTTCTGGGAGAAGTATTTAACGATCTCGGAGAACGGATGTTCCTTCATCCGCTCCAGCGTTGACAGGCAGGTGAAGCCGCCGCTTATGAAACGCACATGCGGAAAATTGTACAGTTTGTGACGGAGAAGGGTCTGCGCGTTGGTGAGTTCTATCGTATGCATATTGAGGTTCAGCAGAAAGTCCGACTTCAAGAGTTTCGCGTATCTTGCTATCTCCGAAAAATAGAACTCGTCCACTATCTCATTGACTATGAGCTCGGTCCTCTGCTTTTCGCCGGCGGCCCTGAGTTGCTCGAAAAGGCCCAGAAAACGCTTCGGCACCTTCGATATATCCAAAGAGCCGTCCGGGTTGAGGGCCGCTCTTCCGATATTGCCGTAATCGTAGAGCTTCTCTTCGGCAGATAGTCGGAATCTATCCGATTTGAATATCATCTTGATATTATATACGTCAAAGTACAGATTGAAGTAATCCCGGAGGTCCTTGTTCAAAGAAAGCTCCGAAAGTTCTTCGATCACATCCTTGAACACGGAGAAAAGCATATCCTCGAATTCAAGATGCTTCTCGAGTTTATCGATGTACTTCTTATACGGAGAATCCGACATCTCCCCGATGAAGTGTTTCACATCCTTGGATATCACGAGTTTGCGGATCTTCGCGGCATCCAGGAATCTCGCCTCCAGAGCTCGTACACGCGCGCTCGCGTACGCGTATGCGGGATCGAATTTCAAGTAAGGATAGAAGGTCTTCTCACTCATTGAATATCTTCTTCACGATCTCGGTGAACCGGGCTTCCCTTACTTTCTTTACGATCTCTTCAAGGGAGAGGTTGATATCAAAATCCTTGCCGCTCAAGACGATGCCCAGATCGAAATCCTCGGCCTTCTCAGTATCCTTGATCTCTGCGCCGGTCTTCTTCTTAAGCGCAAGGAAGAACTCCTTGCCGAGTTTCCCTTCCTTTTTCCCGAGCCTGCATCTCGTGATGTTCTTGATGGCGGGGTCGTCGGCAAAATGAAGGTAGATGCCGGAATACTCCTTTTCGGAAAGGCCGCTGATGTACCCGTGAAGATCATCGAAGATCCTCTCGATATGATCGCTCTTGAACTTGTTTATTTCAAGCTTCAAAGCGGAATTGCGCGACATGTACATTCTTCCGTACTTTGCCTTGAGCTCGGTATCGGCGTGTTCCCTGTCATTTTCGAATTTCGCCTGTAACTTCTTTCTCGCGGTTTCGAGCTTCTCAAGGTAATCGGATTGGGCTTTTTCGCGGAGCTGTTTCTCCCTTTCGGCGTAATCCGTCTCTATCTTCTTGATTATTTCTTCAAGTGACATAGAACCCCTTTATTATTTGGGAAGGATAGCGTCGCTCTGGAGGAGCCACAGCCACACGAAGAACGAGATAACAAAACCGAGGATCGCGTAGAACTCTATGATGACGGCGAAGATGAGTCCCTTTGTCGATTCCTTCGGCTGCTTCCCGGTCATCATGATCGCCGATGCGCATGTCATACCCTGGAATATGCCGGATACGAGGCCGCCGAGCGCGACGGGAAGCGATCCCAGCAGAAAATAGAGCCCCGTGCCGGGCGCCAGCATGAATTTGACAGCATTAAGGCGCAGGAAGAACAAGAACGCTATCGCGAAACCGTAGATGCCCTGAGTTCCCGGAAGGGCGACAAGGATCAGGTATTTACCGAAGTTCTGCGGCGTTTCACTCATGCCGCCCGCGGCCGCCTGACCCGCCAGGCCGACGCCTCTGGCTGAACCGATGCCGGCCAGCACTACCGCGCAAAAGATACCGGCCAAAGCCCATACAACATCTATTGCCATAAAGCCTCCTATTTATTATCATCCATAACGATGAATCTGTAATCGTTCCTTATCGGTTCGTATGATTCGCCGCCGCCCTCGTAGAATTTCTGGAAGAATTCAACGAACTGGAGCCTCAGCGAATGCACGAATGCACCGAGCATGTTCAAAGCAAGATTGATCGAGTGAGATACTACGATCAGGATAACGGCGGGAATGTATCCCCAAATGCCGAGCAGTTCAACGAGCACTCCCGCAACGGTATTGATAACAAAGATCAGTATGCCGGTAGAGAGCCCGAGGGCGAAAAGCCTCATATAGGAGAGTATATCCCCCAAAAGCCCCGTGATACCGAAAAGGGCCGAATAGGCGCCCTTCATCAACCTTTTGATGCCCTTGGATTCGGGAGCCGCGAAGAGCAGGTTGCACAGCACTGCGCCCAGAAAAAGCGGAGCCCAGATCGACGCGTTCACCTTGGAACCCATAACGAGGGCCACGAGTTTTATTCCTGATATGATCATCACGAGATAGGGCACATTCTGGAGAAGCCCCATCACGGTATTGCCTTTTTTGATCTGATTGATGATATTGACCGTATACCCCACGGCCACCTGGAGCGCGCCTATGTAGATCGAAAGTTTCAAAAAGGGTATGGCCGTCTGTCCGAGATTGTCTATGCTCAGATCGAGCGGCACGACCGTCCTTACCGCCTCAGGCAGGGTTATGCCGAAGAAGCTTCCCGTTATCACTCCCATAACAATGGCAAGGATGCCTGAGAAGAAGAATACATATATTGTTTTTATCCCGTTGCCGAGAAGCTTTTTTGTTCTTTTATTGAATATGATGAAACCGGCGCCTAGCGTGATCAAAAGCCCATATCCCGCATCGGTCAGGCAGAACCCGAAGAAGAAGGTGAAGAAAAGCGCAAGATAAGGGGTCGGGTCCATTTCTCCGTAAGCGGGTTTTGAATACATATCCGTGATCGATTCGTAGAATTCAACGAAAGCCGAGTTCTTATACGCCACAGGGATATCTTCCCCGGGTTCGGGATCGGAGAATCTGACGAAGATGCTGTCGCCGTACTTATCGGCCAGGGCTTTTTCGGTCTTTGCCGCTTGATCCCCGGGCACCCAGCCCTTGATATAGAAAGTCGATCCGCTTTGCGGCAGGCCGGCAAGTATCGAAAGTTTCCTGTTCTCGTTCTCGTAATGATCTATAGCTTTTTTCACGCGGTCCAGCGAGTCGGCATATTTCTTCAGAACATCCTTTTCTTCTTCAAGCGCGGCTGTAAGTTCATCCGCTGTCTTTCGGGCTTTTTCCATTTCCTCGCAGGGTATGCCCTTTAAATTCTTTATATCGGCATATTCCACTTCGAATTTGGACATGATCTCTTCCGCCGGCTTTTTCGCGGAATTCTCGCATATGAAGATGAAATTGTCCTTGAACTGGCTCGTTCCCGTTTTTATAAGCAGGGAAGCTGGGATATTCTCAAGCGCCGTCTTCAGTTCATCCGTCCGGGAGCCGGAACTGAAGACCTTCGAGGTCGTGTTCAAGGTGTTCCCTATATTCTCAAGAGGAAATGTAAGTTCGCAAAAAGGAGTAAGATTTTCGATATAGTGCCTCAGCGTATTGATCTCAACAGCTTTTGCCCTTTCCTCGTTCAGATGTTCTTTTATCTTCTCGAAAAGACCGTCGATCTCCGAAGGCGTCATGATATTTGCTTTCATTTCGCTTTTGGCAACGATGATCTTTTCCCCGGCAAGCGGTGAGCCGCCTTCGGCAAACGGTTTCACATTCTCGTAAATGGCCTCGAGTTTGCTCAGCGTATCCAGGAGCTTCTCATCTCCGGTTTCAGTGAACTGCTCCTCGCTTTCGATGGGATGTACAACTCCGAGATCCATCAGGGTCTCCATGATCCTCACCTTCTCTGATTTCAGCCCTATGAGTTCTATTTTCGAGAACTTTCTAATGGCCATCTTTGAGGATCTCCTTCGTTATCTTCTCTATTATCTCTTTGGATTTTTCTTTGACAGTGCGCTCGATCTCGGCCCTCTTCTGTTCGATTTCATTCCGAAGAGCGTTTATCCTCTCTTCATATTCCTTTTTTAGTTCGTCTTCTCTCTTTCCCGTGAACTCGGAAAGTTCTTTTGACATCCGGGCCTTGATTTTTTCCGTTTCATCTTCCAATTTTATGAAAAGTTGGGATATTTCCTTGCGCACCTGCTCAAGATGAGCCTCGAGTTCTTTTTCCGTTTCTTTGATCTTTTCAAAAGGATTTTCGCCCATATCGTGCTCCTCACTTAAATATATAAATGTTATGTATTATATGGGATTTTCACCTCGAATTCAAGCGTTTTTTTCTCTTTTTTCTCCACTTTTCCGGGAAGAAGCCGGGGTGTTTTTCCCCGATTTTAGAGTGGCAATCTCCCTTATTCACTTTTCTCTTTTGCCATTCATTTTTTTGTTGTCATTTATACGAAGACGGAAATCCCGTTCTTCCTTCGTCATTATCGGGCTTCACCTGTTCTTACGGGACTTGACCCGGTAATCCAGTATTCAATCCTTTTTTTCAACTATCCATTCTCAATTATCCATTCTTAATTGTCTTTCTTTCCCACTCCACACTTCGTACTCCACACTCCACACCGCGGCCTTGCCGCTCTGCTTTTCACTATTCGTTATTCACTTTTTTAAACTCGTTAACTCGCAGACGGTCACCCGCC
>CALMGJ010000015.1 GCA_937863565.1 uncultured bacterium | reverse complement strand
CGCGGTGTGGAGTGTGGAGTACGAAGTGTGGAGTTAATAATAAAAATACAATTGCGCAGTTGTCCGGTTAACGGATTGCAATCGCTAAATCCGGAATGTCAAGGATAGAGCGCTCAGAATGGTATAAAGTAAAAGCTCAGGATCTCGGACAAAAATTGTGATTCACATAGCGTGAAATATTAAAGCGCGATTAATGCCTTGATATATACAAGCGAAAATGGTATACTGATAATAATGGGAACAAGTACTTACAATCGTATGTTTTTATTTGAATACGGACAGTATATTTTAATCCTTTATCTGTCTACTTACGAGGGATATACCGGAAATGGTTAAAAAAAACCTGAATATCGCTTTTATCGGAAATTACCTTCCGCGGATATGCGGGATAGCCACATTCACGACCGATCTATGCGAGGCAACGGCAAAACTGGTAAGTTCAAAATCCCATGTATTCGTTATGGCAATGAACGACAATGAAAACGGGTATAATTATCCGCCGAGAGTTACATTTACGATCGATCAAGCAATGCAGAAAGATTATTTTGAAGCGGCGAACCTTATCAATACGAGTAATGCGGATATCGTCTGCATCCAGCACGAATACGGGATCTTCGGCGGTTGGGACGGGATATATATCCTTTCATTGATCTCAAGATTAAATATTCCGGTTGTGGTCACCCTGCATACGGTACTGAAATCCCCGACGCCAAACCAGAAAAAAATAATACAGGAGATCGCGGCCAGATCGAGCAAGATAATAGTCATGTGTAATCTTGCGGTTCAATTTCTGAAAGACATATACGGCATAAAACCGGAAAAGATAGCGATGATTCCGCATGGAACGCCCGATTTCACTTTGCTGGATACGATACAGCATAAGAAAAGGTTTAAACTCGAAGGAAGGAACATATTGCTGACCTTCGGACTTCTCGGCCCGAACAAGGGGATCGAGACGGTCATAAAAGCCCTCCCGGGTGTTGTGGCGGATTTCCCCGATCTCATCTATGTCATTCTGGGCAGCACACATCCCAATATTAAACGGGAATACGGGGAGCAGTACAGGGCAAGCCTCATAAGGCTGGTTGAAAAGTTAAAATTGAATTCCAATGTCGTTTTTGACAACCGCTTCGTGGCTATCGACGAACTATATTCATGGCTGCAGGCGGCGGATATTTATATCACTCCCTATATAAACGAAGCGCAGATCGTCAGCGGGACGCTCGCTTATGCCGTCAGCGCGGGCAAAGCAATAGTTTCAACGCCTTACTGGTACGCGAAAGAACTGCTTTCAGATGGTCGCGGACGGCTTATAGATTTTTATGATTCGGAAAAACTTACTCTTGTTCTGAAAGACATTCTGACAAATAAGAGCGAGATGAAGAAAATGCAGAAAAAAACCCGCAGCTTCGGCAGGCAGATGTTCTGGGGAAAGGTCTCGAAGATATACTTGGATAATTTCATGGAAGTGGTAAAGAACACCCCGAAGAGAAAAGGGGTTCTGAACACATCATTGTCGCTGTTGCGTTTGCCGCTTTTTGATCTTACCCATATGAAAAGATTGACCGATAGTACGGGACTGATACAACATGCGAAATATATCATACCAGACAGAAACACCGGATACTGCCTGGATGACAATGCAAGGGCGATGATGCTGTGCGCGGAAGCTTATTATCTGCTTAAAAATGCCGATGCGAAAAAATTGCTTTCGAATTATATGAGCTTTACGCACTATATGCAGACCCCCGACGGACAGTTCCGCAATTTTATGGATTATCAGCGCCGGTATCTTGACGATACGGGGTCCGACGATTCTTTCGGGAGAGCAATGCAGGCGCTCGGATATCTCATTTGGCGTCCGCCGACTGATTCATACCGCTCTCTTGCCGTCGATTGTTTCAGAAAAGCGCTTCCGCATGTGAATAAATTGAATCTGCGCGGCAAAGCTCTGGCGATACTCGGCCTCGTATCATACCTCAGATGTTTCCAGGCAGACGAGGGGATCTCATTCCTGCTGAAAGAGTGTGCCGACCATCTTGTTAATATGTATAATAACAGAAAAGACCCCGACTGGAAATGGTTCGAAGATATCCTTTGCTATGACAATGGCATTATCTCCACGGCACTTTTTCAGACATACACGATACTTCACGACGAAAGATATCTAAAAACGGCGAAAGAAACACTGGATTTTCTTGTGGAGAACACTTTCAAATACGGCCATCTGTCCATTATCGGTAGCAACGGGTGGTATAGGAAAAACGAAAAGAGAGCGAAATTCGATCAACAACCGATCGATGCCTCGGCGATGACGCTTGCTTTCCAATCCGCTTATCGGGTAACGAACGACAGCGAATACCTGAGGAAAATGAAAACGTCTTTTTACTGGTTCATGGGCGAGAACGATATGGGAATGTCCTTATATGATTATGAGACCAAGGGCTGTTCGGACGGGCTGATGCGGGAAGGCGTAAGCTCGAATCAGGGCGGGGAAAGCACCGTTTCATTCTTTACCGCGCTTCTTGCCATGATAGAGGAATATGAAGTGGAAAACCTGAATATATGAAAGTGGCGGTTGTATTAAAAAGGGAAAAATATGCCAAATGATCATGTGAAAAAAAACGAAATCTCCTCGTTCACCGGAAGCGGCCCCATTATTATTAAAAGCAGAAGACTTGATAAAAAGCGCGATCTAATGCCTGCCAACCAGATATTCAGCGCGAAACTCGAGGATATTAAGCCGGACAAGACGCGCGTCATCGCAAGGTTATTTAAACCCGGCAGAGAAGAATTGATAAAAAATACGCTCAACATGGTCCTGTCCATGGGGGATCCCGAGACGAAAATTATCCTGTCCCGCGTATATGCCGAATTCTCAAAAAGGCACAAGAAACTCGAGGAGATATTAATAAGGCATTTTAACGAAGTAAAAGAGTATATAAACGATCCGGACTCTCTGTCGAATGAAAAAAAATTATTGATCGGCTCATATTTTACGATGGAATACTCCATTGAGTCGACGGCTCTCTTCAACCCGTCCGTGGTGATCTACCCGAAGCAGAACGATCTGAAGAAAGATGAAACAAGGGTGATATTCAGTTTCCGGGCGACGGGAGAAGGACATATCTCCTCTATCGTATTCAGAAGCGCGGTCATAAATAAGAGTAATGATATTTTTCTCGAGCCGACCAGCCGGTATGTTGACACTCCGAAAATGATACTGGATCCCGTCTATGAAAAAGCGCTCTTTGTGCGCAAACTGAAAGAAATAGGTTTTTCGAATGATGTGACAAAAACGGTATTTGCGAGATTGAAGGATAATTTCACCTTCGACGAGATCAGGAAAGTAATGGATGAAGTGAAAAAAGAGAACATAATGACTGTCTCGGAAAGGGAAAGGGTCATAGACCGCATTAACTGGCTTGCGAAGTGTAATTACGAAGTGGTATTCGCGCCGGACCATCTGATCTCGGAAAGGGTGCTGTTCCCGGTTTCGAAAAGCGAGAGCAACGGGATAGAGGATGCAAGATTTGTCCGCTTCAGGGATGATAACGGAGAAATAACCTATTATGCGACATATACCGCGTATAACGGCCTTGATATCATACCCCAACTGATCGAGACAAAGGATTTTCATCATTTCAAGATGATCACGCTGAACGGTCCGATGGTTCAGAACAAAGGCATGGCCCTTTTCCCGAGAAGAATAAATTCCAAATATGCCATGATAGCGAGGATCGACGGGAAGAGCCTTTACTTGATGTATTCCGACAATATACATTTCTGGTATGAGTCCGTTAAAATAAAACAACCGGAAAAACATTGGGAATTTGTGCAAATAGGCAATTGCGGTTCGCCCTTGGAAACGGAACAGGGCTGGATACTGCTGACCCACGGCGTGGGCCCCATGAGGAAATATTCCATCGGGGCAATGCTTCTGGATTTAAAAGATCCCTCCAGGGTGATCGCCCGCCTGGAAGAACCCCTTATTACTCCTTCGGAAAAAGAAAGGGAAGGATATGTTCCGAATGTAGTGTACAGCTGTGGTTCTATAATTCTCAATGGCGATCTAATAATACCGTATGCGGCATCTGATTCTGTTTCGCATATCGCGTTAATATCGGTCGACGAGCTGTTGAAGAAAATGAAGGTAGAGGGACGATAGTTGCAAAACATAGAAGTTAGAGGATAGGCGCAGTGAAGAGTTTAAATAAGTTGAGAGTTGAGAGTTAAAAAAAATGAAGAATGAAAAATGAAGAATGATAAATGGCATATTAGACCATTACACAGTTAATGGGTTAACGGGTTAACGGGTTGAAAAAGGGAATGATTTTTTTATAAACTCGTTAACTCGCAGACAAGCTTCTTGTCAACTCGTTAATGAAATAATTGAGCGAAGCGAGAATCGAAGTTAGGGGTGAAACGCAATAAAGATCCCCATTGAAATATCCTCTTTCTCTTGCAATTATGGGGGAAAGTGATATAATTATAATATGAAAGGGATCACCAACTTTAGAAAATATGAGTAAGATATCTATCCGTTTTTATGATGACCGTGAAGTGCGCGCCGTTTGGGATGAGAAGAATTCCAAGTGGTGGTTTTCCGTCTTGGACATCGTGGCCGTTCTTTCAGACCAAGACGATTATGTTAAAACAAGAAATTACTGGAAATACCTCAAGGCGAAACTGAGGAAGGAGAACAGTCAGTTGGTTAGCGCCACTACCCAACTGAAACTCGTCGCCAAAGACGGCAAAAGATACTTAAGCGATATGCTGGACTATGATGGGATCATTGCTTTGGGCAAGCAATTCCCGTCGAGATCCGCAAACCGTTTTATTGAATGGTTCACATACAGTGATGAGACCATTGACGGCAAAAGCAAGCTGAAGGCGTACGGCCTATTTGAGAGCTCTTTCATAGACGGCATAGAAGTGGGCACGATCAAAGGATTGCGGCAGATCCACGCATATTTATTCGGAGGATTATACGATTTTGCCGGGCAGATACGGAAGAAGAACATTTCCAAAGACGGCTTTCAATTCGCAATGGCACGGTTCCTGGACGATACATTGCGGCGTATAGAACAAATGCCGGAAAACACCTTTGACGAAATTGTAGAAAAATATGTGGAAATGAACATAGCCCACCCGTTTATGGAAGGCAATGGACGAAGCGCCCGCATATGGCTTGATCTGATGCTGAAAAAACGGATAAAAAAATGCGTGGATTGGAGCAAGATCGCAAAGAACAAATATCTTGACGCCATGGTAAAAGCTCCTGCCGACAGCGCCGGGATAAGTAAACTGCTTAAAAGTGCCCTGACAGGCAAGATCAATAGCCGCGAAATCTATATGAAAGGGATAGATTATTCGTATTATTATGAGGAAAATGATAAATGAAGAATGAAAAATGAGAAATGAAGAATATAAGAGAGGATAGAGGCGAAGCGCAGTGAAAATGAATAATGAACAATGAAGAATGAGAAGAAATTGAGAGTTGAGAGTTGAGAGTTAGGCGAAGCGCAGTGAAAAATGAAGAATGAAAAATGAAGAATGATAAATGGCATATTAGATCATTACACAGTTAATGGGTTAACGGGTTAACGGGTTTAAATAAATTGAGAATTGAGAGTTGGGCGAAACGCAGTGAAAAATGAATAATGAACAATGAAGAATGAGAAGAAGTTGATAGTTGACAGTTGAGAGTTAAAAAAATGAAGAATGAAAAATGAAGAATGATAAATGGCATATTAGATCATTACACAGTTAATGGGTTAACGGGTTAACGGGTTTAAATAAATTGAGAATTGAGAGTTGGGCGAAACGCAGTGAAAAATGAATAATGAACAATGAAGAATGAGAAGAAGTTGATAGTTGACAGTTGAGA